>JBJKRE010000347.1:0-7499 GCA_046704825.1 Acidobacteriota bacterium
AGGTACATCCGGATGCGCTCGGTGACGTAGGCGGCGAGCCCCTGGTCTTCGGCAGATTCCGTATAGAGGCCCAGCGGTTCCTTCCTGAATGTTTCGTACTGCTGGCGAGTGATGTAGCCGGTCTTCCACATCCTGAAGAGCACGTAGTTCCGCCGCTCCATGGCGTGCCTGGGGTGGTTGGTGGGCGAGTAGTAGCTCGGCCGCTGTATGACACCGGCGAGGACGGCCGCTTCGGGGATGGAGAGGTCCCTGGAAGGCTTTCCGAAGTAATAACGCGAGCTGGCCTCGATGCCGTAGTAGCCCTTGCCGAAGCAGACCTTGTTCGCGTACATCTGCAGGATCTGGTTCTTCGTGTAGTGGCTCTCGATGTTTACTGCGAGGATCATCTCCTTGATCTTGCGCTGGATGGTCTTTTGCGGCGTGAGGAAGTACTGCCGCGCGAGCTGCTGGGTCAGGGTACTCCCGCCCTGGCGTGCCGAAAGGTGCAGAAGGTCCTTGATCAGCGCCCGGAAGGCACCCTTGATGGATACCCCGTGGTGGTGGTAGAAGTCCGCGTCCTCCACGGCGATCAGGGCGTGAAAGAAGTTGGGGGACACGTCCCCATACTGCACCAGTGTGCGCTTCTCGGCGCCGTACTCCTGGAGGACCTGGCCGTCCCTGCTGTATATGCGGGTCATGAGGTGGGGCGTGGTGAACTGCAGGCTGTCGACCTCAGGGATATTGCGCGTCAGAAAAAGCCCGAGTGATATGCCCACCACGACGCCCGCGGTGAAGAACAGCAGTGTGAGTCGAATCCATTTAACTTTTGGCATCAGGAATAGAAAAGCTTGTAGAAGCTTCGGAAGCTCTCATTTTCGCAAAGGGCCCTGTTGATGGCGAAGTAGTCCTGGACCTGATCGGTCGTGGACCTGAGCCGTTGACACAGAAGGTTGAGGAGGTTCTTCCAGATCTTTGCCTGCAACTGAATCGAGCCGTCCAGGATCTCGTAGAAGTCGTTTCCGCCCAGCGTCAGCGCGATGGTATCGGTCTCAGCCTCCACTGTCGCAGAGGTGGGCGCACCGTCTATGATGCTCAATTCCCCGAAGGCTTCGGGACCCTCGATCGTGGTGATCAGCACCCTTGAACCGTTCATGGTTCTGTAAACCCGTACCCGGCCCTCCAGCAACAGGAAGAGCTTGAAGCCTCCGTAGCCCTGTTCCACGATGGTCGTACCTGCCGGGAACTGTTCCTCCGAAAAACGGCCGGCGAGAAGAGAGAACTCGCTTTCGGAAAGACCCTTGAGCAGCGGCAGTCTGGCGAGTTCTTCACGGTATTTCATCGTCTCGCGCCTCCAGGTGAAAATGGTAATATGGTTCAAGGAGGGAGTCAATTTGAAGGACGCGGCGCGCTACGGCATCATGATGCCCGGACAGCTTTTCGAGCGGCAGGGGATGGCCCGCCATCTCACGGGGAGTCCGGTCTTCAAGCGCATCGCGGGCGGCTATAACGCCCTGACTCAGAGCCGCTTCGAGACATGGGTGACGCAGGCGCCGCAGGAAGAAATCTCCGAGCGCTTCACGGCGCCCGGCGTCATGGTGCTCTACGACTGCCTCTGCGCCGAAATGGCGAGTTCCAGGTTCGGTTCGCCCGCCGCGGTCTGCGGGTATTCCCTGGGCTTCTACGCCGCGGCGGTCCACGCCCGTTCCATAACGGTGCAGTCTGCTCTCGGATGGCTTCATCGGGTGAACGCCTTCAACGCCCGTGATTTTCCCCCGGGGCGGTTCGGGGTGGCGGTGGCCACCGGCCTGTCGCGGCACGAAGTGGAAGAGGCGTTCGACGAGTGGGAGCTGGCGGGCCTCTTCGTCTCGAACGTTAACAACACCCGGCAGATCGTGTTTGCGGGCCCTTCGCACAGGGTCGGCGAAGCCATGCAGCGGCTGGCGAAGAGGGCCCTGTCCGTCCAGCCTGTGCCGCTGGATATCCCCCTTCACACTCCCCATATGAACCGCGCCAGGAGAGAGGTGGAAGGATGGTGGTCGACCGTGCCCGCCGCCACCCCCACATGCGAACTGATATCGCCCGTGGACGGTGCACCCGTCCGGAGCGGCAGGGCCTTCAAGCGGGAGATGCTCGTGTCGCTCGAATCGGCGACCGACTGGGTCTCGGTGATCAACACGCTGGACGAACTCGATCTGGACTGGGTTCTGGACCTCTCGCCCCAGGGAGAACTTGGGCGCATGGCCCGGTGGACCCGGCGCGACCTGGAGATCAGGCCCGTCTCAGTGTTGTGGGAAAGCGCGTAATGAGCGCGAGGGACGCGCACGCGGCACTGCTCGACCGCCTGTTCGACATGATCACGCGGGAGGGGGAGCCTCAGCGCCTCGGCCCCGCCGCGGACGCGCTATTCCAGTCGCGGAGTCCCCTGGGCGGGCGCGTGCTGGAAGCCCTCGTGCGGAAGGACCCGCGGTTCGGGGTCAGAGACGGCCGGGTGTTCGCCTTGGAGAAGAAGGGAATCGCCGAGGACGTCCCACTCGAGTCCCTGGAGTTCGCGGTCCTGGATTTCGAGACAAACGGGTTCGCCCCCGGCGAGCGGGCCATCGAGGTCGGCATCGCCTGTTTCAAGATGAATCGGGAAGTCCAGGCATTTCAGACCCTGCTTAATCCTGGGACGACCATATCGCCGTTCGTCGTACGCCTGACGGGTATCCAGCCCCGAAGCCTGCGCGGAATGCCCTGTTTCGAAGACGTGTGGCCCGAGGTATCCGACCTTCTGGACGGAAGGCTTCTTGTGGCGCACAACCTGCCCTTCGACAGACGAATTCTCAGAAACGAAGTGCGAGTCGCGGGAGGGGACCCGAGGATCGGGGAAGACGGCCTGTGCACCCTCAAGCTGGCCCGGCGGCTCCTGCCCAAGGACGAGAGTAAGGGCCTGGACGCCCTGGCCGACCGCTTCGGATTCTCTTTCCAGGCCCGCCACCGGGCGCTGGACGACGCCAGGGTCACGGGAAGGGTCCTGTTCCGCCTCCTCGACATGGCGTCCGAATTCGGTCCCATGGATACACTGGGAGATCTGTGGGGGCTTCTCAGGAACTGATGCCGGACTCCGGATGAGCACGCCGCGCTTGACCGTACCGGAACGGGGTCGTAGAATCGCCGCCATGGCCAGAATTCTAGTTTGCGACGATAACCCGGATATCATCGAACTGGTGGAATTCATCCTGTCGGGCGAGGGCTACACCGTGGAGACCGCCTCAAATGGAAGGCAGGTCCTGCAGGCCATCAGGGACGATCCGCCGGACCTCGTGCTTCTGGATCTCAGGATGCCGGGCCTGGAGGGCATCGGGGTGCTCAGGATGCTCAACGGTCATGGAGAAACGTCACCGCCGGTGGTGGTGCTCTCGGCCAAGGGGCGGGCCGAAGACCGCAAGGCGGCCATGGAGGCCGGCGCCAAGGCCTATCTCGTCAAGCCGTTCACGCTCCACGACCTTCTGGATACCGTGAAACGCTATCTTCCAAGTCCCTCGGACCTCTGACCCGGGCGAGGGGGGCCTCCGCCGGATCCTTTGCCAAGACTGTCAAGGGATCTGGGCGCCAGCAACCAGTAGGCGTCGTCGCCGATGAAGGTCGTGCGAAGCCGGACGAGGGCTCCGGCTGGCAGATGCGGCCAGGCGTCCTGGCGCACAAGCAGGCGGCGCCCGTGTCCCGCAAGCAGGAAAGAGACCGCTCGGTGTTTTTCCACTCGGGTGAAGACGGGCGTCGTGGTCCGGGCGTAGAAATTCACGGACGGGACGAGAGTGGGGTAGACGCCCAGCCGCCCGCCGCCCTGGAGGACCGGTTCCAGTTCGGCCGCCAGGGCGGTGGGCGATTTCACGTGGTCCAGGGCCCTGACAACGGGAAGACCGGTCACCAGCACGAAAAGCAGCGAGAACGCGGCCATCGTTGCGACGCCCTGAGGAGTCCTTCGTCTTTTGATGGAAAGGAAGGCGACGAGGCAGCCCGCTACAAGCAGCAGCGCACCGGCCGCAATGGGTGCGCGGACCGACCGGTAATGGGCGGGTACCTGAGCCAGGCCGTAGCCTCCGAGGCCCAGAAAGACTGCCGCGAGGACCAGGAAGGTCCACTGGAATCCACTTCTTGCTCCACCTGGCCCGTCCGCCTTTAAAATCCCGCGTGCGAGCAGGAGCGCCATCGCGGGAAAGATGGGCAGGATATAGACGGAGCGCTTTCCTTCCGAGAAAGAGAAGAACAGGAGATAGACCGCCATCCACACGAGGAGCAGAAGCACGTCAGGGTGCCTCCACGAACGGTTCCGTACGATTTGGTAGCCCACGGGAATCAGGAGCAGGGAGTAAGGCAGTCCATCTGTGAAGAGTACGCCGAAGTAATAGTAAAAAGGCGCCTTGTGGTGCCAGGGCTCGAAATAGCGCTGAAGCGACTGGTGGAAGAGCAGGGCGTAGGGATAGTGCCAGCCCTCGACGAGGCCCGCGGTCACAAGCCACAGCGCCGACAGCAGGATGACGGCCGGGACGACCCAATGGAGGCCAAGCCTCCGCAGCCCGGGCCGGTCGCGGCGAGCGGCCAGGTAGCACATGAGTACGAGCCAGGGAAGAAGGCACCCCACGGCGCCTTTGGCGAGGACACCCAAGGTGCCCAGAGCGGCCAGCCACAGTATACCGGGGAGCCGCCGTGTCCGGCCGTCTGCCACGCGGAGTCCCAGATAGACCTGGGCGACCACCAGCGCCGTGAGCAGCATGTCGATCTGGCCGAACTGTGCCTGCCAGGCGAATTTGAACATGGACCCCAGGATCAGCGGCGCCAGCCAGGCGCCCTTGGGCCCCATGAGTTTCGAGCCGATCAGGCCGACGAGCATGAGGGCCAGGATGCCGCCGAGGAGGCTGGGAATCTTGACGGCCCAGGGGTGCACGGTGCCTGCCGGCAGGCTGGCGAGGCGCACCAGGTCGAAGAACAAGGGCGGCTTCTGGGTATAAAGGGCGCCGTTCAGCTTGGGGATGAGCCAGTTGCCGCTCTGGGCCATCTCGCGGCTCACCTCCGCGTAGCGCGCCTCGTCCGGGGCCCACACGCCCCTGAAGGGCAGGAATGCCGCCCATACTGCGAGGCAGGCTGCAAGGACCCAGAACAGGCGCTTGTTCGACACGGGCTATTCCTCGGCTTTCCGTCCGGCGCGCTCTTGGCGCCCTATGAGGATGAGGTTCCTGCTGTAGATCACGAGGCCCATGCTCTGCCCCAGTATGAAGACGGGATCCCTTCGGTAGATCGAATAGGCCAGAAGCATGAGCCCCCCCGCCAGGCTGAAGTACCAGAACTGCACGGGGACGACGCTCCTCTTTTCCCGCTCGCTGGCGATCCACTGCACAACGAACCGCATGAAAAAGGCAAACTGGGCGGTGAATCCGAGCACGAGCCAGAAGCGTGGCCAGGTCAGAAGGGTCATGGGCGTTCAACCTCTCGTACGCTGTAAGTCAATGCGCGTTTCTGCATCCAGCGAACGGCCATCAGGTCGGGAACGGTCACCCTCAGCCTGTCGAAGACACCGTACTTGGTCCGGCCGTAAAGCCGGGGTCTGTGGCCGACCTCTACCTGCGCCACCCGGAACCCTCGCAGCCGGCACAGCGTGGGCATGAACCTGTGCATGCCGTCGAAGAGGACGATGGCGCGGGCGGCTTCCCTGCGGAAAGCCTTGAGCGAGCAGCCCGTGTCGGCTATGTCCTCGTGCGTAAGCCAGTTACGGATCCGGTTCCCCACCTTGGAGGTGATCCGTTTCACCAGACTGTCGTGCCTGACCCGCCGCCATCCCACGACCACGTCGCACCCCTTCAGGGCCTCGAGGAGGCGGGTAAAATCTGCGGGATCATTCTGGAGGTCCGCATCCATGGTCAGGAAGACATCGCCGCGAGCCGCGTCGAACCCCGCGGCGAGTGCGGCGCTCTGTCCGGCATTCTTCTCGAAGGTCAGGACGCGAAGCCCCGGGTGACTTTCCAGACTCGAGACCATGATTTCGAGCGAGCGGTCGGTGCTGCCGTCGTCGACCAGGACGACTTCGAAACTTCGGTCGAGAGTGGCGGCGGCACGGTAGATCTCCTGGAGAAGGCGTTCGATGTTGTCCGCCTCGTTGTAGACCGGGACGACGACCGAGTAGCCTGGTCTCTCTCTATCAGCGACCATTTCTGGCAGAGGCCTGCACGTAGGCCATGATCTTGTAAACCAGTTTGGCCACCATGAAGTCGGCCGAAAAATGCGTGCGGTCCGGAGCGAGTTCCATGACGTCGGCGCCCACCACCGTTCGCTCGGTGCACAGCAGGCGCAGAAACGCCAGGACCGGATACCAGCTCAGGCCGCCGGGTTCGGGCGTACCCGTGCACGGGATAAGCGAGGGGTCGAATCCATCCACGTCCACCGTCAGGTAGACTTTGTCCGGGAGCGCTTCGATGGCCCGGCGCATCCAGGCGTCGCCGTGCTGGCACTCGCGGGCCCACAGGACGGGCCAGTCTGCGCGCTCGCGGAGGAAGTCGGCCTCCTCCAACGAAATACTGCGGATGCCTATCTGGGCTGTCCCGGCGCTCTCGCCTACGATCCTCCGCATGACGCAGGCGTGGTTGTAGGGGGACCCTTCGTAGGCGTCCCTGAGGTCCCCGTGGGCGTCTATCTGTACTATTCCGATGTTTCCGTGGACCTTCTTGTGGGCCTTGAAGGCGGGATAGGAGAGCCCGTGCTCTCCGCCCAGGCTGACCACGAACTTTCCCATGCGCAGGTAGTGGAGGACCGCTTCTTCCACCGTGGTGACCATGGCCTCGGGAGCGGTCTCGTGGAACAGCAGGTCTTCGGTCGTGTGAATGCCCGCGTCCGAGGGTTCGAACCCCACTTCCTCGTCGTAGAGTTCCATGTTTCGCGAAGCCTCGATGATGGCCTTCGGACCGAATTTGGTACCCTTGGCGTAGGAGGTGGTCACCTCGTAGGGCAGAGAGAGGACTACGAAGCGCGAAGAGCCCAGCGAGGACAATTCGGGCGGCAGGCCACCAAAATTGTTCGGATAAAACTCAGGCATGATATGGTCCTCTCTGAAAGTTGTGTACGAAATGCACTGCGTCAAGATTCCCGGACCCGAGTGCCTTCGTTCAGGGACAGGCCGTCCAATGACCGCGCCATGGAAAGTCCGGGGCATTCCAATCGTTCGAGCTGCCGAACCTGCCGGCGGGACGCCGTCTGCTGGTACCCGTGGACCCAGCGGAGCCTGGATCGGGCATCGCATTTTCCGGCGGCGGGATCGACGTCCTCCCCACGTGAGGATTATCAACGCTGGCGAGGCGTTTGTCCAGCAGTGGGTGCGCCTCGGGTACTTCCTGGAGGCGAGCAGTGCGGCGGGCGGCACTCCAATAGAGGCCTAAAGGTTGAGGAGCCGGATCGCGGTAGGCTATTCTCTTACCAGGGCGTCTCGTCGGGCGTGGTCCGATTGCTCCCGCCGTTCTGCCGGGAGGGGGACATCGGAAAAGAGTCGAGCGTCT
>JBJKRE010000348.1:0-6763 GCA_046704825.1 Acidobacteriota bacterium
TGCCGCCGCCCGACGGACCCGACAGGGCCGCGCACTCGGCCGCTTCGATGGTCAGGTTCACGGGCGCCCCGCCGTTGAATACGAGGTCGCGGAACTCGAGCCTGGGCATGAGGCCTCCCCCTGAAAAGACATCCTACACTAGGGACAACAAATTGGGGATTTCGGAAGGAATGGGATTTACCACAGAGGGCCCAGAGCGCACAGAGAGAAGGGGGCTTTCACAATGAGGCGGTGAGACAAGGACATTTGGGATTGGGGATTTGGGATTGCGGATTTGGAAGACGGCAGACGGGAGGCCTTCGAAGCAGGAATGAACAGGAGGACGGGAGGACGGGAGAAAAAGAGCATCGACCCGCAGAGGCGCGGAGGCGCGGAGAAGACGTCTTGATTTAACAACGAGGCGGTGAGGCGGTGAGAAGGATGGATGGTAGGGGATTCCGATCCGAAAAATGCAGGCCTCCGGAGGTCCGTCCCCAGGCGTCTTCAGCGCCGCAGGCCCGAGCGTCCACCAACTCGAGGATCGGAACAAGAGAGGATCGTGGACGCAGCCTTCCAAGGTCTTCCGTCTGCCGTATTCGTCCTTCCTTTAGCCCTTGATAAAACTCGGTTTCCTCATCAGTTATCTCACCGCCTCACCGTCTCACTTTGAGGAGCCAGGCGCCGCAGGCCTCTGTGCCCTCTGTGTTCGCTGTGGTTGAAACACCGGTTTTACATGCCCAGCAAGGGGATGAGATCCGGAGGCTTTGCGATGAGGTGGCGGGCGCCGGCGGAGGCGAGCTCGGGGGCGTCGCGGAAGCCCCAGAGGGCGCCCACCGGGTGCATGCCCGCCGAGACGGCGGTCTTCATGTCGGTGGCGGTGTCGCCCAGATAGAGGAAATCGGAGGGCTGGATCTTCATGGCTGCGGCGGCCTCGAGCGCTCCGGCGGGATCGGGCTTCGGAGGGATCCCGGCACGCTGTCCGAGCACGATCTCGAAGTGCCACCGAGAGAGCAGGGCGTCGACGTTCATGTGCGTGAAATCGTCCGGCTTGTTGGACACGACGCACATGGGAACGCCGAGTCCGGACAGGTGGTCGAGGAGTTCGGGAACGCCGGGGTAGGGCCGCGTGTGGTCGGACCAGCGCCGGGCGTACTCTGCGCGCATGCCCGCGATGCAGGCGGCGACCGTTTCATCGTCCGTTTCGTCCGGCGGGAGGACCCGCCGGATGAGCATCGCGACGCCGTCACCCACGAAATGGCGGTAGGCCTCGACGGGGTGAACGGGCAATCCCCGTGTGGAAAGGACCACGTTTGTAGAGTCCGCAAGGTCTCTGAGCGAATTGAGAAGGGTGCCGTCGAGATCGAACAGGACCGCTTTGAAGGGCATGATAAGGAAGCTCCTCCGGCTTCTAACGCTTCCAGCATACACCCATCAGACGGTTTCGCCGCTCCCGACGATCCGGAGCCCCGAGCGCGCCCGGCGGCCAGCCCCCCTGGGTCCCGAAAAATTCTCGCCCTCCATGCCCTCGACCACGACGCGGAGGGTCCGCGCCAGGTATGACCGGTCGAAGGGGGCGCCGGTCCGGGTGAGCAGCCTTTCGGTGATGACGCGACATACGCCGTAGACGGCGAGGGTCATCTCGTCAGCGCCTCCGTTCCTGAACTCGCCCAGGCGAATGCCTTCTTCGATGATCGTCCTGGCGGCCTGGGTGAAGGCCCGGTGGAACAGGCAGAAGTCGAAGGGCGGCGCGCCCTGGGGCGGTCCGTAGTGGATGCCGTAGAAGAGCCGGGCCGCGTCCAGGTGGGCCTGAAAGAAGTCCGACACCTGGTCGCACAGGTACCAGAGCCGCGCCGAGGCGCTGCCCGGCTGGTTCCGGCACTTGGACAGGCGGATGTTGAAGTCCGCAAGGACCCTGTTCAGAATGCTCCGGTACACCCCTTCTTTGCTGCCGAAATACCGGTAGAAGGCGTATCGGGAACCCTGGGAAGCCCTGATGATGTCGCGGACGGTGGTGGCGTGGTAACCCTTTTTCAAGAAGAGGCCCGTCGCGGCGTCCATGAACTGACGCGGGACGCGGGCGGCCGGGGAATCGCTGTGTTGGACCTCGGTGTCTCTCATTCGTGCTCCGCTCGGGATGGGGCGCCTGGCGGTGCCCGCCGTGTTCGCGCGCCGGCTTCGCGCCGCACGCTCGCTTCCTGCGTGTCGTCCTTCAATCAAGACCATACGAAGTGGTGAACGGATTAGTTTTCCGCCCTGTCCCGGCCTCCGCTCAGGATCTTTCGCCGATGACTCCCATGACGTACCGCAGGGTTGCGACGGACACGATGTAGTCGCGGCGGGCCTGGGCGAGGTTGCCCTCGGCCTGCATGAGGTTGAGCTGGGCGTCGTCCACGTCCAACCGGGTCTTCACCCCGAACGCGTATCCCTGCTCGGCCATCCGGAGGAGCCGCTCCGCCTGGCCGGCCGTGCCCTCGAGGGCGTCGACGATCTTCGAGGCCTCGGCGACGGCGTCCAGCGCGGTGTGGAGGTCCAGGGAGACCGAAT
Source organism: Acidobacteriota bacterium (assembly GCA_046704825.1). Lineage (GTDB taxonomy): Bacteria > Acidobacteriota > UBA4820 > UBA4820 > DSQY01 > CAVRTJ01. Next base: position 2,524 of record JBJKRE010000348.1, read on the forward strand.
CGAGGGCCTTGGCGCGTTCTATCTCCAGGGTGGTCAGGTCGCTCCTTGCCTGCATCACCTGGCCTCGCGAGCGCAGCCCGTCGAAGACGGGGAAGGTCAGAAAGACGCCCGTGCTCCAGGTCTTCCCGTGCGAGTCCAGGTTCCCGACGAGGTACTTGTTGCTGCCGTAGGTCGCCCGGAAGTCCAGGCGGGTTTTTTATAAGGAAATGGCGATCTTGACGAGCTCGCGCTGGATCTCTACGCGGTGGCCGAGGTCCTTGAGGTCCGGGCGGTTCGCCAGAGCGGTGGCCAGTGCGTCCTCGTAAGTGGGAACCTTGATGGAGCGGGCCTCCAGGTGGCCCCGGACGCGAAAATCGCCCTGCTTCATGGCGAGCAGGAATCGCATGCGCTCGTGTGCGAGTCGGGTGGCGTTGGCGGTCCGGATGACCATGGGACGGGCGTTCTTGACGGCCACCTCTGCGGCCAGGACGTCGTAGTCCGTAGCCGTCCCAAGGTCGTATTTCTTCCTGGCCTCGGCCAGATGGCGCTCCTTCTGGTCCAGGTTCTGTTCGGCGATGGTTGCCAGTTTGCGGCTCAGAACCACGTCGTAGAAGGCTGCGGTCACGTCCCGGCGCACGGCCTGACGGAATCGCCGAAGCTGGTCCTCCGCCACAAGCTTGCCCACTCGGGCCGCCCTGATGGCTGCACCGACCTGGCCCCAGGTATACAGGGCCTGCGTCAGGCCGACTTCTCCCGTACGCACGTCCTGCTGGACGGGGAAGAGGTCCCCGTACTCGCCGTAAAGCCCCCGGAGGCTCTCGTCGTGGAGCCTCTGGCCCGACGCCGTAATGGTCAGGTGGGGCAGCGCGGCGGCACGCTCCTCCACGTACTTCCCCTGAACCCAATTGCGGTACTCCTCCGCCTTTTGAACGTCGCGGTTCTGGTCCATGGCGATGGCGAGGGCGCGGTCCAGGCTCAGCTCCTCGGGCGTTGCAGATTGTGCAAAAACGGAAGCCGGAAAGAAGACCGCGGCCGTCAACGCGGCCGAGAGAATCCCGGCGAGGGCGCGTTTGTTCTTTCTGTTCTTTCTCATCGGGCTTTCTCCCCGGTCCATGCGCGGTGGACCCAGTTCCCGAAGTCCTCCAGGAGCGTGTAGACCACGGGGACGATCAGGAGCGTGAGCAAGGTGGAGGTGATAAGACCGCCGATCACGGCCCGCGCCATGGGCGCGCGCATCTCGGCGCCCTGGCCGATGGCGAGGGCCAGGGGCAGCATGCCGAAGATCATGGCCAGCGTGGTCATCATGATGGGCCTGAGTCGCGTCCGGCCCGCCGTGATGAGGGCCTCCCTCCGCTCCATCCCGCTTCGCCGGAGGATCTTGGCGTAGTCGACGAGCAGGATGGCGTTCTTGGTGACCAGACCCATGAGCAGGATCAGGCCGATCAGGGACATCATGTTGATGGTGACTCCGGTGAGGAACAGGATGCCCGCCATGCCGACGATGGACAGGGGCAGGGAGAGCATGATGGCCAGGGGGTCGATGAACGACTCGAACTGGGCGGCGAGGATGAGGTACACGAAGATGATGGCCAGGATGAGGGCTTCCAGCAGGTAGCCGAAGGACTCCATCATGACCTCGGTGTCGCCGGACATGACCACCCGGTAGCCGGGATCCATGGGGATCTTCGAAGCCGCCTGCATGATGCGGCTGCTGGCGGTGGCCAGCGGCAGGTGATCCAGGTTGGCGCTCAACACCACCTGGCGGCTCAGGTCCTGGCGGCTGATCTCGGCGGGGGAGACGGCCCTCTGGAACGTCACGAGGTCCGAGACGGGAACCAGCGCCACGCGGCCGTCCGCGCCGGGCACGGAGAGCCGCAGGTCGCCGACCTGCGTGATGTCCCTGCGGAGCCTTCCGGGCAGGCGCACGCGGACGTCCACGGCCTCGCCCTCCTCGTCCTCGTAGGTCGTGACGGCGCGCCCGCCCACGAGCGCGTTCAGCGTGCCGGCCACGTCCGCCGTGGAAAGGCCCAGTCGCGCGGCGCGTGCCCGGTCCACCACGAGCCTGTACTCGGGCAGGTCCTGTTCCATGGAGACGTCGATGTCCACCACGCCGGGTATCTTGTACGCCGCGGCCTTGAGCTGGGCCGCGTAGCGCTTCAGCTTGGGGATATCCTGGCCCTTGATGTAGACCTGCAGGGGCTTCTGGAAGCTGTCCGGGTCCTCCTCGACCGAGGGGATGATGCCCGGGATGCGCTCGAGGCGGGCGCGCACGAGCGGCATGATCTGCGCCTGGCTCCTCCTTCGCTCGGACCGGTCCTTCAGCTTGATGTAGACGTACGCGTCGCGCACCGTGTCGGTGTCGCCCGCGCCGATGGCCCCGTAGGTATGGTCCACTTCGGGGAACTGCTTCAGGACGCCGAGCACCGCCTCCATGCGGTTTCTGCCCTCCTCGATGGATGCGCCTGGCGCCGTTTTGAATCGCACCACGAACTCGCCGTGGTCGAAGGGCGGGAAGAATTCGCCCTGGAGGGAGAAGAAGATGACGAGGCCCGCCACGAAGGCGCCGACCGCCACGGCGAACACTGTCTTCCGATGGTCGAGGGCCCAGCCGATGACGGTTTTGTAGCGGTCCGCGGTCCGGTCGAACCAAGCGTTGAATCGGTCGAGTATGCGCGCCACGAGGTGCCGTTTCCCCTTGCGCTCGATGTCCGGGTCCACCCACCGCGAGGAAAGCATGGGGTCGAGCGTGAAGGATACGAAGAGCGACACGAGCACCGCGAAGGTCACCGTGATGCCGAACTGGAAGAAGAAGCGGCCGATGACGCCTTTCATGAAGGCGACCGGCAGGAAGACGGCCACGATGGACAGGGTGGTGGCCATGACGGCCAGGCCGATCTCGGCCGTGCCGTCCCTGGCGGCTGTGAAGTGGTCCTGACCGCGCTCCAGGTGGCGCACGATGTTCTCCCGGACGACGATGGCGTCGTCGATGAGCAGGCCTATGGCGAGCGAAAGCGCCATGAGGGTCATGACATTCAGTGTCATGTCGAGGAAGTGCATGGCGATGAAGCTCGAGATGACGGAAATGGGCAGGGTGAGCCCGGTGATGACCGTCGAGCGCCAGGAGTTCAGAAAGAGGAAGACGATGAAGATCGTGAGGATGCCGCCCAGAACGAGCGTGGTCTGCACGTCGGACACCGACTCCCGGATCATGGTGGAGCTGTCGCGGACGACCTGAATCCCGGTGCCCGGCGGCAGTTCCTTCTCCAGCTTTCCGATCTCCTTCTTGACCGCGTCGACCGTGGCCACCACGTTGGCCTTGGACTGCTTCAGGATGTCGATGGCGACCGCGGGCACGCCGTCGATGAGGGCCAGAGAGCGCTGTTCCTCCGCGCCGTCCACGACGTGGGACACCTCGCCCAGCCGTATGGGGTGTCCGGCTCGCTGGGCCACGACCATGGAGGCGAACCCGGGCACCCGTTCGGGCTTCCCGGAAACCCGGATGGGCATCTCGGTCCCGCCGCGGTTCAGGCGCCCCAATGGCGTGTTGACGTTTTCGCGGGCCAGGCCGTTCACGACCTCGTCCACGCCCAGCCCCATGGCTTCGGTCCGCGCGGGGTCCACGTCCACGTGGACTTCCCGCTTGGACTCGCCCACCAGCTTGGCCTTGCCCACGCCGGGGATGTTTTCCAGCCGCCCGCGGATGCGGCGGTCGGCGAGGGTGGTCAGTTCCCTCGGCGAAAGGGACGCCGAGCGGACGGCCAGGGATATGATGGGCATGGCCTGGAAGTCCAGCTTCTGGATGGTCGGCTCCTCGATCCCCCGGGGCAGCTCGTTGCGGATGGCGTTGATCTTGGCGCGGGCCTCCTGGGAGGCCTCGTTGACCTTCACGTTGAGGTCGAATTCCACCATGACGCTGGACAGGCCTTCCCGCGAGACGGACGACACGTGCTTGACGCCCGGTATGGAGTTGACGGCCTCCTCGATGCGCCTGGAGACCTCGCGTTCGACCGTTTCGGGCGAGGCGCCCGGATAGACGGTGAAGATGGAGACGATCGGGATCTCGACGTCGGGGTAGAGGTCGATGGCCAGGCGGCGGTAGGAGAAGAGACCCAGCGTGACGAGCCCCAGCATGAGCACGGTGGCGAACACCGGGCGTTTGATGGACAGGTTGGACAGGAACATGGCTCAGACCCCCGGCTCGCCGGCGCGGACGACGCGGTCGCCGTCGCCCAGGTTGAACGCCCCGCGCGTCACGAGTTCC
>JBJKRE010000349.1:0-3767 GCA_046704825.1 Acidobacteriota bacterium
GTCCAGGCTCGTCTACATCAGTACGACGGGCGTCTACGGGGACCTGGGCGGCGGCTGGGCCACTGAGGCGACGGAACCCGCCCCGAGAACCCCGCGCGCCGTCAGGCGGTGGGACGCGGAGTCCGCCCTGAGGGACTGGGAGGCCGAGTGCGGCGTCCCGGTGATCGTCCTTCGCGTTCCCGGCATCTACGGCCCCGGACGGCTTCCGATGGAGCGCATACGGCGCGGCCTTCCCGTGGTGCGCGAGGACCAGGCGCCGTACTCCAACCGGATCCACGTGGACGACCTCGTGCGAGCCTGCGTCGCGGCCGCGCTCCGGGGACGGTCCCGCGCGATCTACAACGTCAGCGACGGCGCCCCCGGCTCCATGACCCAGTACTTCTTCGCCCTTGCCGACGCGGCCAGCCTGCCCCGGCCGCCCGTCGTGAGCCTCGAGGAAGCATCGGAAGCGCTGAGCCCGCAGATGCTCTCCTTCATGGGCGAATCGCGCAGGATCGACAACCGGCTCATGCGGGAGGACCTCGGCGTCGAGCCTCTGTACCCCGACCTGGCCTCGGGCCTCGCCGGTTGCCTCGCCGAAGAAAAGCGGGAGACAGAATGAAAATACTGCTCGTCACGGACAACCTGATGGAAAAGGCGCGCCTGGCCTCGAGGTGGCGGTCCGAGGGCGCGGAGGTCGTCTCGCGGGAGGAAAACAGCCAGCCCGACCTCGTAGCCGTGGACCTCGGATCGGACGACGCCCCGGCCAGGATCGAAAGGCTCCGGCAGGCGTTCCCCGACGCACGTTGCGTCGCCTTCGGCTCCCACGTCGACCGCGAGGCCCTCGCCGCGGCCCGGGAGGCGGGCGCGCACGAGGCCGTGGCGAGAGGGGCCGTGGCGGAGCGGGTGGTGCGCATCATGGTCTCTGCGTTGAAAGAGAAACGCGACTGACGGGAGCGTCCCGTGTTCGAAGCCACGAGAATCGAGGGTGAGGTCGACCGGTTCGTCATGGCCCGGAACTTCATGGGCAGGGGGTTGTACAGGACTGCCGCCTACTGCGTGGACGGGCTGCTGGTGGATACGGGCATGGTCCACGCCCGCTCCGGCGTCCTGGCCGCCCTGGAGGGAAGGCCCGTCGACGTCGTCGTGAACACGCACGCCCACGAGGACCACATCGGCAACAACGCGGCCCTCCAGGCCCTCGGAACCGTCCCCATCCTGGCCCACGAGAAGGCGCTTCCCTTCATCGCCGACCCCCGCCGCCTCACCATGAAGCCCTACCAGCACTTCCTCTTCGGCCGGCCCGAGCCCTCCAAGGCCCGGGCCGTCGGCGAGAGGGTGGAGACCGGGCGGTTCGCGTTCCGGGTGATACCCGCTCAGGGCCATTCCGCGGACCACATCGCCCTGCTGGAAGAGAACCGCGGATGGCTCGTCACCGGCGACAGCTACGTGGGAGGCCGGGACTGGGCCGTGCGCCCCGACGTGGATGTCTGGGCCATGATCGACACCTACCGGCGCTTTCTGTCGCTCGCCCCGGCGTTGCTGCTCACGGGCAGCGGAGCGGTTGTCCGAAACCCATCGGCCGGCCTGCAGGAGAAGATCGAGCACCTGGAAGAAACCGGCGAACGCGTCCTGGCGCTGAGCCGGAAGGGCCTGCCGCCCGAACGCATCGCCCGCAGGCTGTTCCGCAGCGACCTGAAGCTGCGCCTGCTCACCTTCAACCACTTCTCCTCGCTCAACCTCGTGCGGGCCTTCCTGGCGTCGAAGCCGGCCGGCTGAAGCCGGCCGCCGTCCCTGCGGATGTACAATGTACACAAGGAAGGGAGCGTCCCGCGCCATGAAGAAGATCCTTGTGCCCGGCAGCACGTGCCTCACCGTCGCCGCCGTCCGGTCGGCGGGCCTCTACATCGACGGGCGCGACTACTTTCTGGGCGTCAGGCGCGCCATGGCCCGGGCCCGTCACACCATCTTCATCGCGGGCTGGCGCTTCGAAAGCGACGTCGCGCTGGTCAGGGGCGACGACGGGAGGGACCTCCACGGCGAGACGGTCCTCCTGCCGTTCCTGCGGCAGATCTGCAGGGAGAAGCCCACGCTGAGGCTCTTTATCCTGGCCTGGGACTACAGCGCCATCTACGCGTTCGACAGGGAGTGGCGGCAGGACGGCGTGTTCAACAGCCCCGACACGCCGAACCTGACCTTCCTCTACGACGGGCGCCACGCCACGGGGGCCAGCCACCACGAAAAGTACGTGGTGGTCGACGAACGGGCGGCCTTCGTGGGCGGCATCGACCTGTCCTACCGTCGGTGGGACGACAGGCGCCACGCACCAGGCAATCCGCTCAGAATCCAGGGGGACGGCGAGCCCTACAAGCCTTTCCACGACGTCCAGGCCTGCTTCTCGGGCCCGGCGGCGAGGGCCGTCGCCCAGGAGTTCCGGCGACGCTGGACCTACGCGGGCGGGCCGCCCCTCCCCGAACCGCGCAGGCGCGTCTTCCTCACACCGCTCTTCCAGCCGACGATCCCCATGCCGGCCGGGCGCGTCGGCATCAGCCGGACCACGAACCCCGCGGCGGGCGACACGGGCGAGCGGGCCAGGGAGATCCAGAAGCTGTACACCCACGCCCTGGCCTCGGCGCGTCGCCTCGTCTACATCGAGAACCAGTACTTCAGCTCGGCGGCCGTGCACGAGGCTCTCGTGCGCCGGATGAAAGAGCCCAGCAAAGGCAGGCTGCAGATCGTCGTGATCCTGCCGCGGCACTCCGAGGACCTGGGCGAGGAACTCGTCCTTGGCAACACGCAGGTCCGCCTCCTGCGATCGCTCCGGCGCAGCGCGTCCGAGACGGGGCACGACCTCGGCGTCTACTGCACGGTGCGGCCGGCGGCCGGGGGTTCGGAAGTGCCGGTGTACGTACACGCCAAGCTCTGCATCGTAGACGACCGCATCCTGACCGTCGGCTCGGCCAACACCACCAACCGGAGCATGGGGCTGGACACCGAGCTGAACGTCACGTGGGAGGCGGCCCACGCGCGGCAGCGCCCTCTCCGCTTTTCCATCCGCAGGGTCCGGCTAAGCCTCCTGGCTGAGCACACCGGGGCCCGGGGACCGGGAGGCCTCCTGCAGATCGCGAGGGTCAAGGGGCTGGTCGGCCGGCTCAACCGACTGGCCGGCCGTCCCGGGTCCTTCCTGAGGCCCTTCGCCATGGACGACCTCCCGGACTTCGACCTGTCCGGCATCGGACTCTACGGGCCCGGCAACCCGCTGGACCCGGAAGCGCCGATCCTCGACGAAACGGTGGCGCGCCTGCTCGCCGAGCACCGCCGGAACGTGCCCACCATCCTCTTCTTCTCCGCGTTCGCCCGCCTTCTCTCCCGGCGCGGCCTCCCCGTCCTGATCGGCGCGGGCGCCCTGCTGGCGGCAATCATCCTGCTCCTGATTCTGCTTCTGCGCTGACCCCCGGAGGGCACCGAAGAAGTTCGTATCCATGCACCCGTGCGGGACTGGCACAATGACCTGGCTCTACTGCTATAATCATGAGCTTGTTGCGGTAGGGGGGGCGACGGGCGGTCCGCGTCCGTCGGCCCGCGTAGATTCACCCAATCATCGATGCGCCTGTACTGCATTTGTTGTGGGAGGGAACTGATGAAAACCGTTCAGTGGTGTCGGTCCCGCCTGGCCGGGGCCGGCCTGGGGCGTTTCTTGCCCGTGCTGGTCGTGCTGCTCCTGAGCGCACTCCCGAGCCTCGGCGTCCTGGCCGCCGAGGCGGCCAAACACGTCGACCGGGCAGAGG
>JBJKRE010000350.1:0-12024 GCA_046704825.1 Acidobacteriota bacterium
ATCAAGACCACAGATCCATTGCGATTTTATTCTGCGTCTGATGCGGCAATTATGGCAGGGGGAGATTGATGAGCAAATTCAAAATTAAGCCTAGCAAGGCGGGGCTTGTAGTAGTCTTCCTAATAGCGTTGGACTTGCTCGTCCTCTGGTATCTAAGTCCACACAAGTTTCGGCTTGGCGCTACAGTAGGTAAGCAGCAATATGAACTTGTCTATAGCGCCGTATGGGGCCGCTGTGTTTCCCAGACCATGCTCCACAAGGACGGAAAGATCTTCATGGTCAGGAAGTTCACTTCCACATACATCCCGCTTTATAGCTGGAGGAAGTTAGGCAGGACCTCTGCAGACGAAGAATACTACTACAAGATAGCGGGAAAGAAACACTGGAGCGAAGCGAGTATCCGTATAGCCAGAGGGATGGACGTAGTGATAGAAGATTCTAACCAGGATGGAACGCCGGAAAGGTGCTTTTTGAGGGCTGATAATGCTATTGATTAAGAGAAGGAAAGGGAAAAGATGAGGAAAAGATGGGGGCACCCCACTGCTGTCCAAAATAATCTTGTAACCAGATAACGCCCCAGGCCCAGTAAAGGTTTTGGACGGGCTATCCGGCGTGTTCAGCTTGAGGTCCCCTTTTTGTTCAGAATGAAATGCTGTCCAATAAAATGGGAAAAGGGGTCAGGTCTTACCTTTTAGCCTTTTCGGCTGGTCTTCGAAGGCTCGGCCCCTGCCGTCTTGCCACCTTTCGCCCTTAGTCCTTCGGCCTTAAGCCCATGCGCCTTTCGGCGCGGTGAAGGGGTTAAGAGTTAAGGGTGAAGGCGGATGTAGACCTTCGAAGCCCCGTCCGGCTGCCGTATTCAACTAGAAACTCTCTTTCTTTTCTCTGCGTTCTCTGCGGTAATACTCATTGCTTCGAATGCCCGCCCCGATCCGCAGTCCAAATCCCAAATCCAAAATCCCAATTCCCAAATTTGCAAGTCATTTTCCTCCCGTCCTCCGATCCTCCCTGTGAAGAAGAGTGCACGTGCTTTACCTTGGGATTGCCGCGGCCCTGCGGGCCTCGCAATGACTGCCTCGTAGAGTGACCAAGTGATCCAGTGATCGAGTGATTGCGCCTGGCGGCGCGGTGAGTAGGTGAGTAGGGAAGTAGGTGAGTGGGATGCAGAGGCCCTTCGAAGACCCATCCTCCGCCGTAGTATAATCCCAAATCCAAAATCCCAATTCCCAAATTTCTTTTCTCACCGCCTCACCGCCTCACTGTGACATCCAAGGTCTTTCTCCGCGCCTCCGCGTCTCCGCGGTTCGCACCTGCGGTGCCGTGGGTAGATGATTAGGAAAGTAGGTGAGTAGGAAGCGGGATGCCCTTCGAAGGCCTGTCTGCGTCCGCATATAGTCTTTCCTTTAGCCTTTCGGCTTTAGCCCTTAGCCTTTGGGGAAGACAACGTTTAATTTCGTTCTTCTCACTGCCTCACCGCCTCACTGTGAAATCGAAAGTCTTTCTCCGCTTTACTGTAAATCTCTAGTCCTGTATCGACGCCACAGGCCTCTGTGTCCTCTGTGGGCTCTGTGGTTAGAGTCCCTTCGCCCGAAGCCCGCCTTGACTCGGCCCTGCTCCAAAATCCATAATGGACCGTCCTTTGCCCGTCCATCATCGCTCGAAGCCTCGAAACGTCACCATCCTGAAGGGAGTCACCGATGGCGCTGGTCCTTCCTGTATCCGATGCGGTCAAGACGGCGATCGACGGCCTGAACAACGTGGTGTGGAACTGGCCGTCGGTCCTTCCCATGCTGGTGGTGCTCCTGGTGGGCACGGGCATCGTGACGACCTTCCGCCTGGGCTGGGTGCAGGTGCGGGAGTTCTGGCACGGCCTGAGGGTGCTGAAGGGGGACTACGACGACCCGGAGCACGAGGGCGACCTGTCGCACTTCCAGGCCCTGTCCACGGCGCTGTCGGCCACCATCGGCATCGGCAACATCGCAGGCGTGGCGACGGCCATCCACTACGGGGGGCCGGGCGCGCTCTTCTGGATGTGGGTGACGGCCGTTTTTGGCATGGCGCTCAAGTACACCGAGTGCACACTGGCCCAGCGCTACCGCATCATTTCGCCGAAGGGCGAGGCCTCGGGCGGTCCCATGTACTACATCGAGAAGGGCCTGGGCAGGAGGTGGAAGCCGCTGGCCGTGGCCTTCGCGTGCTTCGCGGTGATCTCGTCCTTCGGGTCGGGCAATTCGGTCCAGTCCTTCACGGTGGCGGACCAGTTCCGGCAGGACATGCACGTGCCCACGTGGCTCACCGGCCTCATAGTGTCCATGCTGGTGGCGCTGGTGATCCTCGGCGGGATCAAGCGCATCGGGAAGGTGACCTCCAAGCTCGTGCCCTTCATGTGCGTTCTGTACGTCCTTGGGGGATTAATCGTCCTGCTCCTGGACTTCCGCGAGATCGTGCCGACCTTCCAGCTCATCCTGTCGTCGGCCTTCCAGCCGGCGGCCAAGATGGGCGGCTTCGCGGGCGGAGGGTTCGTCTTCATGATGACGTGGGGCGTCAAGCGCGGCCTCTTCTCCAACGAGTCGGGGCAGGGCTCGGCCCCCATCGCCCACGCGTCGGCCAAGACGGACAAGCCCGTGCGGGAGGGCATGGTGGCCATGATCGGCCCCTTCATCGACACGCTGGTCGTCTGCACCATCACGGGGCTGGTGATCCTGGTGACGGGCGTGTGGAACCAGAAGCAGGCGCAGGTCCTGCCGGTGAACGCGCAGTCGGCGCTGACGGCCATCGACGCCGGCGCACGCGTCCACACGGACGGCGTCGTCCGGCCGGAGGACCTGGCGTCGGGGAGGCTCGCCGTGGAGGACGGGCGGCCCGTTGACTTCCGGCTCGTTCGAAACCACGGCACCATGGACGACCTCAGGGTCCTCGCGGGCGGCCGGGAGATCATCGGCTTCAGCCCGCGCCCCTTCACGGGCACGCTGACCATTCCGCGGGCCGAGGCGGGCAACGCCGCCGCGGCCGTCTTCCGGACGCCCGCGGGCACGGTGGTTCCCGCGGCCCGCATGTGGGTGAAGGGCAAGGCCCTGCAGAACGGCTCGCCGCTCACCTCGTGGGCCTTCAAGAAGGGGCTGGGCAGGCTGGCCGGGAACCACGGCAACTACCTGGTCACGCTGGCGGTCTTCCTCTTCGCGCTGTCCACGGCCATAAGCTGGTCCTACTACGGGGACCGCTCGATCCAGTACCTGCTGGGCGACCGGGCGATCCTTCCGTATCGGCTGGCCTTCTGCGTCATGAACTTCCTGGGCGCCATCTACTCGCTGGAGATGGTCTGGACCTTCGGCGACACGGCCCTGGGCCTCATGACCATCCCGAACCTGCTGGCCATCCTGCTGCTGACCGGCCAGGTGAAGAAGATGACCAGGCAGTACGTGGCCAACGACCGGTTCCCGCCCGGGCGGAAGTAGGAGGCGGGGGCAAATATTTGGGAATTGGGAATTGGGATTTGGGATTTCGGATTTGAACTGCGGCTGGGGACGGGCCTTCGAAGCAATGAACATCACCGCAGAGACGCCGAGGACGCAGAGAAAAGATGGAGAGTTTCTAGTTGAATACGGTAGCCGGACGGGGCTTCGAAGGTCTGCGTGCGCCTTCACCCTTAACTCTTAACCCCTTCAGCGCGCCGCCAGGCGCAATCACTTGATTACTGTTCAGCGGTGGACGCTCGGGCCTTCGGCCCTCGGGTCCACCCTACCGGTTATGGGTACTTCCAGGCAGGAAAGCACGTCAGGGCCGCGGTCTGCAGTCTGCGGTCTGCGGTCCGCCGTCTGCCGTCTTTTGCTTCGAAGGCCTGCATCCGCACTGTTCACTCGATCACTGGATCACTCGATCACTTAAGAATGGCATGCCAGCTCTCGGGGGCGAGGCGGCGGGCTTCGGCGAGCAGAGCCCGGGCCTCCTTGCGGTCGCCGGCGTCACGGTGCATGACGGCGTCCCGGTAGAGCGTGAGGGGCAGGAAGGCGCGGGTGGTGGGGTCGTAGACGGCCTTGGCGCGCTTCTCCGCGAGTATTGCGTCCATGCGATCCAGGAGACCGTGGTTGTGGCTTCCCTCCCGCCATCGGAGCCAGACTCCGATCTCGGAGTCGGCGAGGTCGAACGACGGGAAGCGGGCGTTCACGGCGTCGAAGCGCCGCCGGGCCTCCTCTGTCTTGCCCTCTCTCAGAAGAGCGGCCACGATCCATTCGTCGGGAGTAGGATCGAAGAAGGGGTTCTGGTAACGCTTCTCCATCCTTGTTATGGCGTCCGGGTAATCGGCCGTCACAAAGGCCTGGACGCCGTAGAATGTGGGCGCAAAAACGCCGTAGCCGTTCCGGCTGAGATCGGCGAGAAAAGTCGTACCGGCGGCCTGGTCCTTGTCATAGAGCGCCGCCAGCGCCGCCGTGTCGGCCAGTTCCGGCTTCTGCATGAGTGCACCCTGGGGAATGTTCTCGAGGCTCTGCATGCAGAGGTCGTAACGACCGGCAAGAAAGTCGCCGTCCACAAGAAATTGGTAATAATAGAGCGGAAGCTGTCCGGATTCGCCTTCAGCGGCCATGTGCAGGAGGGGGCGCACGTCGGCGTAGCGCTTCATGCCGAAGTCGGCCTGGGCTTCGAAAAAGGTGCGAACCCAGTCGTAGGGTGTGCCTCTCGCGGTTCGGAGGCGCGAAGCCTCTTTCAGCAGGCTGGGAAAATCGGACTGCTCCCTCAGTTGGTAGAGCCGCCCCAGTCCATCGTTGAGGTCGGTGAGCCGGGTGGAGTGCGGGAGTACGGGAGAGCCGTTCCGGGTAATGTCGCCCGAGCGCCGCAACGCCCACATCGGGCCATGCATGAAGGCGAGGCGGAGCGGCATACGGTCCCCTCGGATGGCGAGGTCGAACGTCCAGTTCATGGACACGAGCCGATAGAACAGTGAAGGCTGAATCCAGCCGGTCCCGAGGTCCGGCGACACGACGAGAAGGTGCATGGGATCAGGCTTCCGCGGGATGCGCGCGGCAGCGACGAACACGCTCCGGTAGAGGTTGTTGTTCACGCCCGTATAGACCACTTCGTCCTGGCCGTCACCGTCCATGTCCACGAGTTTCCAGTCCATGATGTGCCCCGAGTTGTACATGCAGCGAAAGGCCGGCCCATTCGGCAGCTTGGTCGTATCGAAGTCGGCCGTGTAGTAGAAGAGCAGGGCCGATGGGTACCACATGACGTGGTTCAATTTGGCGACGAGCATGGGCGGGGCGTTCGCGGACACGCGTTTTGAGGAGAGCGTCACGTCGTAGTGCTGGCTCATCAGTTTCGCGGGAACGAGCGTCACCGCCCACTTCAGCACGAGGTTGCCCTGGGCGTCGAAAAGGAAAATCCGGCCGGCGCCGGGCGAGGTGTCTTCGCTCGTGGCCTCTGCCATTTTCCCCCACGTCGTGGCGCACGCCACGGCGGGCGTGCCGCCGGGGCCGAAATCGCCGAAGCAGGCGGACTGGAGGGTCCGCGGCAGGGTCCTGGACCAGAGCAGGCGGCCCGAAGCGCTGAGCACGTCGAGGCGTTTGCCGTTGCAGACGGCCCTCAAGGGTCCCTGCTGGCGGGCGAGCCAGATTCCGCCGGAGACGACGGCCGCCGCCAAGAACGCTGCGATCCCGGCGGCTCGACGGGCCCGGCGGCTCATCCAGAGTCCGGAACGTCTCTTGTGAAGCGCGGCCGCGGTCTCACCGGCCGACGCGAAGCGGTCCCGCGGGTCCTTGGCCAGCAGGCGGACCACGGCCCCCTTCAGCCAGCGCGGGATGCCCTCGGCCTTGAGCCTGTCCAGCGGAGGAGGCTGGGAGAGGTGCTTGCTGGCGACCTCCACGGCGGATCCGCCCTCGAAGGGCAGCCCGCCCGTGAGCAGTTCGAAGAGGACCACACCGACGGAATACAGGTCCGACCTGACGGTCGCGGGTTCGCCCCGGATGACCTCGGGGGCCATGTAGGCGGGCGTGCCGATGGCGCTCCCGTCGGCCGTCAGGGTGGCGCCGAGGTCGTCGCCCTTCACGAGTCCGAAGTCGGCCAGCTTGACCGTCCCGTCGTCCGTCACCAGGATGTTGCCGCTCTTGACGTCCCGGTGGAGGATGCCGAGCGCGTGCAGGGCGCCCAGGCCCGAGAGGACCTGCTCCACGATGCCGGATGCTTCCTGAGCATCCATGCGTCCCTTCTCGTGCAGCGTCTCGCGCAGGTTGCGGCCCTCGACCCACTCCATCAGCAGGGCGGGGCGTCCGTCCACGTCGAGCATTTCGTAGACGGCCACCACCTGCTCGCTCCGGATCGGCCGCGCGGCCTGGATCTCGCGCCGCAACCGTTTGAAGGCCGGGTCGTCCGGCAAGGCCTTCTGCCAGAGGATTTTCAGTGCCGCCCTGCGGTCGAGCAGCTCGTCCGTCACGCCGTACACGACGCCCGCGGCGCCCGTCCCCAGCACGCGCTCGACGCGGAACCGCCCCGCGAGCAAGGTGCCCTCGGCGTAGAGGCCCGCCGATCGCGCGGCGGGGACGTCGGGGATCACGGTGCCCCCGCAGGATGGGCAGGTGTGAGTTGGGTCCGGGAGCAAGCGGCCGCAGTTCGCGCAGTGGCTCATAAGTTATAGTTTACCACTAGTTGCAGTGGGTTAGGCGGGGAAGAAGCGGCCCGGACGCTTTTCGCAATTTGCCGCCGTCCGGCGACTACGTGCGGCCAGGCTGACGAAAAAAATGGCGGCGTTGTGCAAACGCCGCCTGCAGAAGGGAGGGATGTTACCAAGGGAAACCCTTCGGCTTCCCGAAAGGGGTCGATCGGTTTCGGTCACGGCCGGCGCGGCGGACCATGGACCGCCCGGCCTGTCAGTCTCCTCGAGCGGGCTGCGCCGGGCCCGCCCCGAATCGGTCAGTCCCTGCTCTTCCTCAGGAAGGGCGGGGTCTGATAGACCTCGTAGTCCTTGTCCGGCGAGGTGCCGGGCGTGGGGAAGACCTCGTTGGAACTGGCGAAGAGGCCGCCGCGCGACTTGGCGCCGCCCCGCAGGAAACCCGTCGGGGACGGGCCGGCGGGCGAGGGCAGTTCGGAGTCCACGCCGGGCACCGGGCCGAACTCGCCGCCCACGGCCGCCTCCATCTGCTGGGGCTGCGTCTGCTGCTGGGGCTGCTGGTGCTTCTGAGGCGGGGCGTACGTGGGCCGCTTGATTGCCTTTACCTCGGCCGTCTCGAAGGCCGCGGCGACGACCGTCACGCGCAGTTCTTCGCCGAGGCTCTCGTCGATGCTCGTGCCGAAGAGGACGTTCACGTCCGGGTGGGCCTTCTCGCGAACGAAGTCGCAGGCCTGCTTCACCTCGCGGAGGCCGATGTTCTTGGCCCCTGTGAAGTTGATCAGGATGGCCCTCGCGCCGTGGATCGAGGCGTCCTCCAGGAGCGGGTTGTTCGCGGCCTTCTCCGCGGCCGCGAGCGCCCTGTCATCGCCCAGCGCCTGCCCCATGCCCATGACGGCCCGGCCGCCGGCGGAGAGCACCGTCCTGGCGTCCTCGAAGTCGAGGTTCACCAGGCCCGGCCGCGTGATGAGGTCCGAGACGCCCTGCACGCCCTGCCTCAGCACGTCGTCGGCCGCGCGGAAAGCGTCCTCGAAGGTCACGTCTTCCGGCAGGGTGGAGAGCAGGTTGTCGTTGGGGATGACGATGAGCGTCGCCGCGGCTTCCATGAGCTGCTCGATGCCGAAGCGCGCGTTGCCCTCTCGCTTCTTGCCCTCCCAGGTGAAGGGGCGGGTGACCACGGCCACCGTGAGCGCACCCGCCTCGGCCGAGAGCCGGGCTAGCACCGGAGCCGCACCCGTGCCCGTCCCGCCGCCCATGCCGGCGGCGATGAACACCAGGTCGGCCCCCTGGAGGTGTTCGACGAGGGCCGCCGTGTCCTCGATGGCGGCCTGCTCCCCGCGCTCGGGGTTGCCGCCCGTTCCGAGGCCCCGGGTGAGCTTCTGCCCGATGGGGACCTTCACCGGCGCCAGTGACTTTTCGAGGTCCTGGTAGTCCGTGTTCACGGCGACGAAATCGACGCCCTGGAGGCCCGCGTTGATCATCTGGTTGACGGCGTTGCCTCCGGCGCCGCCCACCCCGACGACCTTGATGCGCACGGGGCGCACCCCGTTCGGGGTTTCTTCTTCACTCATGGTGAAGCGGAGCCCGTTTCCTTGGTCCATATCAAACCCCCTTTCGTTGGTCCATCCCAATGAAAGTTCCGAGCAGCCGGCGCGGCTGCTACACGATATCCTTGAATCCCGACCAGAGTTTCTTTAAAAGACCGCCCTTCCTGCGGCGTCTGCCCTCGCGCGACTCCATGGACCGGCCGTAGAGCGCCAGACCCACGGCGGTGGCGTAGATGGGCGAGGCCACGATGTTCGTCAGGCCGTGGACGCCCATGGGTTCGCCGACGCGCACCTGGTGGTCGAAAATGCCTTCCGCCACTTCCGGAAGCCCGGACAGGCTGGCGCCGCCGCCCGTCAGGACGAGGCCCGCGTTGATGGTCTTGTCCAGCCCCACGCCGCGTATCTCCTCGTAGAGGAGCTGCATGAGTTCCTCGGCCCGGCCCTGGAGCAGTTCGGCCAGGCGCGACCGCGGGACCATGCTCGTCTTCTTGCCGGCCACGGAGGGAACCTCCACCACGTCGTCCTCCTCGATGAGATTCGCCAGGGCGCAGCCGTACTTCTTCTTGATGATCTCGGCGTCCAGGATGCCCGTCTTGAGCCCCACGGCCAGGTCGTTGGTGAAGTGTTCGCCGCCGATGGGGATGACGTGCGTGTGCCAGAGGGCGCCCTTTTCGAAGACCGCGATGCCCGTGGTCCCGTGGCCCACGTTGATGAGCCCCACGCCGATCTCCTTCTCGTCCGGCGTCAGCACCGAGTACGAGTCGGCCATGAGGGAGAGCACGGGCTCGGCCACCTCGATCCCGCACCGGTTGACCACCGTGTTGAGGTTCTGGAGGCAGGTGATGGTGCCCGTGATGATGTGCACGTTGGCCTCCAGCCGGGTCCCGGTCATGCCCAGGGGCTGGGTGATCCCGTCCTGGTTATCGACGATGTACTCCTGCGGGAAGGTGTGGAAGATCTGCTGGTCCTGCGGGAAGCTGATGGTTCGCGAACCCTCCAGGACGCGCTGGATGTCGTCCTTCCCGATGAGGCGGTCGCGGTTCGTGATGGCCACGACGCCCCGGCTGTTGAAGCCGCGCACGTGGCAGCCGCCCACGCTCACGTAGGCCCTCTCGATGGAGTAGCCCGCCATGAGCTCGGCCTCGTCCACGGAGGCCTTCAGGCACTCCACCACCTCGCCCAGGCTCGCCACGATCCCGCGGCGCATGCCCTTGGCGTCGGCCTTCCCGATGCCCGTGATCTCCAGCTTGCCGTCTTCCTGGATCTTCCCTATGACGGTGACGACCTTGGAGGTACCGATGTCGATACCCACCACGTGCCCCGTATCTTTAGCCATTCTGGGGCCCTCCCTGTGCGCCGGCCGATCCGGCCGGCTTTTTTATGTCTTTTGATGGATCGGCCGGCGCCAGCACGACCCGGCCCGACCACCTCAGGTCCATGGTGGTCCTGTCCGGCTCGTACCGGGCGATCCACGTTCTGGCTTCGAGGAAGCGGTGCCACTCGTTCCCGAGATCGTCCGGGGACACGAGCAGCCTCCAGCCGTCCCGCGTGACCAGGTAATAGGCGTCCGCGTCCCCGGCGGGTGCGACGGCCTTCACCGGCCCGGCCAGGCCCAGGTTCAACATCTCGGCGACCAGGTTCTGAACGTCCTGGCTCTCGGGCGACAGGCCGCCCGAGAGGTCGAAGACGCCCTCCACGCCGCCCGTGGCAGGCCACGCGTAGCCCTGTCCGTCTATGTCGAAGACGCCCTTGTCCGTGGTCACGGCGCACAGCTCTGGTCGCTCCTCCACCTCGACGATGAGGGCGTTGGGCAGATGGCGCCGGCACATGAACCCCTTGAGCCAGGGGAAAGTGGAGAGGCGGCTCGCAACCTCCGACGGCTTCAGGTTGAAGAGGTTGTGCCCTCGCAGGCCCGCCAGCGCGTCCAAGACGGGCTGGGCCGCGTGGCGGGTCAGACCCACGACCTCGATGTCCTGGACGGCGAAGGCCGTGTCGGAGTGCATGAGGTTCCACCCCGTCGCGCCCAGCGCGCCCAGTCCCGACAGTGCCGCGCCCACGAGCGTGAGCCTCACCGCCCGCCTGAT
Organism: Acidobacteriota bacterium; assembly: GCA_046704825.1. Lineage (GTDB taxonomy): Bacteria > Acidobacteriota > UBA4820 > UBA4820 > DSQY01 > CAVRTJ01. The sequence continues at coordinate 10,224 of JBJKRE010000350.1, forward strand.
CCAGCGCTTCCTGACGTGCGTCCTGCGTGCGGGGGGAGCGGGGAGCCATTCGCCCGTCCGGGTCTGGGGCCTGAACACGGGGCTCTGGATGCTCACGGGTCCACCTCCCCCTTCTTCTCGTCCAGAAGGGTCAGCAGGGCGTCGCCCACGGTCGTGATGCTGCCCGCGCCGAGCGTGATCACCAGGTCGCCGGGGCGCAGCATGGGCGCCGTGAAGGCCGCCATGTCCGAAACCTTCGCGCACAGGTGCGCGTCGCCGTGCTCCAGGGCGCGGATTTTGTCCAGCAGGGCCCCGCTCGTGACGCCCGGAATGGGCTTCTCGCTGGCCGGGTAGATGTCGGAGACCACGACCACGTCCGTCTCCGCCAGCACCCCGGCGAACCCGTCCGACAGCGCCGCCATTCGCGAGTATCTGTGCGGCTGGAAGAGCACCACCACTCGCCCCTTGCCGGCCACGCGGCGGGCGGCCTCCAGCGTTGCGCGGATCTCGGTGGGGTGGTGGCCGTAGTCGTCCACGACCCGTATGCCCCCGGACTCGCCCTTGAACTGGAAGCGCCTGTCCGCGCCGGGGAAGGTCGCGAGGTCGCGCTGGACGGACTCGAAGGGGATCTCCAGCTCCTCGGCCACGGCCAGGGCCGCCAGGGCGTTCAGCACCATGTGCCGGCCCACCTGCCGGAGGGACAGAGGCCCCCAGAGGCGCCCCCGGACGTAGAGGTCGAAGGATTCGCCGAAGCCCTCATCGGTTTCCCGCGGGACGGCCATGAAGTCGGACGGCACCTGGGTTCCGTAGGTCACCACGCGGCGCCTCAGACGGGGCATGACGGCCTGGATGTTCGCGTCGTCGCCGCAGACCACGCAGGCGCCGTAGAAGGGCACGCGGTTGGCGAACTCCACGAAGGCGTCCTGCAGGTCCTCCAGCGTCGCGTAGCAATCCACGTGTTCCCAGTCGATGTTGGTGATCACGGCCAGGTTCGGGTGCAGGAGGAGGAAGGAGCGGTCGGACTCGTCCGCCTCGGCCACCATGAGGTCGCTCTTGCCCATGCGGGCCGAGGATCCGAGGGTGGAGAGAAGGCCGCCGATGACCACCGTCGGGTCGAGCGCGGCCTTGTGGGCGAGGTGGGCGATCATGGCCGTCACGGTTGTTTTTCCGTGGGAGCCGGCGACCGCCACGGCCGTCTTCATGCGCATGAGCTCCGCCAGCATCTCGGCCCGGGGGATGACCGGGATCCCCTGGAGCTTCGCCTCCCGGATCTCGGGGTTGTCCGGCGAGACGGCCGACGAGTAGACCACGACCTGCGCGCCGGTCACGTTCGGTGCGGCGTGGCCCTCGGCGATGGAGGCGCCCAGTTTGCTCAGACGCCGCGTGACGGCGTTCTGCCTGAGGTCCGATCCGGTCACGGTGAAGCCGAGGGTGATCATGACCTCGGCGATGCCGCTCATGCCGATTCCACCGATGCCGACGAAGTGCACGTGCCTGATCCTCGACAGCTTCATGCGGCACCTCCCGCCACCAGCAGGACGCCCGCGATGCGGTCCGCGGCGTCCGGCCGTGCGATGGCCTTGAGGGCACGCGCCATGGCGCGCCGCTCTGCAGGATCGGCGAGCTTCTCGAGGGCCGCCGTCAGGGCGTCCGTGGTGAGGGCGTTCTGCTCGATGCAGAGGGCGCCGCCCAGTTCCTCGAGTCCGCGGGCGTTCGCGAGCTGGTGCCCGGCCGCCGCCTGGGGGAAGGGCACGATGAGCGCGGGCCTGCCCGCGGCCGCCAGTTCCGCCAGCGTCGTGGCACCCGCCCGGCACAGCACGGC
>JBJKRE010000351.1:0-5877 GCA_046704825.1 Acidobacteriota bacterium
CCACGGCGTCGGACTGCCAGAAGTGGTCATCCACAGCGGCGTGAGCGGCCCCGGGGTCGTCTGCCAGTCCATACGCCGCGCCGGTGCGTGCGACCTGAGGCAGATGGCCGAGGTGGTCAAGCAGGCCGCCTTCAAGATCACGCGCGTCGGCGAGCTGATCGGCCGCGAGGTGGCCTCCCAGCTCGGCGTCCCCTTCGGGATCGTGGACCTGTCGCTCGCCCCCACGCCGCAGCTCGGCGACTCTGTGGGCGAGGTTCTGGAGGTCATGGGGCTCGAACGGACGGGCGCCTGCGGGACGACCGCCGCCCTTGCTCTCCTGACCGACGCCGTGAAGAAGGGCGGGGCCATGGCCACCTCGGCCGTGGGGGGGCTGTCCGGAGCCTTCATCCCCGTCAGTGAGGACGCGAACATGATCGACGCCGTGCGCGAGGGTGCCCTCAGCCTGGAAAAGCTGGAAGCCATGACCAGCGTCTGCTCCGTGGGCCTCGACATGGTCGCCGTACCCGGCGACACGCCGGAGGACACCCTGTCGGGCTTCATCGCGGACGAGCTGGCCATCGGCGTCATGAACCACAAGACCACGGCGGTGCGGGTCATCCCCGCCCACGGCAAGAAGGTGGGCGAGACGGTCTCCTTCGGGGGGCTGCTCGGCGAAGCGCCGGTGATGGACCTGAGAACCCTGTCCTGTTCGGGCTTCATCGCGAGGGGCGGCCAGATGCCCGCCCCCATCACGTCACTTAGGAACTGAGGAGGCATCATGAACGCACGCAAAATAATGCTCGTAGCGGCGTCCGTCCTGATCACGCTGGGCGCGGCCGCTTCCTCCTACTTTCCCGAGTTCTTCCACGAGTGGCACCCCGTCGTCGGCGGATGGAGCACCTACCACATCAAGGACGCCCGCGGCGAACAGTCCAAGCTGACCTTCGCCATCGTGGACAAGGACGCCCAGGGCTACTGGCTGGAGCTCAGGATGCCCGGCGACGGCGGCGAAGCCGTCGCGGCGTTCCTGATCAAGGGCGACCCGACGGACGACGCCAACGTCCTCATGGTCCGCACGAAGGACCCGGGTTCGCCGGCCCTCCAGATCGACAAGGCCACCCTCGTCAAGCTCAGGACGGAAGGCAGCGAGGCCTTCGGCGGCCAGGCGGCCTCCATCGGCCCGACCGTGGGAAAACTGAAGGGCATGCCGAAGGATACGCTGGAGGTTGATGGTAAGACGCTCGTATGTCGCCACCTCAAGGTCCTCGGGCCCCACGGCCGGGATGCCGATGTCTGGCTGAACGACACGATCGTACCCTTCGGCGTAGTCAAGCTGGTGAGCGGAAAGGAAGAGATCGTCCTGGAGAAGTTCGGCAAGGGCGCCAAGCCCGTCCTCAAAGGCCCGTACAAGAAACTGGAAGTCCCGTGAGTCAAGGAGTCAGTCATGGAAAAGAGCGCAGTAAGCACCAATAAGGCGCCCCAGGCCATCGGCCCTTACTCCCAGGCCATCAAGGTCGGGAACCTCGTCTTCTGCTCGGGCCAGATACCGCTGGACCCCGAAACGGGCGCGGTGGTGGAGGGGGATGTGTCGGTCCAGACCCGCCGCGTTCTCAAGAACCTCAAAGCGGTCCTGGACGCCGCGGGTGCGTCCATGGAGCACATCGTCAAGACCACCGTCTACCTTAAGGACATGAACGATTTCGTCGCCATGAACGGCGTCTACGCGGAGTTCTTCCGCAGCGTGCCGCCCGCCCGCGCGGCGGTGGAAGTGGCCCGCCTGCCGAAGGACGTGGCGGTCGAGATCGAGGCCGTCGCCTTCCTAGGCTGAGCCCGTCCTTCCCGCTCGCACAAACAGCATCGGCACAAGCCGCCGAATAGAGCCCCGAGGGGCCAGGGAACGTAATGGAACTGTCACGCATAAGAAACTTCAGCATCATCGCCCACATCGACCACGGCAAGACCACGCTGAGCGACCGCCTCCTGGAGGTGACGCACGCCGTGAGCGAGCGGGAGATGGTGAGCCAGTTCCTGGACGGCATGGATCTCGAGAGGGAACGGGGCATCACCATCAAGGCCCACGCGGTCAGCCTCCGGTACACGGCGAAGGACGGCCATGAGTACCAGCTCAACCTCATCGACACCCCCGGCCACGTGGACTTCAACTACGAGGTCTCGCGGGCGCTGGCGGCCTGCGAGGGCGCCCTCCTCGTGGTGGACGCCAGCCAGGGCGTGGAGGCCCAGACCCTGGCCAACGCCTACCTGGCCGTCGAAGAGGACCTCGAGATCGTGCCCGTCATCAACAAGATCGACCTGCCTTCCGCCCAGCCCGAGAAAGTCGCCGAGGAGATCGAGGAGGTGGTGGGCCTGGATACCACGGACGTCATACTCGCCTCCGCCAAGGAGCGTCTGGGCATCGAGGACATCCTGGAGGCGATCGTCCGCCGGCTGCCGCCCCCTAAGGGAGACCGGGAGGCGCCGCTCAAGGCCATGGTCTTCGACTCCTGGTACGACAGCTACCGGGGGGTGGTCATGCTGGTGCGCGTGATCGACGGGCGCCTGAGAGTGAAGGATGCGGTGAAGTTCATGAGCACGGGCCGGACGCACGACATCGAGGCCCTGGGGATTTTCACCCCCAAACCCATGGCAGTGGACGTGCTCGAGGCGGGCGACGTGGGCTTCGTCGTAGCCGGGATCAAGGAGGTCCTCGAGGTCAACGTGGGCGACACGCTCACCCACCCGAACGATCCCACGAAGGCACCTTTTGCGGGGTTCCGGAAGGTCAAGCCCATGGTTTTTTCGGGCCTGTACCCAGTGGACCCGTCCGACTACCCGGACCTGCGGGATGCGCTGGAGAAGCTACGGCTCAACGACAGCTCCTTCGTCTTCGAGCCGGAGACGAGCGAGGCGCTGGGCTTCGGTTTCCGGTGCGGGTTTCTCGGGTTCCTGCACCTGGAGATCATCCAGGAGAGGCTCGAACGGGAATTCAACCTCGACCTCATCACCACTTCGCCCAACGTCCGCTACCAGGTGCTCACCAAGAAGCAGGAAGTACAGGACGTGGAGAACCCCTCCAGTCTTCCTTCCCCCATGGAGACCGAGGAGGTCAGGGAGCCCTACGCATCGGTCACGGTGCTCACCCGCAGCGAGTTCATCGGAAACCTGCTGAAGATCTTCGAGGAGCGTCGAGGAACGCAGCGGGCCTTCCAGTACGTCTCCAAGGAAACCGTCCTCCTGCGCTACGACATGCCCCTGGCAGAGATCATCGTGGACTTCTACGACAAGCTGAAGTCGGCCTCCAGGGGGTACGCGTCCATGGACTACCAGGTCGAGGGTTACCGTGCCGGCGACCTCGTCAAACTGGACATCCTGGTGAACGGCAAGCCCGTGGACGCACTCTCCTTCATCGTCCACAGGGAGCAGGCCGAGATGCGCGGGCGGGCCATCGCCCAGCGCCTCAAGGAAGCCATCCCGCGGCAGCTCTTCGAGGTCGTCGTCCAGGCCGCCCTGGGGAGCCGCATCGTGTGCCGGACGGTGGTCAAGCCCCTGCGCAAGAACGTCCTCGCCAAGTGCTACGGCGGCGACATCAGCCGCAAGCGAAAGCTCCTGGAGAAGCAGAAGGAGGGCAAGCGGCGCATGAAGCAGGTGGGCGAAGTCCAGATCCCGCAGGAGGCCTTCCTCTCCGTCCTCCGCGTCCAGGGCGGGGACGAAACGTAAAGATAATTTGGGAATTGGGATTTGGGAATGCGGATTTGAAGGGCGGCGCGGGACGGCCCTTCGATGCGGCCTTTGCGTGCAACGGCCGAACGGCCGATGCAATCATCGGCCGCTGCAACGGCCGACCTTCTGCCGTTATTAAATCCGAAATCCAAAATCCCAAATCCGAAATGTCCCCTACGTTTTCCCCAGCACGAAATGCAGGATGAACAGCACGGAGACGACGTACGTCACGGCGTTGTTTTCCCTGTGCCGGCCGGCGAAGAGCTTGACGAGGGTGTAGGAGACGAAGCCGAAGGCCAGGCCCTCGGCGATGCTGAAGGTGAGCGGCATCATGATGATCGTCAGGAAGGCGGGGATGGCCTCGGTGAAGTCCGAGAAGTCTATGCGCGTCACGTCTTCCATCATCAGGACGCCCACTACGATGAGAGCAGGAGCCGTTGCCTGGGGCGGGATGACGCCTACCAGCGGCGAGAAGAACAGGGCCAGCATGAAGAGCCCCGAGACCACCACGCTGCTCAGCCCCGTCCGGCCGCCCTCCGAGACCCCGGCCGTGCTCTCCACGTAGCTCGTGACGGTGCTCGTGCCCATGAGCGCGCCGAAGATCGTCCCGAGGGAGTCGGCAAGCAGGGCCCGTCCGATGCGCGGGAGGTTCTCCTCGTCGTCCGTGAGGCCGGCCTTGCGCGCCACGCCGATGAGGGTCCCCAATGTATCGAACAGGTCCACGAAGGTCAGGGTGAAGAGGATCGAGAAAAAGCCGAACTTGAGGGCCGCCATGATGTCCAGGTGGAAGGCCACCTGGGCCAGATCCGCAAAGGGGTTGCGGAGCGTGACCAGGGCGCCCAGCGAGTGCGGGACGGGTGCGATGCCGCTCGCCATGGCCAGGGCGGTGGTCCCCACGATACCGATGAGCAGGGCGCCGCGGACCCGGCGGCTGACGAGCAGGACTGTGAAGGCGAGCCCTCCGATGGCCACCAGGACGCCGGCCTGCTTCACGTCGCCGAGTGCTACGAAGGTGTCCTTGTTCGCCACCACGATGCCCGCGTTCTTGAACCCGATGAAGGCTATGAAGAGCCCGATGCCCACGCTGATCGCCGTCCTCAGCACCATGGGCACGCCCCGGACCAGCCACTCGCGTACGCGTGTTGCCGTCAGGAGAAGGAAGACGAGGCCCGAGATGAACACCGCCCCCAGCGGGGTCTGCCATGACAGGCCAACCCCCACGCAGAGCGTGTAGGTGAAGTAGGCGTTCAGCCCCATGCCCGGCGCCACGGCGATGGGGTAGTTGGCGTACAGCCCCATGATCAGGGTGGCGAAGGCCGACGCCACGCACGTGGCCGCAAAAGCGGCCTGCACGGGCATGCCCGCGTCTTTCAGGATGTTAGGGTTCACGAAGAGGATGTAGGCCATGGTTACGAAGGTCGTGAACCCGGCCAGGACCTCCGTCCTCACGGTCGTCCCGTTTGCTCGGAGCGAGAAGAACCTTTCCAGCACGGTGGTCACGCCTTTGGCTCCACCCCTTCCTCTCGTCAAACGGACCTCCCCTGAAAGCCGTATTGTGACCCGGAACCGGGGCGGGGGCAAGGAGAAAGCGATTTGGGAATTGGGATTTGGAGAACGGCAGGGGACGGGCTATGGGAAAGGCGAAAGGCGAAAGGCGGATTGCCCGCCGAGGGCTAAGGGCTAAGGCCGAAGGGCTGGAGGGAGAGACGGTTGGGGACGGACCTTCGGAGGACTTCCCCCGACTTGATCACTTGATCACTGGATCACTTGATCACTTGATCACTGCGCCGAAGGCGCACTTGAGTGAGGGATTCGAACCTACGCGCTCTAGGAGCCTCGCTCGCGTCGGAGTCCGCTCGCTGCGTTCCAAGAGCGCCTACGGTTCCCGGGGCGGGGCCTCTTCCGGGTTTTCTTACGGTTCGGCGCGAAGGAGGGGAACCTGCGAATCAGCAAGAACTACCCAATCACGCGGGATGTGCCCGGTCCGCCCCAGATGAAGCCCTCGCGGTAGGACGGCGCTGGGGCGGACCTTCTTCGGACGGCTGCTGCCCTTCGACGCTCCATGCATTCGCGTCTCAGGGCGCATCCGTAGCCTCGAACCCCTTCGAATCCCTCACAGAGATGTCCTTTGTGGGATGCCTTCGTAAGGAGTCCTCTGGCGGAGAGTGAGGGATTCGAACC
>JBJKRE010000352.1:0-6482 GCA_046704825.1 Acidobacteriota bacterium
ATCGCCGCCTTCATAGGCGTCGTCGGCCTCGGCATCCTCGTCGTCGGCTACCTCTTCAACCTCGTGTTCTAGGCGAGATCCCTTTCTTACCACAGAAGCACACAGAGGGCACAGAGGGAAGGGCTAAAGCCTAAGGGCTAAAGGCTAAGAGGGAGACGGCGGGGGACGGCCTTCGAAGGCCTACCTCCAACTTGATCACTTGGTCACTCGGTCACTCAATCACTTCTTTTTGCACAGTGAGGCGGTGAGGCGGTGAGAAACAATTTGGGAATTGGGATTTCGGATTTGGGATTTGAAGGACGGATGGGGCCGGGCCTTCGAAGATCCGCCCCCAACTCGATCAAGTGGTCACCGGATCACCCAACCATCGTGCCAACGGACGGCCGGCGGCGCCGTAGGGTGGACCCGAGGACCGCAGGCCCGAGCGTCCACCATGCATGAATGGTGGACAATATGTTCTCAACCCTACAAGGCTGCCTTAGGGTTGTCGTGTTCTTTTCATACGAAAGGCTAAAATGATGCCTAAGATTGCAGAAGCAAATAGACTTGCGCCAAATACCCACAATGCTGCCTCGGCCCAATTGGCGTAGTATTTAGCCTTGGGGCTGTTTGGCAAAAGGTACGTGTAGTAAAGAGGAATGAAGGACAGAAGGCTTATTTCTTGGGATATAACACAAAGTCGAAACAATCCCCGGTGAATCTTTCTCGGGGCCCACTGTGCCAAAAGTAATCCTCCTACCAGCCAGATTGATGCTAGGATTACCAAGGCTGACAACATTTCAGAATGCCCCTTAATTGGACCAGCGATCCGCCAGAGAAGGACCGGGGTGAATCTTCGGGCTTAGGGGTGAAAGGGTGACAGGTCTTGCCTCTTGAATTATTAAGAACTTCATTTCGTGGCCATTCCCCAAAGATGACATCAGGATACTCCCGATCCGCGCCGTTCTCCAACCTAGCTGCAGATGGGGCCTAGCCTCCGCGAAGGCACGCCGCCTTGCGCCTTTCCTCTGACCCCTGTCCCCTCACCTTTTCCCATACCCCTCAACCGCCTTCCTCTCGTCCTCCCATCCTCCCTGTTCATTCCTGCTTCGAAGGCCCGCCGCCTGCGGCAGTTCAAAAACGGGCTTCTCCATCTTTTCTCCGCGTCCCCTGCGTCTCTGCGGTGATGTGCTTTACTTCGAAGGCCCGTCCCACGCCGGTCTTTAGACTGGAATCAGTCTTCCTCTTTCCTTTCTCTGCGTCCTCTGCGCCTCTGCGGTGATACGCTTTGCTTCGAAGGCCCGTCCCCGGTCGTTGTTCACTTCAGCCCTTCGTCTTCCTCCCCGTCCTCCCATCCTCCTTGTTCATTCCTGCTTCGTAGGCCCGTCCCCCGTAGTCCATAAAATCCCAAATCCAAATTCCCAAATCCCAAATGCCTTGTTCACTCCGCCCTCAGCGCCTCGACGGGGTCGAGGCCTGCGGCGCGGCGGGCGGGGAGCCAGCCGCTGGCGACGCCCACGAGAAGGCTCATGAGGAGGGCCGCGGCCGCGGCTTCCGGCGGCGTCTTGAGGGGCAGTCCCGGGACGGCCGCGGACAGGAGGGCGCCCACCGCGTAGCCCCCCGCAAGTCCCGCGAGTCCTCCGGCGAGTGCGAGGAGGGCCGCCTCCGACAGGAAGAGGATCTCCACGCCCCGCCTGGTAACGCCCAGGGCCCTCAGCAGTCCGATCTCGCCGGTCCGTTCGTTCACCGAGATCCACATGATCGTCAGGATGCCGATGGCACCCACGAAGAGGGAGATGGCGGCGATGGCCGTGACGGCCACCGTGATGATGCCGATCACGCGGCCGAAGGTGTCCAGCATCTCCGTCTGGGTCGTGATGGTGAAATCCTCGTTCCCCCTGTGCCGGGCCGTCAGGACCTTCTTGACGGAGTCCACCACCGAGGGGATGGCGCCGGTGCCCGACGCCAGCACGTCGATCTCGTTCAGCTCCGTCAGGTTGAAGAGGTCCATGGCGTTGGCCACGGGGACGTACGCCGAGTCGTCCAGGTCGAAGCCCAGGAACTGCCCCTTCGGTTCCATGACGCCCACCACGAGAAACCCCTCTCCGCCTATACGTATGCGTTTGCCAAGCGGCGACTCGCCAGGGAGGACCTCCCGCGCCAGCTTTGGGCCGAGCACGGCGAAGGCCCCGCGCCGGTGCGGGTCGATGTCGGGGAGAAAGGAGCCCTGGGCCACGGGGAACTTCCAGACCCTCGAGGCCTGGTGGTTCACGCCGTAGATGTAGACGTCGCGACCGCGGATGCCCGCCTCAACCCTCGCCTGCCCCATCACAACGGGCACCACGCCCTCCACGTCCGGCAGTCGGCGCAGGGACTGGGCGTCGTCGATCGTGAGCCGGTGGGTCGTCCCCCCGAACACGCCGGGGATACCGAAGGTCTTGACCTTCCCCGGATTGATGCCGATGAGGCTCGTGCCGAACTGGGTGAACTGGGCCACGATGTAGTTCCGCGTCCCCTCGCCGAGGGAGGTCAGGAGCACCACGGCAGCCACGCCGATGGCCACGCCCAGTGCCGAGAGCACCGAACGGAGACTCTGGCCGTAGAGCGCCCCGGTCACGAACCGGGCCAGGTCGACGGTCCTCATCGTTACCTCCGCACGAGCGCGCCGACCGGATCGAGGCGCGTGGCCCGGTAGGCCGGCCACAAGCCAAAGGCCGCACCCACCCCGACCGAGAGGCCGAGGGCCGCGGCCACGGCCCAGGCCGGCGGCGTGGCCGGGAACTCCGGGTAGACGTGCACCAGGATGCGCACGGCCGCGGCGCCTATGGCGAACCCCGCCAGCCCGCCCGCCACGGACAGGAGCAGAGCCTCTGCCAGAAAGGCCGTGAGCACCTGCCGGCTCGTCGCGCCGAGCGCCTTGAGGAGCCCGATCTCCGCCCGCCGCTCGGAAACGGCCACGAGCATGAGGTTCATGATGCCCACGCCCGCCACGGCGAGCGAAATGCTGGCGATGCCCGCCAGCGTGAGCGTCAGCGCCCGCAGAATGGCTGAAAATGCCGACAGAACGGCGTCCTGGGTGATGACCGTCACGTCCTCTGCGCGGTGCCGCTCCTTCATGAGGGCCAGGACCGCGGCCTTGGCCGCGTCCATCTCGCCCCGCGAGCGGACCTCGATGAGGATGCGGAAGAGGCTGTGCCGGTCGAAGGCGCTCATGACGGTCTGCACCGGGATGATCGCCACGTCGTCCATGTCGAACCCGAGCGACCGCCCCCGGGGGGCGAGAACACCTACGACGCGGAAGCGCCAGGCCCCCATGCGCACGATGCGCCCCAGCGGACTCTCGCTCCCGAAGAGCTCGCGGGCCGCCTTGACGCCCAGGACCATCTCGTTGCCGCCCGACTCCGGGTCCCTGGGCGGAAGGAAGCGGCCCGACCCCACCTGAAGCTGCCTGACCTCGAGGAACCGGGACGTGGTGCCCAGCACGGGGACGGAGCGGCCCCGGTCTCCGAATTGTACGGTCTCGTTGCCCACGGCCATGGGCGCCGCGTCGCGTACCATGGGCACGCGCGTCACGATGGACTGAAAGTCCGCGATCGTCAGGTCGTGGGTGACCCCGCCGAAGGGCGCGGCACCTGTGGTCTCGACCTTGCCGGGGATCAGGATCAGGAGGTTCGAACCGAGCGCGGCGAACTCCTGGGTGACGTACCGGCGCGCGCCTTCGCCCATGGCCGTCAGGGCCACCACGGCCGCCACGCCCACCGCCACGCCCGATACGGACAGCGCCGTCCTGAGGCGGTGGCCCGCCAGCGCGCCGGCCGCGAAACGGAGGATGTCCAGAGCCCTCACGGTCACCTCCGGAAGAAGGGTTCGGGGAACCCGCCCCGGGCTCAGGCGGGCCCGGCGCCCTCCCCGCCGACGATCTCGCCGTCGGACATACGGACCACGCGCCGCGCGCGTTCGGCGATGGCCGGGTCGTGCGTCACCACCACCAGCGTGAGTCCCCGGGCATTCATGGCCTCGAGCAGATCCATGACCTCGAGCGCCGACGCCCGGTCCAGGTTCCCCGTGGGCTCGTCGGCCAGCAGCACGGAGGGTCCCATGACCACCGCACGGGCGATGGCCACGCGCTGCCTTTCACCGCCGGAGAGCTGGTCGGGCCGGTGGGTGGCGCGCCGGGCCAGCCCAACCGATTCCAGGGCCGCGAGGGCCCGGGACCGCCGCTCGTCGCCGGCCACGCCGGCGAACATCATGGGGAGTTCCACGTTGCCGAGGGCCGTCAGCCGCGCGAGCAGGTGAAAGAACTGGAACACGAAGCCGATACGGTGCTGCCGGAGGTTCGAGCGCTCCGCCTCGTTCAGGGCGTTCGCGTCCCTGTCCTCGAAGACGTACCGCCCCCGGGTTGGACGGTCGAGGCACCCGAGGATGTGCATGAGGGTGGATTTTCCCGAACCGGACGGCCCCACGAGCGCCACGTGCTCGCCCCGCTGGATCGAGAGGTCGACGCCCTTCAGCGCCTGGACCTCCGAATCCCCGACCTGGTAGACGCGCCAGACGTCTTCCACGCGGATCACGACGACACCCGGGGAACGACCCTCGCGCCGGCTTTGACGGCGGTGGAGTCCCTCGCCGTCACCACCAGGTCGCCCGCCTTGAGCCCCTCCAGCACCTGCGTGTACTGCCAGTTCTGGAGCCCCGTCCTCACGGCCCTTTCCACGAGGCGTCCGTCCACCACGACGAGGACCTTCCCGCCCTCCGCGATGGCCGCCGTGGGAATCCGGAGCGCGTCGGCCCTGCGCGACAGAATGATCTCCACGTCCGCCGAGGTGCCAGGCAGTATGCCCGAAACCCGCTCCGGATCGTCGAAAGACGCCTCCACCTCCACGGTGCGGTTCTGCTCCTCCACGTCGAGGACGTAGGGGGCCACCCGGACGACCCTGCCCTCGAAGTGTTCGCCTGGCATGGAGTCCACCGTGATGCGGACCTTCTGGCCCGGGCGGACGCGGACCGAGTCCACCTCGTCGATGGGCGCGCTGACGTAGACGGATGCAGGGGACAGCAGGTCGAGGACGGGCGGTATGGGGACGCCGGGGGGCGACGGGGTGATCCACTCCCCGACCTCCGTCGAACGATCGGCGAGAACACCCGAAAACGGGGCCCGGATGACCGTGAGCGCCAGTTCGGCCGTCGCCAGCCGGACCTGGGACCGAGCCTGCTCCAGGACCGCGCCGGCCGCGCGGCAGGCCGCCGCAGTCTGCTCCTTAGAACTCTCCAGGGTGTCCTGGGACTGCCGGCTGGTAATCCCCGCCTTCTCCAGCGCCAGCCCCCTCTCCCAGTCCTTCCTCGCGAGGTCCGCCGCGAGGCAGGCCTGCCTCGCCTTCGCTTCCGCCGTCTTCAGTTCGTCTTCGGCGAGCGCGAGCTGAGCGCGCTGGACAGAGTCGTCCAGCCTGAGGAGAAGGGCGTCCTTCTCGACGTGGTCGCCCTTGGCGTACGGGAGGGCGACCACCCTGCCGCCGATCTGGGGCGACAGCTTGGAGCGCTCACGGACTTTGACCGTCCCCGCCCTCGTGTTGGTGACCGTCTCTTCCACCAACCCCATTGAGGCCCTGGCCACCTGCACCGGAACGGGCTTCGGCCGGAACACGGTGAGCCGGAGGACGATCGCGGCAACCACCGCGACCAGCAGGACGATCGACCACCCGGGTACCTTTTTCATGCCGTGATTTTAGCCGTTCCGCCCGACCTCCGTCAAAGACTGAAACAGGCCGCCCCGGAGGGCGGCCTGCGGGCGAACACGACATGGACCGTGCTATTTGATGCCCACCAGTTCCACCTCGAAGATGAGGGTGGCGTTGGGCGGGATGACGCCGGGATAGCCGCGCGGGCCGTACGCAAGGTTGCCGGGGATGATGAGCTTGCGCTTGCCGCCCACGTGCATGGTGGCGATGCCTTCGTCCCAGCCCTTGATGACCATGCCCTCTCCGAGCTTGAACTCGATGGGCTTGCCGCGGTCGTAGGAACTGTCGAACTTGGTGCCGTTCTCGAGCCAGCCCGTGTAGTTCACGACGACCGTCTGGCCCTTCCTGGGCTGAGGCCCCGTTCCCACCTTGAGGTCGATGTACTTGAGCCCCGACGGGGTCGTCACCACCTTGGGCGGGGCGGGCTTTTTCGGGGTTTTTTTGACCTCGGCGCTTTTCTTCGCAGCGATCTGCCCGGCCTGCGCCCCGGTCCACGTGTTGGGCTTGGCGGACGCCTTCTTCTCGACGTGGGTCTGGGCCGCCGCCGCGACGGCCAGCCCCGCGACCAGCATGACGATTATCGCTTTCTTCATCGGCAACTCCTCCTTGGTTCGGTTCTCGAAACTTTCACGGCCCCGAAGGGACTTTACGGGATAGCCCAGAACCTTCAATACGGCATGGCCATCCCGATCAGAATCGACCTACAGCATCCCGGGCGCCGTCTGAGCGAAACCCACGCCGGCAGCGTGGGCAGCCTCAGGGCCGCAC
>JBJKRE010000353.1:0-23975 GCA_046704825.1 Acidobacteriota bacterium
CCCACCGGCTGTAGCCCCTTAGGCGGGCGCCGGCGCGGATACGGCGCAGGTTCAGGCGCTCGCACAACTCGCGGCGGGCGGCGTAGAGCTTCTTGCCCACGCCGCGGCGCTGACAGTCAGGGTCGACCATGACCTCGGCGCCGTAGAGCGTGCGGCCGTTGTCGGGGTCGTGGTTGGTGAACATGCCGTGGTCCGTGAAGTCGCGCCAGCTGTCGTGGCGGTCGTAGTCGTCCCACAGCACGATGAGGCTGGCGGCCATGCCCACGACCCGGCCGGTCCCGCTCTCGACGGCCACGAACTGGCCCTCACAAAAGACCTCCAGGTGAGAGGTCAGGGGCGCGGGCGACCAGTAGGGCCCCTGCGGATAAACCTTCTTGGAGAGTTCGACGATGGCGCTGAAGTCGTCCGGCCGCGTGGCGCGCACCAGGACATCGAGGGTTTCGGGGGTCATAGCCTGACGATCTCCACGTCCCGGGTCATCTCGGCGGTCCGGATCGCGTCGTTGAGCGGCAGGACCGTGCCGAAGGTGCGTGACTCGCCGATGGTGTTCAGGTTGAGTTCGCCGATGACCATCATCTCCTGGTTCACGTTGCCCTCGGCCAGGATGCCGTCGCGGGAGAAGGGGAAGTCGCTGGGGGTGAGAATGGAGGCCTGCCCGTAGTTGAGGGAGACGGCGGGCACCATGGGCAGGGACCCGACGGTGCAGGCGTGGACGACGTACATCTGGTTCTCGATGGTGCGGGCGTGCGAACAGTAGCGGACGCGCAGGAACCCCTGCCGGTCGTCGGTGCAGGAGGGGACGACGAGGATCTGCGCCTCGGCCACGGCGGCGGCCCGCGCGATCTCGGGGAACTCCACGTCGTAGCAGATGGCGACGCCGATGCGGCCGAAGTCCGTCTCGAAGATCCGGAGCCTCGAGCGGGGCGATACGAGCCACTCCTCGGTCTCGAACCGCGTCATGTGGAGTTTTCCCTGGACGCCGTGTTCGCCGCCGGGGCCGAAGACGTAGCACTGGTTGTAGACCTTCCCGTCCTCCACCACCGGGATCGTGCCCCCGACGATGTAAAGCCCGTGCTGGCGGGCCAGGCCGGTCATGATCTCCAGGTAGCGGTCGAGCTGGCCCGCGAGCGCCCGGACCTGCTCGGGCATGGGGCGTTTCACGTCGCCCAGCGTGAGCAGCTGCACCGTGAAGTACTCGGGGAACACGAGCAGCTGGCAGGTGTAGTCCGCGGCCGTGGCGACGAGGGACTCCACCTGGTCCACGTACTGCTCGAAAGTGGGCACGGGGCGGATGTAGTATTGAAGGGCGGCGACCCGGATACGGTCCATATCTCGCGTCCTCCCCGGCGGGCCTGGGCGTCCAGGGGTCACCCGCCGGAAACAGTTCCGCCGGCGCCCCTGGACCTCTGCTGCCAGCGGTCCGGTCGCCGGCGGTCACCTTCTCACATAAACGCTCTTATGGCTTCTGCTGTTTCTTCTTCCGTTCGGCGGCGTACTCCCTGAGGTGCTCGAGGTACTTCTTGGCCTCGTCCCTGCCGCCGAGGCCGAAGGCCAGGGCCAGCCCGAGGCCGGCCGTCGCCAGCAGGATCGTGAAGGCGGTCACGACCACCGAGTGCGCGATGCCCAGCTCGTCGAAGGCCATGAAGAAGGCGAACACGATGACGGCGTAGCGCAGGACCAGGCCCATGATGTTGGCCTCGATGGTGCGCTCGGCCGCGAAGCTCCGCTGGACGATGCCTTCCAGGACCTTGGCGAGGTAGAAGCCCACGCCCAGGATGAGGAAGGCGATCAGCACGTCGGGCAGGAACAGGATCAGCTTGTCCACGGCGTCGGCGACCATGTCCAGCCGGACGATCCGGAAGCCCTCCATGAGGGCGAACAGGACGATCACGGCCATGACGAGGTTGCCCACGACGGCCGACAGGGTCCGCCCTCCGCGGATCTCCTCGGCCCCTTCCTTCTTTTCCAGGCGCTCGAGACCGATGCGGCTGAGGATCACGTCGAAGCCCACGTCCTTGAGGATCTGCTCCACGAAGTCGCCCACGTAGCGGCCCACGATCAGACCCAGAATCAGGAGGATGAAGGCGCCCACGATTCTAGGTATGGCGGCCGCCACCTGCCCGATCATGGTGCCGAAAGCGCTCGTGATCACGGGCAGGTCGACGATCTGGAAGGCGCTGGCGAGGACGGGCACCAGGATGAGCAGGAAGACCACCGTGCCGATGATGCGCGCCACGTCCACGGACTTGAGGACGGACTCGAAGCGCATGCCCTCGATGAAGCGGTTGATGCCGGCCGCCCGGGCGAAGTTGGTGGTGATGCGCTCGCAGATGCGGGCCAGGAAGTACCCGAGAAAGAGCACGGCCAGGGCCGTGATGACGTTCGGGGCGTACCCGAGCACCTTGGCGAACATGGTCTTTAGAGGATCGACCAGCGCCGTGAGTTTGAGCGCGTCGAGGAACGGCAGCAGGGCAAAGAGCAGGATGAAGTAGAAGAGGAAGTTGCCGAAGGATTCCGCCACGTCTTTCCGAGGCTTCTTGCCGGCCCCTTCCTCGGCCTTCATGGCCTTTTCGAAGCGCTCGCTGAACTGGATCGACCTCAGAATTTTGATGACCGCGAACTTGACCACGAGGGCGATCAGCCACGCACCGGCCAGGACCAGCAAGGCCTTGAGGATGTTGGGTACGGCACTGCCCATCTCGTTCAGGATGTTCTGGAGGACCATGGTGATGGTCTTGTCCCCCAGGACCTCCAGCGCGAAGATCACGAAGATCACGAGCAGCAGGTAGTAGACGATGGCCTCGATCACCCCGGCGATCTGCCGCTTGGGCTTTTCCTGCTCCTCCCTGTCCGAGTCGAGGGTCAGCCAGCGGCCCAGACGCCGGTCGAAATTGGCGGTATGCAGGATCTGCCGGACGATCTTGCTCACGACCTTGGCGATGAACCAGCCGAGGGCCAGAACCAGCACCGCGAGGAACAAGCGCACGAGCCAGGTTGCTCCCGAATCCAGGAAATGCAACAGGGGTTGACCGATGGCTTCCATCAGAGCCTCCTTCGTGGGTTCCGTGTTCGGACGGAGCGAAGGCCGCCCCGCGTCGGACGAGTCGGCGTCCGCGACCGGGCGCGCCCGCCCGCCTGACCTCCCGTGTGACGGGGAGCCTGGCCGCCCTCACCATCTCAGGCCGTTCCGGCCGCGCAGGGAATCCGACCGGGCAGACCTGCCACCCGCCTCGCAACGCGCGCCGGCCGGGGGGTCTGCAGCGGATGGGCCAGAGGCGTCCCGCCGAACCGCAGCGAAGCGGCGGCGCCGGCTTCATTGACTACCCGCCAAGCCTTGTCTATCCTACAGTTCGGAGAGGAGTTTTGCAAGCGTGAGCGCGATTTACGAGCCCTGCCGGCAGGCCGCGACGGCACCCAGACCCCGCCCCTCGAACGGGGGCGAACAGTGACCCGGCACCTCGACCGGCGCCGGGCGCTCCAGATCGCCTTCTCCGCCGTTTTCATCATCTTCCTGCTGGTCCTGGCGTACCACTTCAAACCCAAGGTCGAAGTGCCCCCGCCGGCGCGCCCCGGCTCCGTCAAGACGGGCGCGGAGGGCACCCTGAGCGCCGAGGGATTCCAATACCGGCAGGAAACCGGAGGGAAGGTCGACTACACCATCACCGCCGACACCGTGACGGAGGCCCGGGACGGCACCAAGCGCCTCGAGAAGCCCGTCCTGACCATCCCGCACCAGGGCAAGGCCTGGGGCGACAAGGGAAGCTTCGCTCCCGATACGAAACAGCTCCGCATCTGGGAGCACGCGGCCCTCAGCCATTCGGGGGGGTGGCTCGCACACGCAACGGGCTTCCGGCTCACGCCGGAGGGCGAGGTCGTGTCCGAGAGCGCCGTCTCCTTCTCCATGGGCCAGGCCACGGGTACGGCGGAACTCATGCGGTACAACCGGCACACGCAGGTGGCCCACCTCGAAGGCGACGTGAACCTCACCAAGGGACGCGCGCACCTGACCTGCCGGGCCATCGCGGTGAACCTGGCCACCCACCTGGGCACCATGGACGGGCCGGTCCTCGTGCGGAGCGGTGACGCAACGCTCAGGGCGCCCCGCGGCAAGCTCTTCCTGACAACCGACAACCAGATACGACGCATCGTCCTGGGGAGCCCAGCCTCGGGAGAGAGCGGGCCGAACCGCTTCACCTCCGCCACGGCCGCGGCCGTACTCGGCCCGAAGGGCAGGCTGCTCTCCGTGCACCTGGACGGGGGGACGGTGGTGGATTCGGAGCGAAAGCCCGGAAGCTACAGGCTCCGCACGACCGCCCTGGACCTCGTGCCTCAGGCGGGGGACGCCTGGCGCTGGACGGCGCCCGGTGCCCTGACCATCTCGACCTCCGACGGGGAGGCGCACGCGGTTTCCGGGACGGGCGCATTCGGGGGCCATGCACCCATGACGGCGGACCTTAAAGGCCCGATCCGAGGCCGGCAGCAGGACGGCACCTTCACGTCCGACGACGCCGAACTGGCCGGAGACGACTGGACGCTGACCGGACACGCCCTGGTGGTCAAACCCCGGGAGCGGCTCTCGGCGGACCGGATCACGCGCCAAGGGAACGGCGAGACCACGGCCGCGGGCCATGTGTCGGGCAGCCGCTCGCCCGAAGGTGCACCCACCGTGACCTTCACGTCAGACTCGATGCGCTCTGCCGAAGGCGGGTATCCCGCCGTGCTGACGGGTTCGGCGACGCTTGTCCGGGGCGATATGACGATGACCGCCCCGCTGGTGAAGGCGCCCGACGCGCAGACTATCGAAGGGGACGACGGCGCCACGGCGGTCTTCAGGGACGTGTCCGGTGAGACCCAGACGGTTACGGGCAGGACCCTGACCTACGACGGAACGAAGCACGTCGCGACGGCCGACGGGGACGCCCGGGGCGAGGGCAAGGACTACTCGATCCGGGCCGGCACGCTGGTGGCCAGGCTCGACAAGAAGGACGAGCCCTTGTCCTACGAGGCGCAGGGCGACTGCCGCTTCGACGGGACGACCTACCGGGGCGCGGCGGACCGCATGACCTACGCCCCGGCCACCCGATCCGGCCGCGCCAGCAGCGCGCAGGGGGACGCCACCATCATCCAGAAACATCCGTATCACCGCGTGTCCGGGCCCGTGGTCGTCTTCTCCCCACGGCACCTGGACGTTTTGGAGCGGAAAGGCGGCCTCTCCAGGGGTACGATCGAAGGCGTCCAACCCCCGGGCGGCTCCGCCGGCAGTAAGGAGAAAACAGCCGATGGCTAAGAACGGGCACGACCTCGCCACGCGCGGGCTGACCAAAATCTACGGCCGCCGGACCGTCGTCCGCGGGATCGACCTCGCCTTCTCCTCCGGCAAGGTCGTGGGGCTCCTGGGCCCCAACGGGGCCGGCAAGACCACGACCTTCTACATGGTGGTCGGGCTCGTGCAGCCCTCTTCGGGCGACATCCTGCTGGACGGCGAGCCGATCACGGCCATGCCCATGTACCAGCGGGCGCGGGCCGGCATCGCCTACCTCCCCCAGGAGGCCAGCATCTTCCGGAAGATGACGGTTGAGGAGAACCTCCTGGCCATTCTGGAGTTCACCCCGCTGTCCGCCAGGGAGCGCGCGGACCGAGTGGAGGAAGCGCTCGAGGAGCTGAACATCCGCCGGCTGTCCCGCTCACAGGCCTACACGCTCTCGGGTGGGGAGCGGCGACGGGTGGAGATAGCCAGGGCCATGGTGCTTTCCCCCACCTTCTTCCTCCTGGACGAGCCCTTCGCGGGGATCGACCCCATCGCCGTATCGGACATCCAGGGCATCATACTGCACCTGAAGGAGCGGGGAATCGGCGTGGTCGTGTCGGACCATAACGTCCGGGAAACATTGAAAATAACGGATGAGGCCTATATCATTAGTGATGGAGCCATCTTCCGCCAGGGCTCCCCTGCGGAGCTGGCACAGGACCCGGATGTGAGAAGGGTTTATCTGGGGGAAGGGTTCACTCTGGATTAGTTTATGAATCTTCAGCAGAAGCTGTCCCTGAAACTCCAGCAGAAGATGGTCCTGACGCCCACGTTGCAGCAGGCCATCCGTCTCCTACAGCTCACCCGCCTCGAGCTGGCGACCGAGGTGGACCAGGAGCTGCAGATCAACCCCGTCCTGGAAGAGGCGAGCACCATCGAGGAATCCCGCCTGAACGCCTCCGAAGAACAGGACAAGAGGGAGACGGCCGAAAGCGACCCCCTGGAGAGCTACGAAGAGAAGATCGACGTGGAGTCCTACTTCCAGGACTACCTCGAGACCAACATGAAGTACCGCGGCGTCCGGCAGGAAGCGCCCGAAGACGCCCCCGACACCGAACGGTACCTGAGCAGTCCCGAGAGCCTCAGCGAACACCTGGAGTGGCAGATCGGCCTGAGCCGGATGACCGACGAAGAGCGGCGGATCGCCGCGACGATCATCGGGAGCCTCAAAGAGGACGGCTACCTCGGCGCCACGGTGGAGGACGTCGCGGAGGCCACGGGCTCGGCCCCGGAGACGGTCGAGAAGGTGCTGGCACTCGTCCAGCAGCTCGACCCCGTCGGCGTCGCCGCCCGGGACCTCAAAGAGTGCCTGCACGTCCAGCTCACGGCCATGGGGGATCCCGACCCGCTGGCCCTCCAGCTCGTGGACGAGCACCTGGTCCTCCTCGGGAAGGACAAGCCCTCCCAGATCGCAGCCAGGCTGGGCGTGGACGAAGAGCAGGTCGACACGGCCCTGCGGATCATCCGCAACCTCGACCCGAAGCCGGGGCTCCGATACAATAATCCCGTCAATCCAACGGTTATACCGGATGTGGTGGTGGAAAAGGACGGCGACGAGTACCGGGTCCTTCTCAACGAGGACGGGATGCCGAAGCTGAGGATCAGCAGCCATTACAGGACCATGGCTGAGGAGGGCTCGCCGGAGGCGGGCGAAGAAGCTCTGGCGTACCTCCGCGAAAAGGTCCGTTCGGCCATGTGGTTCCTCAAGAGCATCGAGGAGCGCCAGCGCACCATCTACAAGGTGGCCAGGGAGGTGGTGGAGTTCCAGCGCGACTTCCTGGACAAGGGCCCCACCCACATGCGCCCCCTGATCCTGAGGGACGTGGCGGAGCGGATCGGCGTGCACGAGTCCACCGTGAGCCGCGTGGTCTCCAACAAGTACATGCAGACCCCCAGGGGCATCCTGCCCATGAAGTACTTCTTCAACACGGGCATCAACACCCTGAACGGGGCCGACGTATCCTCCCTGAGGGTCAAGGAGCGGATCAAGGCCCTCGTCGACGCAGAGAACCCGAGGAAGCCCATGAGCGACCAGCAGATCGCGGACACGCTCCGGCGCGAGGGCATCCTCCTGGCCAGGCGGACCGTCGCCAAGTACCGGGAAGAATTGAATATCCCATCCTCCGGGCGGAGGAAAGGGACCTGATATCATAAGGAGCGAACGATGCGAGTGGAATACTCAGGCAAAAACCTCTCCCTCACCGACGCTCTCAAAAGCAAGGCAGAAAAGAAGATCGCAAAGCTCGAAAAATTCACGGGTCCCATCGTTTCCGTACACGCCTCCTTCGAAGTCGAACGGCACCTTCACAACGTGAACCTGGTCGTCCACTGCGCGAGGGAGCGCATCTACAAGGCCAGCGGCACGGCCGAGGACATGTACCTCGCCATCAACGACGCCGCGGGGGCCATCGAGCAGCAGGCCAAGAAGGAAAAGACCAAGCGGCTTGCCGGCCGCACGAAGGGCGTGGGCACGGCGGCCGCCGAACCGGCCGCCGCGGAGGAGGAAGAAGAGGAAGCGCCTTCCCGGCCGCGCCGCCCCGAGGCCGCCGTCACGGCCCGTGACGACCTGTACCACCCCAAGCCCATGAGGCTGGCAGACGCCGTCCTCATGCTGGGCGAGGCGGCGGACCCGGTGCTCGTGTACGAAGATCAGGACACGGGGCGCCTTTCGGTGATCTACAAGGACAAGCGCGAAGGGATGTGCCTCGTCAGTCCGCCGGTCAAGACATGAAGACCCTGACCGGCCAGGAAATTCATCCGAGGCTGTCGGTCCAGCAGTTCCTGGAGGCGTTCCCCCAGCTGGACCTGAAGGTCCTGGCCGGTCGAGCGGGTCTCGCCAACACCATCTCGAGCCCCCGAATCCAGAAGCCGGGTCTCGCCCTGGCCGGCGTCTACGAGTACGTCCACTCGGAGCGCATCCAGATCCTCGGAAACACAGAGATCTCCTACCTCAAGAAGCAGGCCCCCGAGGAGCGCGCGGCCATCCTGGGCCCCATCTTCGACAAGGGCGTGAGCTGCTTCCTCGTCACCAAGGGCCTGACGCCGCCCGACGAGCTGCTGGCTCTGGCCGACGGCACCAGCACGCCCATCCTGCAGACCCTCGAGGCCTCCTCCCTGGTCATCAACCAGATCACGGACGGTCTCATGTCGGCGCTGGCGCCGCTCCTCTCGGTCCACGGCGTACTCGTGGACGTGTATGGGGTGGGGCTCCTGATCATCGGCGAAGGCTCCATCGGCAAGTCGGAGAGCGCCCTGGACCTGATCGTCAGGGGCCACCGCCTGGTGAGCGACGACCTGGTCGAGATCCGGCGTCACGGCAACGCGCTGAGGGGGTCCGCACCCGAACTGCTCCAGTACCACATGGAGCTCAGGGGGCTGGGCATCATCAACATCAAGGACCTCTTCGGGGTGGTGGCCACGCGCGAGCACAAGGACGTGGAACTCGTGGTGGAGCTGGAGCTGTGGCGCCAGGACGGGGTCTACGACCGGCTCGGCCTCGACGAGCAGACCATCTCGATCCTGGGCATGCCCGTACCCTACCTGCTCATGCCCGTGGCCTCCGGGCGCAACATCGCCATCCTGCTGGAGGTCGCGGCCCGGAACCTCCTTTTGAAGCGCAAGGGCATCCACACGGCGAAGACCTTCGCCCAGCGGCTCCAGGAAGCCCTGGAGTCCAAATCCGATGACTGACAGGACGCTGCTCATCGTCACGGGGATGTCCGGCGCCGGCAAGACGCAGGTCATCCGCACGCTTGAGGACATCGGGTTCTACTGCGTGGACAACCTGCCCCTCGGCCTCTTCCCCAAGTTCCTCGAACTGATGGAGAGCGCGGGCGGCGACCTGGCCCAGAAGCTCGCACTCTGCCTGGACCTGAGGGACGAGACCCTCTACGAGCGTTTCCCGCTCATCTACGCGGCCCTCAAGCGGTCCCCCCTCAAGGTCACCATCGTGTTCGTGGAGGCCAGGGACGAGGTCCTGGTCAGGCGGTTCGCCGAGACCCGCAGGCCCCACCCCCTGTCCCCTAAGGGGACGGTCGAGGAGGGCATCGAGCTGGAGCGGGCGCGCCTCGCCCTCATCCGCGAGAAATCCGACTGGATCCTGGATTCGTCCGACCTCACGATCCACGAACTGAGGGCCAGGGTGGAGGAGGGCGCGGCCTCGCTGGCCGAGCCGCGCAGTCTGACCGTCAACATCCTCTCCTTCGGCTTCGCCTACGGGCTCCCGCCCGAGGCCGTGCTGGTCTTCGACGTGCGGTTCCTGCCGAACCCCCACTTCGTGCCCGACCTGCGGCCGCTGACCGGCGAGGAGCCGGCCGTGGCGGATTTCGTCCTGAACTCGCCGGAGGGCAAGGAGTTCGTCGACCGCCTCCGCTCGTTCATCGAATACCTTCTGCCCCGCTTCCAGCAGGAGGGGAAGGCCTACCTCACCGTGGCCGTAGGATGCACCGGAGGCCGCCACCGGTCCGTTGCCGTGGCGCGGCGGTTGTATGATATCCTCCGGGAGAACAAGGGACTTTCGGTGAACCTGATTCACCGGGACTATAAGAGGTGACCATGCTCGGAATCCTAGTCGTAAGTCACGGAAAGCTGGCCAGCGAATTCGTCGACGTGGCTTTTCACATCTTGAACGAAGAAGATCCGGGCACCGTGCCGGTCTGCATCGACTGGACCGTGGATTCCGCCGCAGCCAAGGAACAGATCCGGAAGAGCCTGCGCAAACTGCAGGAAGACACCAAGGGTGTACTGATTCTCACGGACCTCTTCGGCGGCACGCCGACCAACCTCGCCATGACCTTCTACGAGGCGGGCAAGGTGGAGATCCTCACCGGGGTGAATCTGCCCATGCTCATCAAGGCCATTCTCCTCAGGAAGGACGGCTCTGCCCTCGCCGACTCCCTCGCCGTGTTGAGGGAGAAGGGCCAGACGGCCATGGTCTCGGCCAGCGAGGTCCTCACCCCGGACGGAGGAGAAGGGATATGATCCGCCGCGACATCGTGGTTAGCAACCGGCTCGGACTGCACGCCCGGGCGGCCGCCAAGCTCGTCCAGCTCGCCAACCGGTTCAAGGCCCAGGTGACCCTGTCCACGAACCAGATGTGCGCCGACGCCAAGTCCATCCTGGGCGTGCTGACGCTCGCGGCCGCGAAGGACACACCCCTCACCATCGAAACCAACGGCCCCGACGAGAGCGAGGCCATGGAGAACATCGAATCCCTGATCAAGAGCGGGTTCGGGGAGGAGTGATGCGCCTCACGGGCATCCCGGTCTCCCCGGGCATCGCCGTCGGAACGCCGCAGATCGTCCACGTGCGCAACGTGCCCGTCATCAAGGTCTACCTGCCCGAGAGCCGGCTGGACCACGAGATCGAGCGCCTCAGAACGGCCATCGACGCCACCGTCCGGGAGATCGAGGCCCAGAAGGCCTCGGCGCGCAGCATCCTGAGCGAGGACTTCCTCGCCATCTTCGACGTCCACACGATCATCCTCAAGGACCCCGCCCTCATCAACGGGGCGGTCCTGCGCATCAAGCGGGAGCGCGTCAACGCGGAGTACGCGCTGCAGGGCGCCATGCAGGACATGGTGCGCGGCCTGACCGAGACCGAGGACCCCTACTTTCAGGAGCGGGCCACGGACGTGGACGACCTCCACCGCCGCGTCCAGCTCCACCTATCGGGGCCCCTGCCCGAGCGGGACATCTGGACTGGCGACAACCTCGTCATCCTGGCCGAGACCCTGACGCCGTCGGAGACGAGCGCCCTCCACAACGCGCCCATCGTCGGCTTCGCCACCGAGCGCGGGGCGCGCACCTCCCACACGGCCATCATCGCCCGCTCCCTGGAGATTCCGGCCGTGGTGGGCGTCAAGGGCCTGATGGCCTCGGGCGGCTCCACCAAGAGGGTCATCGTGGACGGTCTTCAGGGCGTGGTGATCCTGGACCCGTCGGACGAGGAGGTCGAGGAGTACCAGCGCCGCAAGGAGGCCTACGGCAACTACAGGAGCCGCATCCTCGCCAACGCCCGCCAGGAGGCCAGGACCGTGGACGGCCACCGCATCCTCGTGTCGGCAAACATCGACCTGTCGGACGAGGTGGACAGCGCGCTGACCGTGGGCGCCAACGGCTGCGGCCTGTACCGCAGCGAGTTTCTTTACCTCAGCCACTCCCCCGAGCTCCCCTCCGAAGAGCAGCACCAGCGCCACTACGAGAAGATCGCCGAGGCCTTTTACCCGCACCGCGTGGTCATCCGCACCCTGGACCTGGGCGGAGAGAAGTACTTCCACGCCGTGCTCGACCGGCGGGAGCACAACCCGGTCCTGGGCGTCCGGGCGATCCGCTTCTGCCTGAGGCATCCCGACATCTTCAAAACCCAGCTGAGGGGCCTTCTTAGGGCCTCCCAGATGAAGAACGTGGCCATACTCTTCCCGCTGATCACCACCTTCGAAGAGTTCGAGCAGGCCCGGTCCCTCCTGGAGACCTGCAAGGAGGAACTGCGGTCCGAGGGCATCCCCTTCGACGAGAACGTGCCGCTGGGCATCATGGTCGAGGTGCCCTCGTGCGCCCTGACCGCCGCCTCCTTCGCGCCCCACGTCGATTTCTTCAGCATCGGCACCAACGACCTGATCCAGTACCTGCTGGCCATCGACCGCAACAACGACTCGGTGGCCCACCTCTACGACCCCCTCCACCCGGCCGTCCTGGAGTGCATCGGGCGCGTGTGCGAGGCCGCCGTGGCCGCGGGCAAGCACGTCTCGGTGTGCGGAGAGGCCGCCGCAGACCCCTCCATCATCCCCCTGCTGGTGGGCTACGGCGTGGAAGAACTCTCCATGACCCCCTCCGCCATCCTCGAGGTCAAGGACCAGGTGCGGAACCTGTCCTTCCGTTCATGCCAGAAACTCGTCAAGAAGATCCGCAAGGTCAGGACCAGCCGGGAGATATCCGAGAAGGTCCGCGCCTTCCTCAACGGCGGCAGCCGGAGCGTGTGAGAGCGCCCTTCGGGCGCGGTGATCAAGTAATCAAGTGATCGAGTGATCGAGTTGGGCGTAGGCCTTCGAAGAACCAAGTCGATAGTCGGCCGTCGATCGTCGATGGAAAAACGCAGACCGCGGACGGCTGACCGCTTGCACCCGTCCGCGCGGGGAGCAAGTGAGTGCGTCTGTAGGTGAGTAGGTCGAATGCGATCCTTCGAAGGCCGTCCTGGTGAAGAGGTGAAGGAGTCAGGAAGTGAAGGAGTCAGTGGCCTCATTTGGCGGCGTGGGCATTAGCCGCTTCGAAGGCCCGTCCCTTACCGTCTTTCAAATCCGAAATCCCAAATCCCAATTCCCAAATCATCCTCCCCCCTGCCCGTTCCCCCGCAGGGTTCCATGCCGCACACGGGGGACGGTTTCGCCGAGGAGGAGGGCGAGGAGACGGTCGACGCCGAGGGCGATGCCGGCGCACGGCGGCAGGTGCCCCACCGCCCGGAGGAACTCCTCGTCGGCGGGATGGGGCCTGAGGCCCACGGCGGCGCGCTCGGCCTGGTAGGCCTCGAACCGCGCCCGCTGCTCGGCCGGGTCGGTCAGCTCGGTGTAGGCGTTGGCAAGTTCCACGCCGGCCACGAAGAGTTCGAACCGGTCCGACACCCTGTCGTCGCCGGGTTCCAGGCGTGCCAGGGCCGACTGGAAGGCCGGATAGCCCGTCACGACGACGGGCCGGCCGTACTCGGCCAGCGCGGGTTCGATCCGGGTCAGCATGAGGTAGGAGAAGCAGTCGTTGGGGGTCCACGATCCGCCCGCGTCCGCGCCGTGCTCGCGCGCCAGCCGACGCCAGTCACCGGGCGTGTCGAGCGCCAGCCAGTCTCTGCCCGCATGGCGCTCGAAAGCCTCGGACAGGCTCATGACTTTCACGCCCGTCGCCAGGTCGCAGGCCGTTCCGCCCCTTTCGAGCCGCCCGCCGTCGAGGAAGCGCGCCCCCGCCGCCTTGAGAAGGCCCTCGCAGTCCCGCACCAGCGCCGCCTTGGTCCGCCCGGTCCGGTACCACTCCAGCATGAGGAACTCGGGGCTGTGGGTCCGCGAGGGTGGTTCGTCCCGGAAGGAGGGAGCCAGCGCGAAGCACCGCTCCACCCCCGCGGCCAGCAGCTTCTTGAGGTAGAACTCAGGCGAGGTGGGCAGAAAGGCCCGTGCCCCCGTGGCCCAGCCTGCCACCTCGAAGGGATCGAGGTGGGGCTCCATGCCGGCCGCCGGCAGCAGGAGCGGGGCGTCGACCTCAAGGAAGCGGCGCCGTTTGAAGAAGCGCCTCACGAGGGCCAGCAGGCCGGCCCTCGCTTCGAACAGCCCTCGCCTGGCGGCCAGGTCACCGATGAAAGGCGGTACGTCCATGGCTCCTCCCTCCTGGGATTGTGGCCCAGCGGCGCGCCGGACTCAAGGGCGGGCGGCTTGGCCCTCCGGGCGTTCTCCCTTATACTGAAAACTGAGTGATGCATGCTGACGAGACGGGCATTGGACAACCAGGGGATCATGCACCTCGGAATGGATCGGGCGGAGAAGAAGCGGGGTCGGCCGGCATGAGCGCCGGTCGGCGCCGGGCGGAGACGCCATCCGCCGGGGGAGTAGAGGGTCGTGTCGCCAACGATGTTCCGGTTGTGCGGAAAGGCCGCGGCGAACTCATGACGGACAGGAATCGCCCGGCACGGCACGGCAAAGTGGCAGCCCTGCTGCTCCTTTTCGCGCTCGTCTGCCTGCCCGCCTGGCCGCGCTTCCACCCCAGACCGGTCCACACGCGGTCGGGCCGCACGGCCAGCGTGGAAGGCCTCGTCTTTCTGCGCGTCCCCCTGCCGAGGCACAACGGCTTCGCCGTGATCGCGCGGAGATACACGGGCTCGTCCCGCAACGCCCACATCATCGAACGTTATAACCGCCGGCCGCGGCACGGCCGCCTGCTCGAGGCCAGGATCCCCCTCCACCTGCTCACCGCCCGCTACATGAAGGAGGCGCTCTCGGCGCTCTTCCCGAAGGACCGGCGCACGTCCGAGGGGTGGGTGCACGTGTGGGGCGCCAGCCCGCTCGGCCGCCGAGAGTCGTGGGCCGACCTCGCACGCTGGTTCTCCGGCGGAAGCAAGTACGCCAACAACCTGGCCGACGCCAACCGGAAGGCGGGAAGGCGGCCGAAACCGGGCACGCACGTCCTGATCCCCGATGGCCTGCTCATGGACGCCATGCGGGAGCGGCTGCCGGCGCCTCCCCCCCCGCCTGGGCCCGGACTGCCCACCGGCGGGAAGGAACACCGCGCCCCGGCGCACAAACCTCCCCCCGAGGCGTCCGTCCCCGTCGCACCGAGCAAACCGGAGGCCAGGCCCGAAGAGGATACCCAGTCGCTGCTGACCTACGGGGAGGACGCGAAGGGCCCCTACGCCGTGTACCGCCTCCGGGCCGGCGAAGCCCTTTACAGCTCGGTCGTCGTGCGATTCACCGGAAACGTGAGCGCGGACGACGTGAACGCCCTCGCCCGCGAGATCGCGAAGCGCTCCGGCATCAGCGACGTGACGAGCATTCCCGTCGGGTACGCCATCAAGATACCGCTGGACGACCTCCTCCCCCAGTACCTGCCCCACACGGACGCCCGCTACATCGCCTGGGCCAACAACCAGGAAGAGATGAGCAAGGTGACCAACACCTACAAGAACGCCGCCCTCGACGGCGTGGTCGTCATCCTCGACCCGGGGCACGGGGGCCTGGACCGCGGCGCCATGGCGCACGGGGTCTGGGAGGACTCCTACGTCTACGACATCGCGTGCCGCATCCACGAGGGGCTGGAGCGCAGGACCAAGGCCCGGGTCCTGATGACCCTGCTCGTGCCGCAGCTGGGGTACCGCCCCCAGGACAAACGCAAGCTCACACCCAACACGGGCGCCGTCATCCTCACGCACCCGTGGTTCCACCCGGTCACGCACGACGAGATCCGGGTCGAGGTCAACCTGCGGTGGCACCTGGCCAACCAGTACTTCGAGCGGCTGGAAAAGGAGGGCATCGACCCCCAGCGGGTGGTCTTCACCTCCATTCACGCGGACTCCCTCCACCCGTCGCTGAGGGGCAGCATGTTCTACATACCCGGCGACAGCTACCGGTCCAGGCGCTGGTGCTCCAAGAGCTCTATCTACAAACGTTTCGAGGAATGCCGCGCCCAGCCTTGCTACCGGCTGTCTGCCAGGAAGATGCGCCGGAGCGAGGGTCTGTCCAACCAGTTCGCGAAGGACCTGGAGTCGGTCTTCACGCAGCACCACCTCCTCCTGCACCCCTACGATCCCACGCGGGACCACGTGGTCAGACGGCACCGCGCCTGGCTCCCCGCGGTGCTGAGGAACTCGATCATCCCCTGCTCCGTGCTCATCGAAGTCTGCAACCTCAACAACGCCAAGGACGCCAAGCTCATCGCCGACCCAGCCTACCGGCAGGCCGTCGCCGACGCCTACATCGACGCCCTGATCAAGTACTACTCCTGAGGGTCCGCCTATGGCCGGGTTCCGCCCGCGCGCTCCAGTGGGAATAGCCCGGTTGTGCTATCCTCGGGGCATGGCGGGAACGGCTGCGACCGGCGTCAAACTCGAACGTATGCTCCTCCACCGTCTGGGGAAAGCGATCTCGGACTACGCCCTCATCAAGCCGGGCGACCGGATCGCGGTGGGCCTGTCGGGGGGCAAGGACTCCTTCAGCCTCCTGGACCTTCTGGTCAAGCTGAGGCGGAAGTCTCCGGTCCCCTTCGACGTGACGGCGGTGACGATCCACAACGGCAGCGAGTTCTTCCAGTTCGACCTCGTCCGGGATTACCTCGAGTCCAGGGGCATTCCCTTCCACCTGGAGCGTACGGAGATCACGACGATCGTCGAGCAAAAGCGGCGGCCGGGGTCGCCCTACTGCTCCCTCTGCGCGAGGCTCAGGCGGGGGGCGCTCTACGGGGCCGTCCAGGCGCTCGGGTGCAACAAGCTCGCCCTCGGCCACCACCTGGACGACGCGGCCGAAACTCTCCTGATGAACCTCTTCTTCGAGGGCAGCCTCAAAGCCATGCCGCCCAAGCTGCTCGTCGAAAACGGCCGGACGACGGTGATCCGCCCCATGGCGTACGTCCCCGAGTCCATGCTCCGAGACTACGCCGCGGAGAGCGGCTTCCCCATCATCGACTGCGGGTGCTGGCTCTGCGGAGAAAAGGACCAGGAGCGGGCCCGGATGAAGCGGCTCGTCGAGGAGGTGGCCGGCCGCTATCCGCAGGTGCGGCGGTCCATCCTCGCCGCCATGACGCGCGTCGAGCCGCGGTTCCTCCTGGACAGGGGCCTGTACGATTTCGAGGACGAGGAGGCCCCGGCCGAAGTCGAAGCGGGCGGCCCGGACGCAACGGAGGGCCGCCGCTGAGGGCGGGGTTGGCACATGGCGAAGGGGACTCGAACGCATGCTTAAGGGCGAGACGCAGGCCGGCGACGATAGGCGCATCAGGCCGGAGGACCTGGCGGACCTGTACCGCAAGATGCGAACCTACCGCTACGTGTACGTCATCTACATGGCCTCGGCCGTCCTGTACGCGGCGGCCTCGGCGGGCATGACGGCCCAGGTGCCGGCCCCGCCCGCCGCACAGGCCATAGGGACGGCGGGGCTGTACTTCGGGCTCTTCGTTCTCGTCGTAGTTTTCGCGGCGCGATGGGCGGCTTTCACGCCGCGGGCCATGCGGTCCCGGGGCTTGAAGGACGTGCGCTCCATGGTCCAACATATCTTCTACACGCTGCTTTTCCTGCTGGCCGCCGGAGAAAGTCTCGGCCTCGTCGCCGTGACGCTCGGTTCGCTGGGCGCCAGGCCGGCCTGGAAGCTGCTCATGCTCTGCCTGTGGCAGATCGTGGCCGCTTGCGTACTGACTCCGGACCGGTCCCATTGGGACAGGCTCCTGTCCGCGTGGGACAGGACCTTTGAGAAGGGAGGTCCTCACGATGCGCCGTAAACTGTTCGTGGTCTTTCTGCTCCTGGTGCTCACGATCCCGTTCAGCGCCGAGTTCTTCTGCAAGCGGTTCGACTTCCTCCAGGAGCGCTGGATACGGCTCAACCAGAAGGACGGAGACCTCGAGATACAGGACGTGCAGTTCAAGTTCCCCAACTTCATCGGCCCCCGAAAGCTCAACATCCGCGGCCGGAACGAGGCCGTGGTGAACGTGAAAAACTACGGGAAGCAGGCCTACAAGGTCAAGGTCGCGATCGCGCTCTTCGACGGGAGCGGCAACCTCGTCGGCTGCGGCACCACGGGAAGCAAGCTCGGCGCCACACGGCCGGGCGAGACGGAGACCTACTACGTGGCCTTCGACTACGTACACAGCCGCATCACCACGGCCAAGTACTTCTACCTGACCGTGGAGACCGATCCCGTTCAATAACCACATGGCACACCCCGATCAACCGGGGGGCGCTCCGCCCCGCCGAAGGACCATGGCCGACTGGAAGACGCTCGAGAGGGACCGCTCCGAGCGGGACGGCGACGGGGAGGTCTGGGACCTCCTCGCTCCGTTCACCACCGAGCAGCGCCTGGAGCGCATCGAGTCGGTCCTGGCCGCCAGGACGGACAAGCTCGTCCTCGTCCTGGACAACCTCTACGACCCCCACAACCTCTCCGCCATCATGCGCACGGCGGAGGCGTTCGGCGTGCAGCACCTCGTACTGACCGGCCAGACGCCGGCCGGGTTCAACCCGCAGGTGGCGCTGGGCACGCAGCAGTGGCTGTCTTTGCACAGGGAGGAAGACGCGGCCGAGTGCTTCCGGCAGCTCAAGGACGGCGGCTACTGCGTGGCGGTTTCGATCCTCTCGCCGGACGCCGTTCCGGTCTCGCGTTTCGTCGCCGAGGGGCCGGTGGCGCTCGTGCTCGGCAACGAACGGCAGGGGGTTGCCCCCTTCTGGGTCGATCACGCGGACGTTCTGCTCACCATACCGCTGGACGGTTTCGTGGGGAGCCTCAACGTGTCCGTGGCGGCGGGCATCCTGGTGACGGCCCTCCTGGCCTCTCCGGCCCTGGCTGAAAGAGGGCTGCCCGACGCCGAGGCACGGCGCCTCGCCGACGAGTGGATCCGGCGCAGCGTGTCCAACTCGGCCGAAATCCTCGAGCGGCTGCGCGAGAAGGACTGACGGGGACAGGCGCCGGTCAGGCGCCGAAGGGCTGCAGGCTGGCCCGCCCCGAGTCGTCAAGCCTCAGGTGGAGACCGTCCTCCCTGAACTGCGGGACGAACCGGACGGTGACTCCCGACGAAACCATGCGCCGGTCCAGGTGGAAGTGCCCCAGCACGGCCAGGTCGATCCCGCGCCGCCGGAGCCGTTCGGCCCAGACCTCCAGTTCCCGGACGGGGTCGTAGTTCTTGTAGGCCGCGTTGGTGGTCGAAAGATCGGTTTCCAGCTTCCGGGCCAGCGCCAGCTGCCACCGCGCCGGCAAGGCGTTGACCAGCGATTTTACGGCGCCCGTGCGGGACACCTCCCGCCACCTCATGTAGGCCCGGTCCGAGGTGTTGATGAGGTCGCCGTGCTCGAAGTGGACGAGCGTGTCGCCCGCCCGGATCTCCCAGCTCTCGACGACGGTCAGGCCGGCCCGGCTGGCGGGCGCTTCGACGAAATAGTCCCGGTTCCCCGCGAGGTAGACGACCCGCCGGCCGGCGGCGGTCAGGGCGCTCAGCGAATCCAGGACCTTTTCCTGCTCGGCCGTTCCCGCCCCGGCCAGCCCCAGCCAGACCTGGAAGAGGTCTCCGAGGAGCACAAGCGTGGGCGCGCCGCCCCGCTCGAAGGCCTGCAGCCAGCGGAAGAAGACGGGCAGGGCAGGGTCGTCCGCAGTGAAGTGCGGGTCCGCCGCGCACCAAACGATGTCACGCCCCGTCGATCCGCTCATGCTCTCGCTCCCTGAACACCGTACCGCTCGGAATGCCAAGTGGCAGTATAGAGGATTTTGTACGTCCGGGCAGGGCTCCGGGGGCTCCGGCCGAAGGCAAAAACCCCTGCCTCGCTCGACCCGCGTTCAAAGGCTTGCCCCGCCTGTGTTCGATGTACTATGTTTGTTAATAGGAAAGTCCATCAAGCCGGATGCCACGGATGGAGGACGTCGCCGGAGCGGTCGTGAGCGTTCAGCCAACCCCCCGGCCGGCAAGCGCCGGGACGGGGCATGAGGAGCCGGATACCGCCTGTAGAGCTTCGTCCCCCGCGGTCCGGCCTTAACGTGTGGAGGGGGAGCCATGGATCTGACCGTCGTTACGCAGAAGCGCTGCGAGGCCCTGGACATCACACGGAACGTACAGCAGGTGTGCCGCCAGTGGGGCGGTACCGGGGCGGTTCTCGTCTACTGCCCGCACACGACCGCATCGGTGGCCATCAACGAGAAGTTCGATCCCACCGTGGCCGAAGACATCATGGAGTGGTTCGCGGGGGCCGTACCGGAAGGCGCCGGCTACAAGCACGCGGAAGGCAACGCGGACGCCCACATCAAATCGGTGCTGGGCGGCGCCCACGTGCTCATCCCCGTGCGCCAGGGCAACCTCCTCGTGGGACGCTGGCAGGGCGTGTTCTTCCTCGAGTTCGACGGGCCCCGGCACAGGACGCTCTGGCTCAGTTTCCTCGACTCCGCCGCCGACAGCCCAACCGAGGGGAAGAAGAACATTTAGGAGTTGGGATTTGGGATTGCGGATTTAAGAAGCGGTTCGGGGCGGGCCTTCGAAGACAGCCCGCCTGCCGTCCTTCAATTCCCAAATCCCAATTCCCAAATCCCAAATCTCTAATCGTTTCGCGTGACGAAGCCGTCGAGTTCGAGCCTGTTCAACTGCGCCAGCAACTGGTCGGCGGCGTCCTCGCTGGGCAGGTGCCCCACGCGCACGCGGTAGAAGTCGTGGAAGCGGATCACGTAGGCGTCGCTGAAGGCTTCGCGAAGCTTGTCCCTGAGCCGCAGGGCGTTGGTGGGGTTGTGGAAGGCCCCCACCTGGACGGTGAACGAACCGTCGAGCACGTCCTTCTCGGGGGTCTTGCCCGCCGCCAGTATCTGGCCGGGAGGCGGCGTGTAGTGCCGCTTCTCGTCGCCGCCCGAGAGCACCTCGATCCGGACGGGCGCGAGGCCGGCACCGACGAAGCCGAGCTGCTTTGCCGCACCGTAGGAGCAGTCGAGGATGCGTCCCCTGACAAACGGCCCGCGGTCGTTGATGGTCAGGACCACGCTCTTGTCGTTGTCCAGGTTCGTCACCCTGACCTTCGTTCCGAGTGGCAGCGTGCGGTGGGCGGCGGAGAGCCCGTACATGTCGAAGGTCTGGCCGCTGGCGGTCGGCTTGCCGTCGAACTTCTTGCCGTACCACGACGAGATCCCCTCCTGTACGCGTTCGCCGCGGGAGATGTGGCTGGATACGTGCCTCGGCCTGCGGTGGGAACAGGAAACGGCGACGAGCATGACCAGGATGACGCCGATCACCGATGCCGATCTGATGAATTTCATGGACCCCTCCTCCGCGCGAGCCCCGGCCGCGATCACCGCCGGCGGGTTGTCATGATCGCCCCTTCCTCCCGTCCCGCCGCGAGGCGGCCAGAGAACTCTTGCCGAGCAGCCAGAGGAACCCCAGGAACGCTGCCAGTCCCAGCAGGACGGCCCCCGCGACGACGGCCAGCGCGACGGTGTTGACGCCTCCGCCCTCGGAGAGCCCGAACCACGAGCGCAGTGCCTCGAGGGCGGGAAAGCCCTCGAACAGCATGTAGAGCGACGCCAGAACCGCCTTGAGGAGGCGAAGGATCTGTTCGAGCATCGCGTCCCCCTTTACGCGTCAAGGGCCTCGGTCGGGGACTCCGGTTGTCTGAGCCCTGTTCAGGGCTTGAACGTCTCCTGGAAATCAAGCATCCGGCGCTGGACCTTAACGCCCGGCGGGATGTGGACCGTGAAGGCGTTCGAGGCCAGCTTGGGGTTGGATTCCCAGTGGTTGAAATCGAACCGGATGCGGTCCCCTTCGGGTTCGACCACCTCGAAGGCCGCCGGGATTCCCGTCTTCTCGTCCACCCAGAAGTGGAGGGCCGCGATCTTCCTCTTCATGCGGAACTTAGTGGGAACGAGTTCGATGTGCGCCACGTCGTCCTGCTCCCCGATCCAGAGCACCTTGAAGTGCTTTGTCAGTTCGTTCAGCGGCTGTCCCACGCCCAGGTAGCGGATGATCCGGTTCTGGTGCCGCCGGATGTCCTGCACGACGACCTTCTTCGCCGCGGGGTCGTAGACCAGGAGGTCTCCGTCCTTGACCAGGAAGAACAGGCGGTTGGGAGACGTGTACGTGTACAGCGCGGTGTCCGGCTTCTCGAGGAGCAGGAAACCCTTCAGGACCTGAGGCTTGCTCAGCATCCTGAAGTTGTTGGTCTGTACGAAGTCCACCCTCAGCGTCTTCAGCCCCTTCTGGACCTGGTTCATCCTCGCAAGGAGGGCGTCGATCTTTGCGGTGTCCGGGCTCTGGGCCGGCCGGGCGGCCAGCGTCCTCAGGGCCAGCAGGGCGAGGAGGCCGAATGCTGCGAAAAGGTGCTTTCTAACCATGTTTGAAATGCCTTACTCCGGAGAAGACCATGGCGAGGCCCAGCCTGTCGGCCGCCTCGACGACCTCGGGGTCCCGGATGCTGCCTCCGGGCTGGATCACGGCCGTTATGCCGCAGGCCGCCAGCTCTTCCACCCCGTCCGGAAAGGGGAAGAAGGCGTCGGAGGCCGCCACGCAGCCGGCGGGGTCCCTGTACGATTTCATCCGCGCGATCCTGGCCGCGTCCACGCGGCTCATCTGGCCCGCCCCGACACCCACCGTGCCGTCCGAATCGCCGAACACGATGGCGTTGCTCTTGACGTGCTTGCAGACCTTCCAGACAAGCTCCAGGGCCTTCATCTCGTCGTCCGTGGGAGTCCTCTTGGTCACGACCTTCCGCTCCTCGGGAAGGCCGGGCACGTCCTGTGTCTGGACGACGCAACCGCCCGCGACGCGCTTGAGGTCCCAGCCCGGGAAGGGGTCCGTGTCCTTCAATTCGATCACGCGGAGGTTCTTTTTGCGGGCGAGGATTTCCAGGGCCTTGGGCTCGAATCCAGGCGCCGCGACGATCTCCAGGAACATGTCCGAGAGCGCCTGCGCCGCCTCGCCGTCGCAGGTCGTGTTGAAGGCCACGATGCCCCCGAAGGCCGACACCGGGTCGGTCAGTCTGGCGCGCCGGAAGGCCTCGGCGGAGCTCGCTCCGAGGCCGACGCCGCACGGGTTCGTGTGCTTGATGACCGCGCATGCCGGGGACGGCAGCTCACAGGCCAGCGCCCACGCGCCGTTGAGGTCCATGATGTTGTTGAAGGAGAGCTCCTTGCCCTGGTGCTGGGTGAGCGCGGCCAGGAACCGGTCGCCCTCGCGGTAGAAGGCGGCCTCCTGCTGGGGGTTCTCACCGTAGCGGAGGTCCTGGACCTTCTCGAAGAACATGGGCATGAACTCCGGGAACGTCCCCCCGTTCTTGACCAGGTCCTCGGACTCGACGCTGATTCTCGACAGGTACTTGGCGATGGTCCCGTCGTAGGTGGCCGTCCTCTGGAAAGCCTTCTTGCAGAGCTTGAGCCGCGTGGCGGGCGTCACGCCGCCTTCCCGCTCGATCTCCTCCATGATGGAGGCGTAGTCGCCGGGGTCCACGACAACCGCGACCGATTCGAAGTTCTTGGCTGCGGAGCGGACCATGGATGGGCCGCCGATGTCGATGTTCTCGACGGCCTCGGCGATTGCGGAGCCGGGCGTGGCCACCACCCGTTCGAAGGGGTAGAGGTTGACGACCACCAGGTCGATAGGGGCGCCGCCGAGCCGCTCCAGGTCGGCGAGGTGTTCGGGGGTACGGCGGGCCAGGATGCCGCCGTGGACCCGGGGATGGAGCGTCTTGACCCGTCCGCCCATGACCTCGGGGGACCCGGTGTAGGCGGCGACGTCGGTCACGGGGACCCCCTTCTCCTTGAGGAGTCCGGCCGTTCCGCCCGTGGACAGGATCTCCACCCCTCTGTCCGCCAGGAACTTGGCGAACTCGTCTACGCCCTCCTTGCGCGAAACGGAAATGAGCGCTCGCTTGATCTCTACGGTCTTCATGCTTAACTCCGGGGCGGTGCGCCGGCACGCCGCGGGCTTCCGCCCCCGTCAGTGCGAGGTCTTGCAGCCGTCCTCTTTCGGATGGTAGAAGGGCGTCGCGGACACGTCTCCATCCATCTCTTTCCAAAGATAAAACCACGTCTTGGCGGTGTCCGACACGGCGTGCGACAGGATGAGCTGGGCCACGCCGAAGGCGTTGGACCGGTCGTCGAAGGTCGCGGAAGAGACGCGTCGGCCTTGCGGGAAGTAGCAGAACAGCACCGCCCTCTGATAGCGCCTCTCCTTGGCCAGCCGGTACTCCATGTAATCCCTCACGTCGTCGCCCATGGGCGGCGTGTCGTACCCGTCGAAGGTGACCACCAGGAGGGGAAGCTTCCGCTCGATGTACCCGTAGTAGTCGCTCCGCACCTCTAGGGCCCTGGGGTCTCCTCCAATCATCATGGGATCGTTCAGGAGGAAGATCAAGCCGGCCGCGCGCCCGAAGTGCGTGGCCACCGACGAAAAGGGGCTGTGGGACGCGAAGAGCCCCGGCATGGTCCCCGCCTCCTTCTGGAGGGCGTCCAGCAGTTCGCCGCGGGGCGCGTCGGAGTACCCC
>JBJKRE010000354.1:0-4818 GCA_046704825.1 Acidobacteriota bacterium
GTATGAAGGCCGCCACCACCATGACCGCCCCAAAGAAAACCGGAGAGGGCAGACCCACGATGGCAAAGCCGATTCCTCCCAGAATGCCCTGCACCACGCAGGTCAGCACGATCCCGTAGAGCACCGCCGAAACGACGCGCTTGACGGCGTCGTTAATGATGGCCTTGTCCTCGTCCTTGAGCGGCACGATGTCCCAGAAGGCCGTCGTCATTTTGTGGCCGTCGCGAAATGCGAAAAAGAGTACCGCCACCATGACGAAGAATTTGAAGATGGCCCCGAAGGCTCCCATGAGAAACTTCTTCGACGCGCCCACGAAGAGCCCGGCCAGACCCTTCATGGCATTCAACAGCGTGGGCTTGATGTCCAGGTTGCTCACGTAAGGCTCGAGCTTATGCATGATCGCGGCGATCGTCGGATTCGACATGAGTTCTTGCCGGCCGGGAATGTGGCCGGTGGCCGCGTATTTCTGAAGCGAGACCACCACCTCGGTGGCCTGGCTGGCGAAAAGGACCATGAGTACCACGAGCGGAATGACGATCAGGAGCGTCACGACCGATGTCGCCACGAAGGCGCCGAGGTTCTCCCTCCCCTTGCACCGGCGGCAGCACCAGTTGCGAAGCGGGTAGGCCCCCAGGGCTATCACGCCTGCCCACGCAAGCGAAGAGAGGAACGGCGAGAGCAGGAGGACCATTAGCACGACCACCGCGGCGAGCGCCGCGAAGTAGACCAGTGCCATGAAAACGCCCTTGTTCATCCTCATCCCTCCCAGAAAGGAACCGCGGACAGTATACGGTAAAGGCCGCCGCCGGTGAAGCCGCGTACGCCGGCCTGTGTTAAGCTTATACTTGTGAAGCGTGCTCGATAGAAGATTCAGGAGGAAATGAATGCGCGTAAGGAAAGCCGTCATCCCTGCCGCAGGGCTCGGAACGCGGTTTCTTCCGGCCACCAAGGCGTCTCCGAAGGAAATGCTCCCCGTGGTCGACAAGCCGGTCATCCAGTACGTGGTGGAGGAGGCCGTTTCCGCCGGCATCGAATCCATCCTCATCATCACGGGCCGCGGCAAGGAAGCCATCGAGAACCACTTCGACGTCTCCTACGAACTCGAGCGCTTTCTCGAGGAGCGCGGCAAGCTCAACGAGCTGAGCATCGTCCAGGCCATCGCCTCCATGGTCGAGGTCACCTACCTCCGCCAGAAGGAGGCGCTGGGGCTGGGGCACGCGGTTCTGTGCGCCAGGACCTGGGCGGGGCAGGAGCCTTTCGCCGTCTTTCTGGGCGACGACATCGTGGTTTCCGAGACGCCCTGCATGCAGCAGATGATCGAGGTGTTCGACCGCACGGAGTCGAGCGTACTCGGCGTCATGGATGTACCGAAAGACCAGACCTACAAGTACGGCATAGTGGCTGGCGAATCCGTCGACAACCGGCTGATCGACGTGAACGACATCGTCGAGAAGCCCAAGCCGGAGGTGGCCCCGTCCACCACGGCCGTGGTGGGCCGGTACATTTTCACGCCCGCCATATTCGAGGAACTCGAGAAGACAGAGAAGGACGCGGGCGGCGAGATCCAGCTCACAAACGCAATCCGGACGCTGCTGGGCCGTGAAAAGGTCCACGCCTACCGCTTCGAGGGCCGCCGCTACGACACGGGCGACCGCCTCGGATTCCTCAAGGCGACGGTGGAGATCGCGCTCGACCGGCCCGACCTCTCCGAGGCCTTCTCGGCCTACCTTTCCGACCTCGTCGCGAAGCGCGCCGGGAAATAGTGAGTACACGTTAGACCCTTTTCAGGACGGGAGGTTGCAGCGTGCGCTCCTACCTTCGTACCTTCGGCGCTCTGGCGGCCGGGCTGGCCTGCATCGGTGCCCTCGTGGCGGGCCTTCCGGGGCTTCACGCCGCGTCTTCGAAAGACGCGCTCCTGTGGCCCCTCCCCATGCGTGAGGGGTGCACGTCCAGCTTCGGCGAGTACCGCCGGACGCACTTCCACGGCGGCGTCGACATGCGGACCAGCCAGAGCATCGGCTGGCCCTGCTACGCCGTGGCCGACGGTTCGGTGGTGCGCATACGCCGGGAGCCGGGCGGGTACGGCCGGGTCCTGTACCTTGAGCTCGACGACGGGCGCACGGCCGTCTACGGCCACTTGTGCCGCTACGAGAACAAGCGCCTGGGGCTGGAGAGCGCGCTCCTGAAAGCCTGTGAGAAGGCGGGCACCTCCTTTCCCGGTACCATCACCCTGAATCCTCCGCGCCGCGTGAAGGCAGGCCAGGTGGTGGCCTACTCGGGGGACCTGGGAGTGGGCAGCCCCCACCTGCACTTCGAGGTGCGCCGGGGCGATCGCCTGTGCGATCCGTTCGGCCAGGGACTTCCCCTTCCCTCCGGCGTCACGCCGCCCGTGATACGCGGCGTCCGGTTCGTGCCTCTCGATGCGGGCGCCTCCGTTGACGGGGGTCTCGAACCCCTCCTGGTACGGGCCGCGGCGCTCGGACACAACCGCTACGGCCTCCGCCGCACCGTCACGGTGAGCGGCCGCGTGGATGTGGAGGCGGTGGTCACGGACCACCTCGGCATCCGCCGCAACAACACGGGAATCCCCCGGCTCCGGGCATCCCTGGACGGCCACCCCTTCTTCGACATGGACCTGAGCTGCATCAGCCTGCTCAGGTACAAGGAGTCGCCCGACCTCTTCGACCCGGAGGGCGGCCTGCCGGGAAGCGACACCTACCGCATGCGGAGGCTCCCCTCCATGCACGTCCACGGCATCCAGGGCCCGGGGTTCCCGGATGACCTCGCCGGAGGCGCGCACGCCCTCAAGATCGTGGCCGGCAACCGCGCAGACCAGTCCTCGGAACTCACGGCAACGGTACGAGTGGCACCGGATCCTGTGGATTCGAGGCTCTCCCTGCCCGGCGGCGGGTACGCCCTTAACGGCCTCAAGATCCTGCCGTCGGGAGTCCTTCTCGACCTGACACGAACCGGCGAGAAGGGCGTGACCCCCGTCAAGGTGGGTAAGGCGCCCGTCCTGCACCTGAGGGTCAGAATGCTGGGCGGAGGCAGGATCCGCGCCCTCCTGCCAGCGGGGGAACTGCCGCGCGAGGGCGGCGTCCTGGCGCTGGGAAGAGAGAGAACGCCCTGGCTCCTGGCGGCCGGACCCGGCGTCGTGGAAGACGGCGGATTCCGCCTCGCGGTCCCCCGCGGCGCCTGCGCGGCGGTGAAGGCCGCGCCGGCCGGCGACTTCGAGGGCGGCTCAGCGCACACCTGCAGGCTGGGCCCCTACCCGCGGACCTTCCAGGCGGCCGTGACCTTCCCGGGCTTCCCGCCCCGGCCTCGCCTCGGCGTATACCTGCGGGAGCGGCACGCCTTCCTGGACAACTGGACCGGGAAGCCCGTCCCCTACTTCGTGGACGGCACCTACGGCCTGATGATGGACGAGTCGGCACCCTACTGGGGACGCCCGAGGCTCGACACCATTCCCCACGTGGACAGCCCCGAACTGCGCATCCACCTGCGGGACCGCGGGAGCGGCCCCGACCTCAGGACCCTGCGGCTCGCCATGGACGGCGAACCGGTCTTCGCGGACTGGGACCCCGAAACGAGCGAGGTCCGAATCGACCAGAGCCGCCAGATGCCCGGGCCCCATACCCTGACGGGCACGTGCAGCGACTTCGCGGGCAACCGCGGGAGACTCGCTGCGCGGACGTTCAAGTTGAATCGGTGAACTCCCGAACGCCTCGTCAGGCCGGCCTTCCCAGCATCCTCTGCCGGAAGAGGCGCCAGAACTCGGTGAAGGCCAGGGGTTTGGCGTAGCCCATCAGCCAGCGGAGGACCTCGTAGCACACCCAGGCCAAATACAGGA
Organism: Acidobacteriota bacterium; assembly: GCA_046704825.1. GTDB lineage: Bacteria > Acidobacteriota > UBA4820 > UBA4820 > DSQY01 > CAVRTJ01. The sequence goes on from JBJKRE010000354.1 coordinate 3,851, forward strand.
AGGCCACCTCCTCGCGCGTGCCGGGGACGAAGAACTGCGTCGCGAAGAGCGCGAAGAGGGCGACGGCCTCATACCAGGCGAAGGAGAGGTTGGCCAGGAGGCAGGCGCCGAGAGCTGACTGGGCGATGGTCAGGAAGATCTCGAGCCGCTGTTCGTGGTCGAAGACGATGGGCGAGATGTGGCCGGCGGAGAAGGCGTAAACGATGGGAATCATGGCGGCGAGCATGGTCCACTGGTTGATGTTGGACGAGACCATGTTCATCAGGGCCATGGGGGCGCCGGTGACCTTCCTCGCCCAGTAGAGGGCCGAGACCTTTTCGGGGAACTCGCTCAGCAGCGGCGCGATCCACTGGATGAAGACGTACTGGGAGATGCCGAGCGTGACCGCGAGGGCCATGAGCGAGTGCAGGAAGGGCTCCGCCGTGTAGTAGATGATCACCGCACCGCCGAGAAAAAGGACGCCGATCGTGGCGTTGCGCTTGGCCGGCGGAAGCTGGACGATCTTCCGGATCGGCCATTCCTCTTCTTCGGCGTTCTCGAGTTCCTTGGGCGGGATGCGGTTGAGGATCACGACGTACGCCACGTAGATGACCATGAGGATCGCGCTGTCCCAGATGCTCAGCGTCCCCTTGACGTCGATGACGCAGAAGTAGAGGATCGAGACGATCAACCCCACCACCTCCACGCTGTGCTCGGGGTCGAGCCGGATGCGGGACATGGTCCGGCCGTGCTTCTTGCGGTGGAACCACGCCGCCGTCACGTAGATGAGCGGCCAGCCGAGCCCTACCAGGAGGCGCAGCGAACCCGTGAAGTTCGCCGAGACCAGGGCCGTACCGTGCGGCGAGGTCGGCGCCTGCCAGGCGATGACCGCCTCCACCGCGAACTCGGGCAGGGTCTGCACCCACGCCAGGATGGCCAGCGAGAGCCCCTGGGACATGAAAAACTGGGCCGACTCAGCGGCCCAGGCG
>JBJKRE010000355.1:0-4935 GCA_046704825.1 Acidobacteriota bacterium
AACGTCGGGAGGTTCTGCAACCAGGCCTGCCACCACTGCCACGTGGGTGCAGGACCCAACCGGACGGAGCGCATGGACGCCGGCACAGCGGAGAAGGTGATCCGCCTTCTCGAGGCGAGCCCTGCCGTCACCACCCTCGACCTCACCGGAGGAGCGCCCGAGCTGCACAACGTGTTCAGGCCACTGGTGCGCGAGGCCCGGCGGCTCGGCCGGCACGTCATCGACCGGTGCAACCTCACGGTCCTGGCCCTCCCGGGACAGGAGGACCTGCCGGAGTTTCTCCGCGACAACGCGGTGGAGGTGGTCGCCTCCCTGCCCTGCTACACGAGGGAGAACGTGGAGGCCCAGCGCGGGCGGGGCGTGTTCGAACCGAGCATCGACGCGCTGCGTCTCCTGAACGAAACGGGATATGCACGCGAAGGGTCGGGCCTTACGCTCGACCTCGTGTACAACCCCGTGGGCGCCTATCTTCCGGGTGCCCAGTCGGAGCTGGAGTCGGACTACCGACGCGTGCTGGGCGAGGATTTCGGCCTGGCCTTCGACCACCTGTTCACCATCACGAACATGCCCATCGCCCGGTTCGCCCGACGGCTCGAGCGAAACGGCGAATATGACGCCTACATGGGCCTCCTCGTCAACCACTTCAACCCGAAGGCCCTGGAGGGCGTCATGTGCCGCTCCCTCGTGAGTGTGAGCTGGGACGGAAGGCTCTACGACTGCGATTTCAACCAGATGCTCGACATGCCGCTGATCGCTCGGGGCCGCGCGGCGAACCTGGATTCCGTCCGCTCCCTGAAGGACATCGAAGGGCTCCCCGTCGCCACGGGTGAACACTGCTTCGGGTGCACGGCCGGCTGCGGCTCCTCGTGCACGGGAGCGCTGGCAAAATGATCCCGGTGCCTTCCGCCGCCCCTCCGCTGCCGCACACCCGGACGAAGGGTCCCCGATGACACGCAGGAGGATGCTGAGGTGGACGGGGGCGGCGGTCCTGCTGGCGGCGACCCTCGTGGCCATCCACTACCTGCCCGTGGAGGAGGAGGTCCCCCGCTTCCTCGAGTGGGTCCACGGGCTGGGACCCGCGGGGGGCGTGGTTCTCGGGCTGGCCTACGCGATCGGCACCATCCTCTTCCTGCCCGGATCGCTCCTCACCATGGCCGCGGGCTTTCTGTACGGACCCCTGTGGGGCACCGTGATCGCCTCCCCCGCGAGCGTCCTGGGCGCCACGGGGGCCTTCCTCCTGGGCCGGACGACCGCCCGCGGGTGGATACGCAGGCGCATGGAGACGAGCGCGCGCTTCACGGCGCTGCAGGAAGGCATCACACGGGACGGACTGAAGATGCTCGTCCTCATCCGCCTCTCCCCCATCTTCCCCTTCAACATCGTGAACTACGCCTTCGGGCTGACGAAGATCCGTCTGAGGGATTTCGTGCTCGGCTCCTGGATCGCCATGCTGCCCAGCACCCTGCTTTACGTGTACCTCGGCTCGCTCGTCCCGAAGGCAGCCGCCCTGGGCCGGCACGCGCAGGCGTCCGGCGGCAACGGGAGCGTGGAAAGGGTCTTCTTCTGGGTCGGACTCGTGGCGACGGCCTCGGTGGCCTTGTTCGCCACGCGCATCGCAAGACGGACCCTGGCGAAGACGGCCCCCGAACTTGCCGAACCGGACGAGGAGGAGGCGGATGGCTGACAGCGGACCGGCCGGGGCGACGTCCGGCGAGGGAACGTTCGACGCCGAACTCGACGCCAACGTCCACCCGGGCCGGTGGACCAATCCCGCCCCCGCCGCACGCTACAACCTTGCGGTGGTAGGAGCCGGCACCGCGGGCCTGGTGTGCGCGGCCGCCGCGGCCGGACTCGGCGCAAAGGTGGCCCTCGTAGAGAGGAACCGCCTGGGCGGGGACTGCCTGAACGTGGGGTGCGTGTCGTCCAAGGCCCTGATCCGGTCTTCGAGGGCAGCCCGAGAAGCCCGCCGCGCCGGGGAATTCGGCCTGAGCGTGCCTTCCGTCGACGTGGAGTTCCCCTCGGTAATGACCCGGATGCGTCGGCTGCGCGCCGGACTGGCGCCAGGGGACTCGGTCGCGCGCTTCGCCGCCATGGGCGTGGACGTCTTCCTGGGCGACGCCCGGTTCGTCTCGCGGGACGCGCTCGAGGTCGACGGTCGGCGGATCCGCTTCGCAAGGGCCGTGATCGCCACGGGTGCCCGGCCCTTCCTGCCCCCGATCGAAGGCCTCCAATCCGCAGCCCCGCTGACGAACGAAACACTCTTCGACCTGGAGGAACTGCCGCGGCGCCTCCTGGTCGTGGGCGGCGGCCCCGTGGGGTGCGAGATGGCTCAGGCCTTTGCGGGGTTCGGGAGTGAGGTCACGATCCTCAGCGACGCGGACCGCCTTCTTCCGCGGGAACTCCCCCGAGCCTCGACCCTCTTACAGCGCCGGTTCGAATCTGAGCGCATCGGCCTGGGCCTGGGCGTCGCCATCCGGCGCTTCGAAGTCCGGGACGGCGCGAAGGTCGTTCACTACCTGCATGACGGGAAGACCCGCTCGCTCGCCTTCGACGCCGTGCTGGTGGCCGCGGGCCGGCGGCCATCCCTCGGGGACCTGGGGCTCGACGCGGCGGCGGTGGCCTTCGACGACGACGGGGTTTGCGTGGACGAGCGGCTCAGGACCTCAAACCGGCGCATCTACGCTGCGGGCGACGTCTGTTCACCCTGCAAATTCACCCACGCCGCGGACGCCATGGCGCGCGTCGTCGTCCAGAACGCCCTTTTCTTCGGACGGAAGAAGGCACGAGCGCTCGTTATCCCGCACTGCACGTACACGGACCCGGAGATCGCCCGTGTCGGCCTCACCGAGGAAGAGGCCGGCCGTCTGGACATTCCGCTCACGAGCCTCACGGTGGACCTCGGAGCTGTCGACAGGGCGGTCCTCGACGGAGAGGCGGAGGGGTTTGCAGTCCTTCACCTCCGCAGGGGCACCGACACGATCGTGGGGGCAACCATCGCGGCCTCCCGCGCCGGCGACCTGCTGGCCGAAGTGACCCTCGCCATGACCTCGGGGCTCGGCGCCCGCGCCCTCGCCTCCACCGTCCACTGTTATCCGACCCACGGCGAGGTGGTGAAGCGCCTGGCCGACGCGTACAACCGGCAGAGGCTCACGCCGCGCGTGCTCCGGCTGTTCCGGATGCTCATGCGGTGGAGGCGGAGGTGACGAAGCCCGCCCTGTCCGTCGTCGTACCCGCCCTGAACGAGGCCGCATTCATCGAGGCGTGCATCGCGAGCGCATCGACGGCCGGGTCGCCGGTCGAGATCATCGTGGCCGACGGCGGCAGCACGGACGGCACCGCGGAACGCGCCGCCAGGGCGGGGGCGCGCATCGTCCGCGGCGCCAGGGGCCGGGGCGCCCAGGCCAACGCGGGCGCGGGCGAAGCTTCGGCGGATGTCCTGCTGTTTCTGCACGCCGATACGGCGCTCCCTGAAGGATACGACCGCGCGGTCCTGAGTGCCCTCGACGACCCGGCCGTATCGGGCGGGGGCTTCTCGCTCGGCATCGCCGCGGACGGACCCGGTTACCGTGTCGTCGAAGTTATGGCCAACCTGCGGTCTCGGGCCTGCCGCATGCCCTTCGGCGACCAGGCGCTCTTCGTCAGGCGCCCGGATTTCGAGAAACTGGGTGGCTTCCCCGACGCGCCCATCATGGAGGACTTCGCCTTCGTCGAACGACTGAGGCGCAGGGGACGCGTCGTCACGCTGGCCCAGCGCGTCGCGACGTCAGCACGCCGATGGGAGACCCTGGGACTGGTGCGCGTCACCCTCACCAACAAGGTCATCATCTGGGGCTACAAGTTCGGCGTCGGCCCCGAGCGCCTGGCGCGCTGGTACGCCCGAAGCCGTGGCCTGGGCCCCGCCAGGGGAAAGGGCGTCGCTGACGGGCCGTAGGCTTCTCTGTTACGAGCCGACTGAAATGCGAGATTGTGAGCGATTCACAGAATCAGCAGAGCCGCAGCAAACAGGGTGAGCCCCCCGAGCACCGCCACCAGGCACCCGCACCCCAGACAGCCGGATCGCCGTCCGAGCGCCGCGTGGAACATGCTCCGCCCCACCGCGCTCCCGACGACGGGCAGGACCGCGATGGCCACCTGTGCGGCCGTACGCCGCCACCGTTCGGCCTCCTCCTGCTCCAGCTGCTTCTGGAGCACCGCCTTTCGGACGGCCACGCGCTCGCGGTACTTCATCTCCTCGCGGGTTTTGACCACGGCGAGTTCGCTGGCGTCCGGGTGGAATTTCAGCCGCGACTCGCAGAAGTCGCACACTACCTCCACCTCGCCGAGTGGCACCTTGAGCGGCGCCGAGCAGTTTGGACAGTGGACCGTCCTGACGTCCATGGGGCTCCCCTCTCCACCACCGTATTCTATCACCGGCCCTGCCTTCGGCCGAGCAGCGTGTGCCGTTGGGAACAGTGATCAAGTGATCAAGCGATCCAGTGATCGAGTTGCAGGCAGGCCTTCGAAGGCGGTTCCGTGAGTAGGTGAGTCCGGTGCGGCCGGTCAGTGTTTCGTGTCTGGTGTTCAGTGTCTGGTGTTCAGTGTCTGGTGTTCAGTGCGTGGGTAGGTCTGCAAAGGTCTACCGTCTGCCGAAGTATGAATTGGGCCTTTCTCAATCTTTTCTCTGCGTCCTCTGCGCCTCTGCGGTGAGATTCCTTCCCTCCGAAGGCCCGTCCCCCGCCGGCTTCACTTTAGCCTTTAGCCTTTAGCCTTTAGCCCTTGGGAGACAAATGTCTTCCGCCTTTCCTTAGCCCTTAGCCTTTCGGCCTTAGCCCACTGCTGTCCAAAATAATTCGGTAGCCCGATAGGGACCGAGGCCTAGCAAGGGTTTTGGACGGACTATTTCGTGGATTCAGGATGAGGCCCCCTTTGCGGTATTACTGAAATGCTGTCCAAGAA
>JBJKRE010000356.1:0-3844 GCA_046704825.1 Acidobacteriota bacterium
GTTCGGCGGCGGCGCTCAACTATCCGGACACCATCATGGACATGGTCCGCTTCGGCATCGCGCAGTACGGATTCTGGCCGACCCAGGAGACGCGGATGCACTACTTCATGCAGCACGCGCCCGATTCGAACCACAGGACGACGCAGCTTCTCAGGCCGGTCATGAGCTGGAAGAGCCGCGTCATGGCCATCCAGGACGTGGGGCCGGGCGAGTTCATCGGCTACGGCATGACGTACCAGACGACGCGCCGGCAGCGGATCGCGTCCGTGCCGGTGGGGTACTTCCACGGCTTCGCGCGCAATCTGAGCAACCTTGGACACGTGCTCGTCCGCGGCCGCAGGGCCTTGGTCGTGGGCACCGTGGCCATGAACATGATGATGATTGACGTGACCGACGTGCCCGGCATCCAGAAGGGCGACGAGGTGGTCGTCATCGGACGGCAGAACAGGATGCACATCTCGGTGGCCTCCTTCAGCGACATGACGCGCAACCTGAACTACGAAGTCCTGGTGAGCCTTTCGTGCGACATCCCGAGGGTCATCGTCGCTTGAGCGGAGGCTCCGAGCCGAAGGGCCGTCAGGCGAGCCTTCGCATCCCGGCCTGTTAACATGGGATGCGGGTTGAGGTAAGGTTAGGCCTTGGAGGTGATGACTTGGAAACCTTTCACGGTACGACCGTCCTGTGCGTGGCGCGCGACGGCAGGGTCGCCATCGGCGCCGACGGGCAGGTGACGCTCGGCAACACGGCGATCAAGCACACTGCGAAAAAGGTTCGCTTTCTCTACCACGATCAGGTTCTGGCCGGCTTCGCGGGGGGCGTGGCGGACGCCTTCGCCCTGTTCACGCGGTTCGAGGCCAAGCTCGAGGAGTTCGGCGGCAACCTCGAGCGTTCCGCCGTGGAACTCGTCAAGGACTGGCGCATGGACAGGGCGCTCAGGCGGCTGGAAGCCATGCTGGTTGTGGCGGACCACGACAGGCAGCTGCTGCTCTCGGGCAGCGGCGAGCTGATCGCTGCGGACGACGGGGTCCTGGCCATCGGGTCGGGCGGACCGTACGCCATGGCCGCCGCCCGCGTTCTCCTCAAGCACACCGCGCTGTCGGCGAGGGACATCGTGGAAGAGAGCCTGAACACGGCCGCCGCCATCTGCATCTACACCAATTCGAACGTGACCGTCCTCGAGCTCGGCGCATAGCCGGGAGTGGACGCAAGACGCCCGCCGCGGGCGGCGCGGACCGGGGCCGACCGCGAGTCCCGATGTGTCCGCTGGGAGTGACCATGATACGAACCGAACAGGGGTCCCTTTTCAACCGCCTGGACGACCCCCTGACGCCCAACAGGATCGTCGAGGAACTGGACAAGTACATCATCGGACAGGAGGACGCCAAGCGCTCGGTGGCCGTGGCCCTGCGCAACAGGGTTCGAAGACAGGCCCTGCCCGCCGAACTCCTGGACGAGGTGGTCCCGAAGAACATCATCATGATCGGTCCCACCGGCGTGGGCAAGACGGAAATCGCCCGGCGCCTGGCCAAACTCACGGCGTCGCCCTTCATCAAGCTCGAGGCGAGCAAGTTCACCGAGGTGGGATACGTGGGCCGGGACGTGGAGTCCATGATCCGCGACCTCACCGAGATCGCCTACAACCTCGTCAGGGCGGAGAAGGTGGCGAGCGTTCAGGAAAAGGCCACGGCCAACGCGGAAGAGCGCCTGCTCGACCTGCTAATTCCCCCCGCACCAAGGTACAGCCCGGGCGAGCCCGCTCCGGACACGATGGAGGGGAACACCTCCTTCACGCCGCCGCCCCTGACCGGTACGCCGGCCACCGGCAGCCGGGAGAAGATGCGCGAATGGCTCAAGGCGGGCCGGCTCGACGACAGGACCGTCGAAGTGGACGTGCCCGAAGGCGGCGCCTCCATGCGCATTTTCACGCCGGCGGGCATGGAGGAGATGGGCTTCAACCTGCAGGACCTCATGCCCGGTCTCATGGGCGGCCGCCGCAAGACGCGGAAGGTCAAGGTGCCCGAGGCCCTCGAACTGCTGGCCCGAGAGGAGGAGGACAAGCTCCTCGACAACGACGAGATACAGCGCGAGGCCGTTAACCGCACCGAGCAGAGCGGCATCGTGTTCCTGGACGAGATCGACAAGATCGCAGGCAAAAGCGCCGGCGGGCACGGCGGACCCGACGTGAGCCGCGAGGGGGTTCAGCGAGACCTCCTGCCCATCGTCGAGGGGACGCGCGTGAACACGCGGTACGGGCTCGTGCGGACGGACCACATACTCTTCATCGCGGCGGGCGCCTTCCACATGTCCAAGCCGTCTGACCTTCTGCCCGAACTCCAGGGCCGTTTCCCCATCCGGGTCGAGCTGTCCTCGCTGAAGAAGGAGGATTTCGTCAGGATACTGAAGGAACCGGCGAATGCCTTGATCCTGCAGTACACCTCGCTTTTGGCCACCGAAGGCGTCGAGGTGGTCTTCACCGAGGACTCCATCGAGGCCGTGGCGGACTACGCCAACGAGATCAACGACAAGCTGGAGAACATCGGCGCGCGACGGCTCCATACCGTGCTCGAAACGGTCATGGACGAGATCTCGTTCCGGGCGCCCGAGCTCAACGGCGCGAAGGTCACCATCGACCGGGCCTACGTGGACGAGCGGCTGAAGGCCGTGGCCTCCGACCGCGACCTGAGCAGGTATATTCTGTGACCAAGTGATCCAGTGAACGGCGGAGGGCGGGCCTTCGAAGGCTCGCCCAAAGCCGTGTCAGATCTTTTCTTTAGCCTTTCGCCCTTAGGCCTTAGCCCTCTGGAAATACCCCCATCCTCAATTCATTGCCGTTCTTCAAATCCCAATCCGAAATCCCCAATACCCCCCGCCCTTGACATTTCCACCGGCAGCCTTTACAGTTTTTCTCTCAACGGAGGAAGGAACACAATGTACGCACCTGCAAGCCTGAGCCGCATCGTTAACATCTGGTGGTGGTCCAAGGGCTCGGGTGCGCGTGCGCGAGGGTCTGCCGTCTAGGCGCCCAGTGCGTTCGGAACACCCGGCCCACCGCATGCGGTGGGCCTTTTTTTGTGCCACGTGGAAAGGATGCGAGCGATGGAAAGCTGCCGGATCAAGACGATCGACGCGATGCGGACCGGTCTCGGAGAGCCCGAGTTGCTGCGCTTCACGGCCGACCTAAGTACCCCCGTACGGGCCTTTCTCGCGCTGACCCGGCCCGGTCAGGACGCCTTCCTGCTGGAATCCGTCGCGGGAGGAGAGACCCAGGCGCGCTACTCCTTTCTCGGCTGGGATCCGGCCGAGGTGCTCGAGGCGGGTGAACAGGCCGCCCTGCGCTCGAGGGAGGGGCGCCGGGCGCTCGACGGTCCGCCGCTCGACGCCCTCCAGTCGTGGGTGGGCGGGTACACGAACCGGGCTTCCGTCCAGGAAATGCCCTTCGCGGGGGGCGTGGTTGGGTGGATGGACTTCTCGTGCATGGCTTACGCGGAACCCGTTCTGCAAAAGGTCTTCCGGGCGCCGAGGGAGGCGAGGATGGTGTTCGGCCTGTTCACGACGGGGCTGGTCTTCGACCACCTGAAGCAGGAAGCCTGTCTCTACCACTATCCGAAGAAGGGAGAGAGCGAGAGTTCCCGGCAGGTGCTCAGGCTGCTCAAGACGCGCCTGGAGGGCCCGGTGCGGGACGAGGGTCCTGCGGGCCGGTGGACGCAGACGGGCAGTCCCGACCGCGATCGCTTCACGCGGAACATCGCCGCCGTAAAGGAGGCCATCCTCGAGGGCGAGGCATACCAGGTGGTCGTGTCCGAGCCCTTCGAAGGGCTCGGACACGACCACCTGGTATGCCTCG
>JBJKRE010000357.1:0-14238 GCA_046704825.1 Acidobacteriota bacterium
TACGACATGTCCGCGAGGGAGCGCTTCCTGTCCGCCCTCGCCAACCCCAGCCTGGCCTATATCCTCTTGCTCCTTGGCGCACTGGGCCTCTTCATCGAGTTCAAGAGCCCCGGGCTCATCTTTCCGGGCGTCCTGGGGGGCATTTTCATTCTGCTCTACCTGATGTCGATCCCGCTTCTCCCCGTAAACGTGGTGGGCCTGCTCCTCATATTTCTTGGCATCGCGTTCTTCATCCTGGAGCTTAAGGTGGTATCCTACGGGATGTTGAGCATTGGAGGGGTCATCGCCCTGCTGATAGGCAGCCTCATGCTGTACAGCAAGGGCCCTATTCCGGAGCTGAGGTTGTCGCTGGCGATCATCGTGCCCGTGGTGGCGGCGTTTTCGGCCATCGTCCTCTTCCTCCTTACCCTCGTGGCCCGGGCCATGAGGAACCCCGTCGTCACGGGCAGCGAGGGGATCACGGGACAGGCGGGGACGGTACGCGAGGCCATCAACCCCCCGCTTCCGGGCAAGGTCTTCGTATTTGGTGAATATTGGAACGCGGTCAGCGACACGCCGCTTGCGCCCGGTGAACGGGTGAAAGTGGTCGGACAGGACGGGATGACCCTTCGCGTTGTCCCTCAATCGGAGGGAGGAAATCATGGCGAACATTAGCGTGTCCGTTTTGGTCGTTATCATCATCATACTCGCGTGGCTGTTCTCCTGCATCAACATCCTGAAGGAGTACGAACGCGGGGTCATCTTCCGGCTGGGACGCGTGCTGCCCCAGCCCAAAGGCCCCGGCCTGATCTTCGTGTTCAAACCCTTCGACAGCCTGGTGCGCGTGGCCCTGCGGACCATCGTGCTCGACGTTCCGCCGCAGGACGTCATCACCAAGGACAACGTCTCTGTCAAGGTCAACGCGGTCGTGTACTTCAGGGTGTTCAACCCGCTGAACGCCGTGCTCCAGGTCGAGAACTACATTTACGCCACGTCGCAGCTCTCCCAGACGACCCTGCGGTCCATCCTCGGCCAGGTCGAGCTGGACGAGCTGCTGTCCGAACGGGAGAAGCTCAACCAGCAGCTCCAGTCGGTCCTCGACCTCCACACGGACCCCTGGGGCATCAAGGTGTCGCTGGTGGAGATCAAGGGCGTCGACCTGCCGCAGGACATGCAGCGGGCCATGGCCCTCCAGGCCCAGGCCGAGCGGGAAAAGCGCTCGAAGGTCATCAACGCCACCGGCGAGTACCAGGCGGCCCAGACCCTGGCGGACGCCGCCGAGATCATGGCGCAGAACCCCATCACCATGCAGCTCAGGTACCTGCAGACGCTCACCCAGATCAGCGCGGAGAACGCCAGCACGATCGTATTCCCCGTGCCGATGGAGTTCCGGGCCCTGTTCGGCCAGTTCATTGAGAGCGCGGGCCAGAAGCTTGGAAAGACGGAGAAACCGGACAAGGCTTAAGCGAAGCCGCATCCAGGAGTGGCCGTGAATTTCGAAGGGGAACGCTTCATAATCACCGTGGCGTCACGGTACCGGCCCGACGGAGACCGCCCATGAAGAAGGGCAGACGGCCGCCGCCGGGGCTTGAACTTTCGCTCTACCGTGACCTCGCGAGGACCTTCCGCTCCTTCGACCTGCACACCGTGTCGGAGGAGATTCTCAAGTCCCTGCTGCAGGCGCTCCGGGCCGATTACGGCACCCTGATGATCCTCAGCGAGAAGGGCCAGTACGTCGAACGGGTCTTCAGAGCGGGCTTCACGCCCGAAAAGCACGCCACGGACCGCTTCGGTCTCACCCGCTCTGACATCGAGTCCCTGATCCGGGACATGATTCCCAAGCTCACGGTCTACGACCCGACCACGCCGGCCCAGGTCGTGCCGGCAGTGGACGGCCACCCCATCAGGCTCCTCGCCGTCCTGCCCATGCAGCTGGTCTACGACTACGCCGGTCTGGCCCTGCTTGCAGTCCGCGATGACCACTCGGAAGACACGAACCTCGGTAGCGAGACTTTCCGGGTCCTGGAGTCGACGCTTCCGGACTACAGCTTCGTGCTGAAGAACGCGTTGACGGTCCGACGGATGAACGAGCTGATCACAAAGGACGACCTGACCCTCTCGTACAACCGCCGCTTCTTCGAAGACTACCTGGCCGAGGAACTGGAAAGGGCGCGGCGCTACAACAACCCCGTGTCTCTGATCTTTCTGGACCTGGACGGGCTCCGGGAGGTGAACAACCGCTTCGGGCACGCCATGGGCAGCCGGACGCTCCAGGAGGCGTCGGCGCGCATCATGAACGCGGTCCGGTCCATCGACAAGGTCGTCCGTTACGGGGGCGACGAGTTCTGCATCATCCTGCCCGAAACGCACTGGCGGGGGGCGATGGAGGTGGCCGAACGCATGCGGACCCGTCTCGCGGCGACCCCCTTCCTGCTGGAGGAAACGGGCGGCATAGAAATCACGGGGTCCTTCGGCGTGGCCTCCTACCCGACCCACGCCATGACCAAGGAAGAGCTCATCAAGAAGGCCGACGAGGCCATGTATCGGATCAAGAGCCAGTCGAAGAACGACATTCAGGTGGCCCAGCCACTCAAGCGTTTTCCCTGACCTTGCGGAGCTGCTCCATGACAGATGGTTCGCGTTCTCCCGTTTCGTTGAGACAGGTTCTCTGGGTCGCGGCCGGCGTGGTCTGCCTCACGTTCCTGGTTGTGGTTGCGTCCTGGCTGTTCTCCCCCAGGACGAAGGCAGGCAGTGGCCTGGCGGGCACCACCTCCATCCAGGAAGGCACCGTGGACAAGCAGAGCTTCTTACCCGAGCCCCCGGGACCGGGACGCAAGCCATCCCCTGAGCCCGGCGCGCCGTCCCCCTCTTGCTCCGAGAGCGGCCCGACGCATTCCGAACCGCCGGCAGGCGAACCTTCGACGCCTCGGCCGGCGATTCCAAACCGTCCCGTCAGCCCGCAGGCCGCGGACGCCAGGCCGGCCCCGCCGCCTCAGAAGGAGCCTTCGGCCCCCGGGCCCTCCGACCATTCCGAGGCGCCCCGCGGCCTGTACGGCGTCCAGGTCGGCGCCTTCTCTTCAGAGGCCAACGCCCGCCAGGTGCAGCACCGGCTCCAGGCCAGCGGGTACCCGTCTTCCATCCTCGAGAGGAGCAAGGTACACAAGGTCGTCGTCACGGGGTTCAAGAATCGTGCGGCCGCCGAAAAAGCCATGGAGGACCTGCGGGGTAAGGGATTTAACAAAGCGTTCATCGTTCCGTTGGAGTAGCAATGCCCAAGACACCCAAGGCGGTCGGTTTCGAAAAGCAGCTCAAGGAGCTGGAAGACATCGTGGCCAAGCTCGAGGACGGGAGCCGCCCCCTCGAGGAGAGCCTTCAGCTGTTTGAAACGGGAATCAAGCTGAGCCGGGAGCTTCAGGCGGCCCTTCAGAAGGCCTCCATGAAGGTGAGCACCCTGCTCGAGGGCGAGGGGGTCGAGGAAAAGCCCTTCCGGGACGAACAGGCCGGGCCGGAGCCCGATGAAACCGGGGCCGACCCGTCATGACGCCTTCGGCCGTCAAGCAATGGGGCGCACGGATCGAGGCCACCCTGGACGCGGTGATCCCCTCGGTGGAGCAGTCCCCTCGCGTTCTTCACGAGGCCATGCGATACAGCGTCATGGCGGGCGGCAAGCGCCTCCGCCCCGTTCTCGCGCTTTCCGCCTACACGGCCTGCGGGGGGAACGAACCCGACGCTGTGCTGCCCGCCGCCTGCGCCCTCGAACTCTTCCATACCTACAGCCTGATACACGACGATCTGCCGTCCATGGACGACGACACGCTGCGGCGCGGCAAACCGACCAACCACGTCATCTACGGCGAGGCCATGGCCATACTGGCGGGCGATGCGCTGCAGACCCTCGCCGCGTTCCTGCTCGCCACGGAGCCCCGGGGATCGCGGTGGACCGCCCGGAGAAGCGCAGCATCCCGCGAGATCCTTTCCGCGCTCGGGTCCGAGGGCATGGTCGGCGGACAGGTCCTCGACCTGCAGATGACCGGGTCGGGCGGACGGGTTTCGGAAGAACAGCTCATCAGGATCCACAACCTCAAGACGGGACGCTTCCTGGAGGCCTGCGTCCAGGCGGGTGCCCTGTGGGCCGGGGCCCGAGCCCCCGTACGGAAGGCTCTTCGGAGGTACGGCCGGGCGCTGGGCCTCGCGTTTCAGATCATGGACGACATACTGGACGAGACGGCTTCGTCCGAAGACCTGGGCAAGACTGCCGGCAAGGACTCGGCCCAGGGCAAGGCCACCTTCCCGGCGCTCTGGGGGCTCGAGGAGTCCAGATCCACGGCCCAGCGGCTTTTGTCGGACGCCCTCCGGGCCCTCTCGGATCTCGGTCCCTCCTGCCAGGACCTCAGGGAACTCGCCCACTTCGTGGTGAACCGCGGACGATGAAGGAGAGGGCCGACAAGCTTCTCGTAGTCCGTGGGCTAGCCCCCACGAGGCAGAAGGCGCAGGCGGTCATCATGGCGGGCCAGGCCTACTCGGGTCAGGTGCGTGTCGAGAAACCCGGTCAGCTCCTGCCCACGGACGCCCCCCTTGAGGTCCGAGGCAAGGCGTGCCCCTTCGTCAGCCGGGGCGGACTCAAGCTGGACGGCGCGCTGTCCCGTCTTGGAACTTCGGTGGAAGGTCTCGTCTGCGCCGATATCGGTGCCTCCACGGGAGGCTTCACCGACTGCCTGCTGCAGAGGGGTGCGGCGAGGGTCTACGCGGTCGACGTGGGCCACGGCCAGCTTGACTTTACTCTGCGTACGGACCCCAGGGTGGTGGCCCTGGAAGGAGTGAACGCCCGTTACCTCGAGGAGGGGTTCTTCCCGCAAGCCGTCGACCTGGTGGTCGTGGACGCATCCTTCATCTCCCTGAGGCTCCTCCTTCCCGCTATCAGCCGGAGTGCACCGGAGGCGCCCGTTCTCGCCCTGGTAAAGCCCCAGTTCGAGGCCGGACGGCGAAACGTCGGCAAGGGCGGCGTCGTACGGGACCAGTCGGTCCGCGACGATGCGGTGAAGTCGGTGTGTCAATATGCCGCCGATCTGGGGTATACTCATCATGCGACGATAGAGAGCCCCGTGAAGGGCCCGAAGGGAAACGTCGAGTATTTCGTCGACCTGAGGCCCTATAAGACGAACAGGCCATGATGGATAAACGAAGCACCAGCGTCGGCATTGTCGCGAAGCCCCAGCCGGAAGGAAGGCTGCCGCTGCTGGACGAACTTGTGGCCTGGCTGACCAAAAGGGGCGTATCCTTCATCCTGGACCCGGAGGCCGCCCGCCTGACCGAGGCGGAGGGGAAGGTTCTGGACAGGATGAGCCTTCCTTCGGAGGTCGACCTGGTCGTCGTTCTCGGAGGAGACGGGACCCTCCTCTCGGTCGCCCGCCACTGCGGCTCCTACCCCGTGCCCATACTGGGGGTCAACCTCGGACACCTGGGCTTCCTCACCGAAATCAGCGCGGGTGAGATGTTCCCCGCACTGGAGAACTGTCTCAACGGGTCGGCCTCCATCGAGCGGCGTATGATGCTCGACGCCACCCTCATCCGCCACGATTCGGTCGTCGCGGGTTTCAAGTGTCTCAACGACGTGGTGTTCAACAAAGCGGCCCTGGCCCGCATGATAGAAATCCGCGTGGAGGTGGGCAGCGTCCTCCTGACCAAGATGCGGGCGGACGGCCTGATCGTCTCGACCCCGACCGGTTCCACGGCGTACAACCTGTCGGCGGGCGGGCCCATCCTGACACCCGGCATGGACGGCGTGATCATCACGCCTCTCTGCCCACACACGCTGACCATGAGACCCCTTATCGTCGACGGACGGGCGCCCGTGACCATCACGCTGACAAAGGAATCGGGCGAAGTGTTTCTGACGGCGGACGGTCAGTCCGGGCATCCGGTCGAGATGGGCGACAGGGTTCGCATCGAGAAATCGGCGGACGTCGTTCGCCTGGTAACCTCGAAGGAGCGGAACTACTTCGCCCTCCTGCGTGAGAAGCTCGGCTGGGGGACTCAGTACCCATGATTTTTCCCGCGTCTCCCGCACCCCCCATCCCGTTCCCCGTGGTATTCTCGAATACGATGACGACCAATACGGCAGACTTCCCCCGCCTCTCAATGAATGTTTGAAGATACTATGGAGGTTACCTCATGAAGAAAGGCTCATCCGTCATAACCACTTTCGCCGTCTTTCTGCTGGCCTGCGCCTTCGGCCTGGCCGTTCTGGCGGGCAACCCGCAGACTCCCAAATCCTCCAAGATCAGAACCGCGTCTCCCCCGCGGCCCGTCGCCGAGGCGTCCAAGGGTGAACTGCCGAAGGCAGTGGTGGAGCAGACCAGTTTCGACGCAGGCACGATCACGCGGGGGGACACCATCACCCACGATTTCGTCGTCAAGAACGAAGGCAAGGGGATGCTCGAGGTCACACGTGTGCAGCCGACCTGCGGGTGCACAGTGACCAAGTTCGACCGTACGGTCGCCCCGGGCCAGAGCGGGAAAATCACGGCCAGCGTTCACACGTCGGCCTTCTCGGGCCAGATCCACAAGACCATCATGGTCGCAACGAACGACCCGCAAATGGCCAACTTTCAGCTCTCCATAAAGGCGGATATCAAGTCGATCCTGAACGTGACGCCCCAGGAGAACCAGAACTTCGGCCTGGTCTTCAAAGGCCAGTCGCTGGAGCGGACCTTCGACATCAAGTCCTCCGACGGCAAGCCCTTCGAGATCACCGCGGTGGAGGCCCAGGACAACAACCTGAAGTACCAGCTCACCCAGGCCAAAGACCACGAGTCGGCCGTCTTCAAGGTCATCCTGCCCAGCGACCACCCCGTAGGGCCCATCAACGGACGTTTCACGCTCATGACCACCCACCCGAAGGTACGTTCGCTGAACCTGAACGTCTTCGGTACCATCCGGGACCCTCTCACGGTTTACCCCCAGGAGATCGTCTTCACCGGACTCAACAAGGACTACGTCAACGACCATCCGGAGGACATATCTCTGAACAAGACCGTGACCCTGGCCTACGAGCAGGGACCGGAGCTCAAAATCGAAAAGGTCACCTCCACGCTGAAGAACCTCGAGGCCACGGTGCAGACGATTACGCCCAATCAGCGCTACAGCGTGAGGCTCCACCTCAAGCCGCCGGTCACGCTGGGGGATTTCAGCGGGGAAGTCAAGATCAGGACGAGCAAGCGGACCGTCACCATTCCAGTCCGCGGCAAGATTTTCTAAGTTCTACCGGAAGGCGACATAAAAAAGCGGGGGCCAGGCCCCCGCTTTTTTTGTCGCCTCCCTCTCCAAGGAGCGCGTCAGCCCCTTTCCCTGTACGTTCCCGTACGGGTATCGACGACGATCCTGTCGCCCACGTTCAGGTGAAAGGGCACGCTGACCACGGCACCCGTGTCGCACGTGGCCGGTTTCCCGCCCGACACCGTGTCACCTTTGAATCCGGGTTCGGTCTCCACGATGGTCAGGGTCACGAAATTCGGCAGATCGACACCCAGCGGTTCCGTTCCGTGCAGCAACACGCTGACCTCCAGGTTTTCGGTCAGGTACTGCACGGCGTCGCCGAGAACGTCCTTCGGGATGACCATCTGTTCGTAGGTCTGCTGGTCCATGAAGTGGAAGACGTCCTCCTCACGATACAGGAACTGCATCTTGGCTTCCTGCGTCTCGGCCGTCTCGACCTTGTCGCCGGCCTTGACCGTCTTCTCGAGGACCTGCCCGGTCCTGAGGTTGCGTATTTTGGCCCGGGCGAAGGCCGATCCCTTGCCCGGTTTGACGTGGTCCACGTCCACGACGTCGTACGCGTCCCCATCGACGAGGAGTTTCACACCTTTCCGTATCTGGTTACTGCTGATAAACCCCATGAAGCGGCCTCCAAAAAATAGGGAGTTATTTTAGGACATCCTGGAACTGGTGGGCAATCCTCTGGACTTCGAAACGTGTCCGCCCGGTGGTCTCGGCGGGATCGCTGACCAGGAGGATGAACAGCCCCTCGGCGAGGGCAAACAGGATGATGTTCTGCGCCTCGGTGCGCACGATGAGCTCGTTGAGTCGTCCGAGGGCCAGTTCCGATCTGAGCCGCTGCATGGTTTTCAGGACACCGTTCATTTCGGCGCTCAACACTTCGTGCGGCACGTCTCCGGCGCGGACCCTGCTTTCTATTTCGATCCCGTCGTCACCCACCACCGCCAGGGCATTGACCCCGGGCAGCGAGTCCAGAAGACGGTCAAACTGTTGCTCAAACATGGGCTCCCTCCCTGATTCGGCGGAGCCATCCCTCGAGCGTCTCGATGCGGCGTTTTCTAACGGCCTTCTTGACGTCTTCGTCCTGTACGGCGGGACTTTCCGGTTCGGCTCCTGCCATGCCGCTCATGAGCTGGCCGATCTTATCCCGAATCGAAGCGTTCTCCGGTTCTTTCAGGAGGATACGCTGGTAAATCTCTATGGCCTTTTCTGGATACCCCTGCTTTTCGTACAGTTCTGCCAGAGTCATCGTGCTGAGCGAAGGGTCGGTCGCCTCCTCCGGGGATTGCCCATTCTCCCAGGACGCTTCTGTTTCGTCCCGCGAAAGCTCCGGCGGCAGCGTTTCCATCCTGTCCGTCTCGACGGCTACTTCCCCCTCGTCGGCGGATATGGCTTCCGGTTCGAGAAACCCTGCCTGCTCGAGTTCGGGTCCACCGAGCGCGAGTGAATCGTCCTCCACTTCGGGCATGTCCCACACGTCCGACGAATCGTCCGCGAGCGTTGACTCAGGACTCCCGCCGACCTCTTCGCCTGGCGCTACGTGAGCGCCAATCTGCAGGGTCTCCGACGGGTCCGGCTCAGCCGGCAGGGGAACGTCCTCGGGCTCCGCCCCTTCGTCCACTTCGACGGGCGCCCGGAGCCGTGCATCGGCCGTTGTCGGCTCGGCTCCCGTATGGCTCGAGGTGCGAGATTCCTCTCCTCCGGCGATCATTCGAATCCGCTCTTCAACCTGTTGGCGCCCCGGCTCGAACAGCTGGACGATCCGGTAATGCCGCAATGCCTCCGCTTTGTCTCCCGACGCGAACAGGATATCTGCGATCAAGTGGTTTGCCGCCACGTTGTCGGGGAGGACCATGAGGACCCGTTCGGCCATGGTCTTCGCCTCATCCAGGCGATCCTTTCCGGCGTAGAGTTGAGCGAGGAGGAGCCGGGCCTGCCACTGGGTGGGATTTCGCTCCAGGCCCGCCTCGCACATCGAGACGGCCTCGTCGAGCTTTCCGGACTTCTGGTACTGCAGCGCCAGGTCGTAGAAGCGGCGCATCTTAGGGTCTTCCCTGACCTGATTCTCAAGCTCGGCGAGGTTCTGCTCCATCAATAATTCCCAATGGAGAAATAATAGGTGCTCTTGACGGTCTGCGGATATCCGTCCTTGTTCCGGTGGGCCTTGAAAACGATCTGCATGGCCACCGTCGCGGAATCCGTCGTCCCGACAAAACCCATGGCGTTCTGCTGCAGATAGCTGTCCGTCACCAGGGTCACCGGTATGCGGCTGGGCACGTTGGGCTGAACCTTGTTCTTGATCTTCTGGTCCGCGTCCGGTGGAACGGCCACGAGATGGTGTCCCGGATCGCTGACCAGCGAGTAGTGCGTCTCGTACCTGTCGATGGTCCAGGAATCCGACGGAACCAGGGACAGGTTCGTATCGTTCAGCTTGATGTTGAACACGAAGTACACCAGCCGGGTGCCGGGCGGGTTGACCCCCACGTTCGTAGACGGGGGGTCCGCACCCTTGAATACCAGCTCCGACACCGGCGTCAGATTCTTATTTGTTCCACATCCCCCTATCAACCCAAGAAGGATAACCCCAATGATTCCGATGAGAAGGGACCTTTTTTTTTTCATGCGCTCCTACCTGATGATTTTCGGAGTGAGGAAAATGAGCAGTTCGTCATTCGTCCTGCTCTTGGTTCGGTTCTTGAACAGCCAGCCGAGCACGGGGATTTTCGAAAGGAACGGAAGGCCGTTCTGTGACACGCCCTCGTTGGTGACGAACACCCCTCCGATCACCGCCGTCTGGCCGTCGTGCACCTTGAGGACCGTCTTGGCTTCCTTCTTGATGATGGGCGGGGGGTTTCCGGGTTCCTGGTTCGCGAAATCCACCGAGTCGTTGGTGATATCCACGGTCATGTTGACGTTGCCGTCCGCGCTGATCTGGGGCGTCACGTCGAGCTTGAGCGTGGCGTTGACGAAGATGACCGAGATCTTGTCCGTCGTCGCCACCCTGATCGGGATCTGCCGGCCGGATTCGATGGTGGCCTTCTGGTTGTCCTGGGTGACGATTCTGGGCGCCGACAGGACCCGACCGCGCCCGGTGTTCTCCAGGGCGGCCAGCTTCACGTCGAGGAAGAAGGACCCTGTGGTGTTTCCGAGGACGAGGTCGATGAAGCCGTTCGAAGCCGACGGGGGAAGCGTGACGGCGAAGTCGCCCTGCCCGACGTTGGGCCAGCCGGCCGTATTTCCGAAATTGTGGAGCGTGTAGGTTCCGGCCGGACCCGAGCCCGTAGAACCGCCGTGGGTCGTGTTCAGGTTGCCGCTGCTGTCCAGGCCCGAATACCAGTTGCCGCTCCAGGTGATACCGAAGCTCTGCGACCACGTGATGTTGGTCTCGACGATGCGCGCCTCGATGAGGACCTGCGGCGTCGCCGTATCCAGCGAATCGATGAGCTTGAGCAGGCTGGCTTTCTTGGACGGCACCTCCTGTATGATGAGGCTGTTCGTCCGCGGATCCACGATAATGTGCCCCCGCTCGCTGAGGAACTTGCCGGCGATGGCCGCCATGCTGGCCGCCTTCGCGTACGATAGGCGCTTGATGAACGTCACCGGCTGTTCGGCCAGCAGCTTCTCCTTCTGCAGTCGCTGCTGCTCGGCGAACTTCCGGGCGATCTCGGCCGCAGGCGCTACCCAGATCACGTTGTTCTCATAGATGTAGTCCAGACCGTTGTTCTTGAGGATGATGTCCATGGCCTGGTCCCAGGGCACGTTCGTAAGGTCCACGGTGACCTTGCCCTGGACACCGGGGTGGACGACGATGTTCATGCCCGAGATGTCGTGGAACATCCTGAGGACGTCCTTGATGTCGGCGTCCTTGAGGCTGAGGGAGATGGGCTCGCCCGTGTACTTGACCGCCTCGCCGGAGATCGTCTTCTCCTTGAAGGACAGGGGGACGGCTCCACCGGACACCGTCTTGCCCTCGGCGCTCTTCGACTCTGAATTCTGCGCAACAAAGAGGTCCTGATAGCCCTTGAACTCCTTGCTTGCACCTGGCTTGATCGGCGAGAGGTCGACCTTCACCTTGTCCAGGCCCGACGACTTCGCCGGGGCCGGTGTCTCGCTCTTCGCGACGGGCTGTATCGCGGGTTTGGACTGGGCCGCGGCCGGAACGGGGGCCGGAGCGGGTGCGGCCTTAGCCTGCGCCATGTCCGGGGTGGGTACCCGTTTCGAGTCCGCGGACTCGCCCTTCGGCGCCTGATCGGCCGAGGCGCGCCGCGTGTCCGCATTGAGCCGGACGACCACGCTGGCACCGCTCGAGTCCACGGATACCGGGCTGACGGCCTTTTTCATATCGAGAACGACGCGCGTCACGGGGGGATCGTTCTTGTGGATCCCGATGCGCACCCGCTGGATGGCGCCCGCCCCCTCGACGTGGCTGGGGACCCGGCCCCTGCGGACACCGAGGAGATCAACGACGATCCGGTCCGGGTTCTTCATCGTGAAGTACTTGTATCTGGGCGTCCCGTCGGCCTTTATGTCTACCGCGGAGCCGTCCTGTGCGACGTCGACGCTCACGAGGCGGTCGGCTTCGGGAAGGGAGGCGGCGTTGGCGGCGGCGGGTTCCGCAGGAGCCTGGCTGGCCGGTTCGGCCTTGGCGGCCGAGGCGGCCGGCCCAGCCTTGTCGGCGGGCGAAGCGGCGGAGGCCGCTTGCGCCGGGGGCGGACTGCCGGCGCCGACCACTCTCACGAGAAGCTTGTTCCCCTCGGTCGACACGATACACTTCGCAAGGTAGGCCTTGTGGATTTCCAGCTTGGCCAGCGCGCGCCCTCTGGCCTGGCTGATGGACTCGACCTTCACTGTCTGGACCCCGTCCTTGTTGACGGCCAGGGTCTTCGGCAGAGCCGAAACGTCCACGTCGGCCATGTCGACGACGAACGTCTCCGGGTCATAGTCGTAGTAGGTGTAGTCCATGATGGGATAGTTGCCCGTCACCTGGACGACGACGGTGCCGTTCCGCGCCGTCGTGGTGAGATCGTGCAATGCGTTCAATGCGGCAGGCGAGGCATCCGCCGCCCAGACGGTCCAAGCGGCCAAACAGCTGAGAACCGTCATCCAAAGGGCAATTCGCTTACTCATTGTCCCTCCCCTTCTTGGCTCCGAATCTTGAGAACCAGGTTGCGGAACGGCTTGATGGCGGTTGGGTCATTCAATTCCTGCTGGATGGTCACCTCTCCCTCCTTGTACGAGACGTTGAGGACGATGCCATCCGCGAAGTGCTCGCCCGCTTTGGCTTTGTAGGGCTTGCCATCCGGTCCCTGAAACCACGCTACCGTACCTTGAGGCGTCTTGACGATGGCTTCCAGGGAGCAGGCCTCAACCGTAAAACGGGACAGTCCCGTCGTGCCCCGTTTGACTTTCACCTGAGAACCGGCGCCGAAAGAACCCCGGACAAGCGGACTGAACGGGTCTCTGTCCGCGGCGTGCCGGTAAAGGGACTCGCCTTCCAGCAACAGGCTGTCGTCCGACTGCGTGGACGCCGCCGGCCCCTTTACCGTCTGGGGAGAGGTCGAAGCGGCTTGGGAGGTCTTCTGCGGGGACACCTGTTTCTGAACGTGTTTGAGCGTCTTCACAGGCGATTGCGCCGCCACTCCCCCGAGCCAGCCGACCGCGATTCCTGCGAGACACATCAGGATTAGTCGTCGCCTCATCATTTCTTCTCCAGCGCCTTGAAGGCTTCGGGGTTCTGCATGTACACAAGTGCGTTGAACGTCGCCGATACGGTGGCCCCCCGCTTGTTGGACGCCCGCATGTTCAGGTCGGAGATGTTCACGATACGCCGCATGTGCGCGATCTTGTCGAAGAAGAGGGCGAGGTCGTGGTAGCCGCCTTCTACATCGATGCCGTAGGCCTGTTCGGAATACAGGTCCTTTTTCACGATGTTCTTGGGGCTGATAGCCACGATGTCCAGGTTCTGGTCACGCGCGAAGCTCTGGAACACCCTCAGAAGTTTGCCCGTCTCGGGGTCCATGGGGATGATCGACTTCAGCACGTCCAGGTCGCGGCGGATCATGTCGATCTGGCGGTTGAGTTCGTCCACGCGCTTCATGGCCTCTTTGCCCTGCCGGATCTGCGTTTCGAGTTCGTCGCTCTGGTTCCGTCTGGACTGTAGCGTCGTGCTCTGATCCGAGAGGAATGCGAACCACGCGGCCCCGAAAATGAGCACGCCCACCAGAACCACCACGACGTACTGGGCCCAGCGGGGAAGTCTCAAGAATCTGTCCATGATCCCCTCCTATTTCCCTGAAGGCCCTGAGTTCTTGGCCGGCTGTGCGGCCTGTCCCTGCTGCTGGTCCGGCACCGGCTTGTAGTTCGCCGTGAGCTTGTAGCTGTAGACCTGCTCGGTGGCACTGCTCTCCTGGCGGACGTTGCCGAGCTGCACGTTGGAGAACTCCTTCATGCCGACCATGTTGTCGTAGAGGGAAGAGATGGTCTTGATGCTCCGGGCCCGCCCCTCGATCGTCACACCGTGGGGGTCCTGCTTCGCGGAGGTGTACCACGCGCCCTCGGGCAGCACTTCGACCAGGCGGTTCATGAGCTTGACCGGCAGGCTCTGCTGGTCCTTGAGCTCCTTGATCTGGTCCACCTTGGCGCTGTACTCCTTCTTCTTCTGCTCGAGCTCCTTGACCTTTTCTCTGGCACCCTCGTATTTCTTGAGTTCCTCCCTCTGGCGCGAGATCTGCTGCGCCAGGTTGTGGTTCTCCATCATGAGCCAGGCGCCGTATCCCAGGGTTGCAAGCACTGCAATCAAGAGGATGGTGGCGAATATGCCCCAAGGGGGAGCCCCTTCCGAGGGCGCCGCGGCTGCGATGGAGGGGAGGCTCACACCGCCCCTTTTGGCGCCCCGACCTTCCCTGAGCAAATTTATTCGGATCATTTAATCCCCCATCTTGCGCAAGGCCAAACCCACGGCGACCGCGAAATGCGGTGCCAGCT
>JBJKRE010000358.1:0-6497 GCA_046704825.1 Acidobacteriota bacterium
TAGAGGTAGCCCTGCCCCGTTCCCGCGTGGTTGTCGATGGCCAGCCAGGGCTTGTCCTGAAAGCCGCTCTTCCCCGGTGCGGCGTTCACGGGCGCACCGAAACTTACGCCATTGTCCGTAGACTTGAACACCTGGATGCCGCTGCCGCTGAACATGAGAGTTGCCAGGTAGACGTCGCCCGAGGTCGAATCCGTGACGAGGACCGGGTCTCCCACGTCGCCGTTTGTCGAATCCGGCAGTGCCCCCCGGTCCGTAAAGATCGCGCCGTCGTCGGTCGAGTTGCTCCATCCCGTGAAATGGTGAGAGCTGGACGAGTACAGGCGCGAGTTGTTGTAGGCCACGACGACGTTCCCCGGACCGGCCAGCGTGATCGACGTCTCGCTCTGGGTGTACTGTGTCGTGTCGAGCGACGGGTCGTTGACGAGCACGTTCGCCGGGGTGCATCCCGGGGCGACGTACTCCGGTGCGGGCGAGGTCTGGGCGAGTGGCGGAGCAACCGGCGGTTTGACCGGTGTAAGGTAGGGCGGCACGCCGTATCGCGCCACCGCGGCGTTTTGCGCCGCGCTGGATACCTGGCTGAACACGCTTTCGTTTTTCCAGACCTCGTAGAGAGGATCGTTATCCCGCCGGCCGTTGACGCCCGCCGGCCCGGCCGCACTCACGGCCGTTCCTACCAGGAATGACGCCACGAGGACGGCGTGCACGACACCTCTCGCCAGTCCCTTCCACTGTCCCACCATTCCGTACCTCCTTTGCACGACCCGCCAGGGGCCGTGGGTCAGCGCGACCACTCCGGTTCGTGCGGGTTTCAATGTTGCGGTTCAGAAGCCTCTACTCATCCTTTGGCCTTCGATGCGCCGCGATCGTCGCGCACCTCCCCTGGTTCCTGGCCCTTCCTTCGCTGAGAGAAGACGTCATTGCTGTATGGTTGAAGGTCTGAGGGTAGAACTCCTCGACGGCGATGGATATTCCAGGCCGTCGAGAGACAGGCAATAGGTGCAATTGTCGGGGAAAATACGTTGAGGCGGCCCGGAGGCCGCCTCACAAGAAGACAGGTAAACGAGGATCGCGGCTATTTGAAGAGCACGGTGTGCCCCGCGTGGTCGTGCACGAGTCCGAAGAGTTCCTTGAATGCCTTGTAGTGATCCGCTGGGATCACGCGGTCCGGCAGGGTCACCTCCCACGAGGCCTTGATGGTGCCCTTCCCTCTTTTCCATGTCTGCGCGAACCGTCCCGCTGCCCCGTTGACAGTCCTGTCGCCGGGGACGTAGAACGGTTCGACACCTTCGGGCAGGTTGAGCCGGAGGCTGACTTGTTCGGTACCGGCCCACTTGAGGACCAGCGGGAGGCTCCTGGATTCGAGGAACGCTCCTCGGATTCCGTTCAGGGAGGACCCCTCGGGAACGCCCACCGAGAGCGCCTTCACCGCCCCGTCCGGTTTGGGTGCCGGCCTTTTGAAGGTCACCGTCAGGCTCGCGCGGGACGGGTCGAGCCGGCGGATCGAGTAACCGGTAGATTCGGCGCCGGGGAGTACTGACTCGAGCAGCTTGCCGACATAGGCCTTCTGCGCGCTCTCCCCTTCGCTCAGTTCGAAGAAGGGGCTGTACTGTCCCAAGAACGTAAAGAGGACCGTGCCATCCAGCGAGAGATCCTTCGCCGCGCGGGCTTCGATGCTTGCCGACAGGGCGTTGGGTCCTACGAATGTCATCGTGTGCAGTTCGCCCACGCCCGGGACGAGCGGAAGTCCTTTCATCGGCACGAAGTCGCGCTGGGAGCGTTTTGCGAGCGTCGCCGTCGGATCGAGCCACAGCGGCTGTTTCTCCATTTCCACGCGGACGAGGACCGTGTCCATCTGGGCCACGCACGGCACGAGGGACGGATCGAGGCCGCCCTTCACCGTGCGCCTGCCGGCCGCGATCGCGCAGTCGAAACCCGCGTGCTTCAGCATGGCGCACAGGAGGACGGCCTTGTCCAGCGCGTGGCCGTAACCGCTGTCGTAGATGTCCGCGGCGGTGCGGGGCGTAAACTGGAAGTCGGAGAGGGGCCAGTGCACGGTGTTGATGTCATTCGCCACGTAGTCGTGGAGCACGACGACGCGCTCGACATCGCCCTGGACGCCGGTCAGGAGGGCGTCGACCTTTTTGTCGAGTGCCGGTGAGGTCTTCTCTTCAGAGGCCTTGACCAGCCCGCCGATGATGGACGCCTGGTGGCCCCAGTTGGGGCACGTCGTGAAGACGAGGGTCGGCAGGAAGTCGTCGGCCAGTTCGCTTCGCTCGCCCATGGGGACGAGCGGGACGTCTTTCAGCGTCCACGTGTAAGTCACCGCGCCGCCGCTGCTGGCGGTCTTCGCTTCGGCGGCGGCGTTGAACAGGTGGTATTGCAGGGTCATCCCCTCGGGCACCGTCACCGAAACGCTCCTCTCCAGGGCGGGTTCGCTCCCCGCCAGGACTTCGACGCCGCCCAGGAAACGGCGCCACGGCTTCTTGTCCGTGATGGTGTAGACGGTCTCCGTCACGGCGTTCACGTCTAGCCCCACCTTGGTCATGACCATCTGGCGCCAGTCCGTGTAGGCCGGGGCCTTCGCGAGTTCGAAAGGGGTCATTTCGTTGAAGCTGTTGGGCTTGGCGTCCACGACGCGGCCGTCGGGCGTGTAGGTACGGTAGGTCTCCACCTTGAGGTCCTGGTCGGCTTTGTCGAAGGCCACTTTGGGGTCGCCGATGGCGTCCATGCCGTGGTAGGTGAGAATCTTCTGGATCCTGTCGACCTTTTCTTCGACTCGGCCATCGGGCATGAGCGTGTAGGCCGTGTGTTCGGACAGGATGACCACGTCGGCGTTCGGGTAGTCCTTCGCCGTCGGCGTCCCGGCGAAGCGCGCCGGAAGGGCCGCCTGAAGGGTCAGCGCGGAGAGCAGCAGTCCGGCTGCCCAGAACGTTCCCAGGACGCCGGGCCGGGGCCTGAAAGCCTTTTCAGCGGTATGCTTAATCATCGTTCCCCCCCCTACCGGCTCACGACCACGAGGGCGCGGCTGAGGTCACTGGACGCGTCGACGGCGGACCTGAGGCCTTCGTACTCCGACGCGGGGATTATCTTCTTCTTGACGACGAGCTTCTCGTCGAGCGTCAGCCGTCCCGGGGCCGAACCGAATTCGGCGGAAAAGGCGGCGGCCGGCTCGTCCACCCGCCCCGGCTTCGGAGCGAACTGGACCCGGTAACCCTTCGGCAGGGCGATGGTCTCCCTGTAGGTGAACTCGCGCGTCGCTCTGAGGAAAATCCCATACCGGCGCGTCTTACTGTGGGCGGCCGCCGTGAAATCGGTGAGGCGGCGGCTCTCCAGGATGTTCTTCGCCATGGGCGGCGTGAAGGCCATCGTGTCGGCCGACACCATTGCGTAGCCGGGTGCCTCGTACTTGAGCACGATCTTGAAGGGCGTGTTCACGTCCACCGGGTCCGTGGTCTCGTAGCTGACCAGCCTGGCCCTGGGCGAGAGCTTGGAGATCCACTGCTCGAAGGTCCCCCTGACGGCGTCAGCGGGGCTGAACACCACCGCCCAGCGCAGGTTCGTCTCGCTGTAGTGACCGCCCGTGACGGTGAGCGTGCCCTCGAGGTCGCCCTTGTCGTCGAGCCGCTCGTCGGCCGCAAGGTTCACGAAGTTGTCCGAAGCCGGAGCGGGCGGCGTCTCCATGAGCTGCTCGCCTCGCGGCGACCCGATGACGTAGTTCTGCGGCTTCTCGGCAGAGGACCAGACCTCGCTGCTGAAGGGGCACCAGGTGGGGTCGTAGAGCTTGTACTTGTTCGGCGCGATCTCCGTGGCCACCACGCAGTGGTTGAACTGGTCTGCGGGCAGGTTCTCGACGCGCGCGCCGGCCATGGTCATGGCGGGGTAGGTGTGCTTGAACCCCGCGGCTCTGAACATGGTGATGAGCATGCCCGCGATGTCCTTGCAGACGCCCGCCCGGTCGTTGAAATCCATGACGCCGGGATGGAGCGTGTAGCCCTCGCCCTTGCCCATGCTGATGCCGCTGTAGCGTATCTGGCGCGCCACCCAGGCGAGCAAGGCCTTGCGCTTCGCGTCGTCTGTCTGCAATCCCTTGACGATCTCGTCCACCTTGGCCTTGATGGCGTCGTTCCAGGCGAAGGTGTCCACGTCTTCGTTCACGTGGTAGAACCAGCGTGACTTCTCCGGCCAGTCCTTCACCGTGGCCAGGACCAGCTTGGGCAGGCAGTCCGTGTCCTCGACCATCTTGGGCTCGCGCTTCACCGCCGGGACGTCCGTCTTCCACCAGGTGTAGGTGAGGCTCTTGTCGTCGAAGGACGTTTCGCTGCCCAGCTCGCCGTTGTAGACCTCCGCCCGGATGGGCTTATCCTTCTGAAGAACCACCGTATAGATCTTCTTCACGATGGGCAGGTCGCCCTGGAAGACGACCACGTCGTAGTAGTGGCCGCGCATGGGCGGGATGTACTTCTCGTCGCCCGCCTGGGCCGGGTCCCTCAGGTACGCGATCACGAAGCCCTTCGAGTAGGTGTCGATTTCCACCGCGTCCCCCGGGTTGAGCTTGGGCACGGACGCCAGCTTCATGCGCGGCCCCCAGTAGATCATGTACTGCGGCTGGGGCAGGTCGTGGACCCTGGAGGCCGGGACCTTCTCCACCGCCCCGTCCGAACGGTAGACCTTCAGGCCCTTCACCTCGGCGTAGGAAGACGCGGGGTCGTAGTCGAACCGCATGGTCGCGTACTGCGCGGCGCCCGCCTCGGTCAAGACCTTGATGAGCTGGGTCCTGTACACGTGGCTGAGCCCCGACTCCTCGACGTCGACGCGGGTCTTGTCCAGCACGACCACGGCGTCGGCGCCCGGGTATTTGTCCGCCGTCACGGCGTCCAGCTGCGCCTTGACCGTAGCCGCGTCCTGGGACCACACCGAAAGGGTGCCCAGGAGCAGCACGGCGAGGGCCGAAAGCAGCAGGCCATATTTTCTCTGTCGCATCCCTGCCTCCCCTGAAAGCGGGGCCCCCCGGCCCCGTCTGTCCGGCTATTTTAGCAGGCCGTCCCGCAAAAGCGGAGCCGGCCGCTGAAGAACGGGCCGTATGCATACAAGGAACGGGCTCCCCGCCTGGGCGGGGAGCCCGCAATGTGCAGAACCGGACGCGATGCCTTACAGGTTCTTCAGCATGGCGTCGGCTTCTTCGCAGGTCTTCTTGACGCCCGCGACCGACTTGTCCAGCGCGGCCTTCTCCTCGTCGGTGAGGTCGAGTTCGATGATCTTCTCGACGCCGTCCCGGCCGATGACGGCGGGAACGCCCACGAAGAGCCCGTCGACCCCGTACTCGCCTTCGAGCTTGGCGCAGACGGGGATGATCTTCTTCTTGTCGAAAATGACCGCTTCGGCCATCTCGAGCGCCGCCCACGCGGGCGACACGAAGGCGGAACCGAAGCCGAGCAGGCCGACGACCTCGCCGCCCGCCTTGCGGGTGCGGGCCTCGATCTTCCCGAGCGTCTCGCTGTCGAGGAACTTGGTGACGGGGATGCCCGCGATCTGGCAGGAGCTGCGCACCGGCACCATGTTGTCGCCGTGGCCGCCCAGGACCATGGCGTTGACGTTCTCCACCGAGATGCCGGCCGCCTCGGCGACGAAGTAGCAGTAGCGGCCGGAATCCAGCACGCCCGCCATGCCGAAGAGCTTGTTCTTGGGCGGGGCGAGGCGCTGGTTCAGCGTGTAGACGATGGCGTCCAGGGGGTTGGCGATGGAGATGACCAGGGCGTTAGGACAGTACTTCTTGATGCCGTCGGCCACCTGGGTGGTGATCTTGAGGTTGATGGCCAGCAGCTCTTCGCGGCTGGGGAAGGTGCCGTCCGGACGGGCCTTGCGGGGAACACCCGCAGTGTTGATGACCAGCTCGGCGCCCTCGAGGGCGGAATAGTCCTTGGACCCGTAGAGCTTGACGTCCTGGCGAATGGTCGGCAGGCCCTCGGAGATGTCCAGGGTCTTGCCCTTGGACACGGACTGCTTGTTGACCACCTCCTGGCGCTCCGGAGGGTCGTTGGGATTCGCCATGGGCGCCGGATCCACCAGCCCCACCTCCCGGGCGAGCCCCCGCTGGGCGACCTCCTGGGTCAGAACCCCGCCGATAAATCCTCCGCCGATCAGACCAATCTTCTTCAGCATCTTAAAGTCTCCTTTCGCTCTTATCGTAGTCCCGCCCCCAAGGCGGCCCCGCGTCGCGACCGCGCCGGGCATCCGCCGAACCGAGCCGATACTATACCATGATCGGCCCGGCGATAATCGGATGCAAGGGTGTTGCACAGTTCCCGCGGCAGGAGGGGCAGGACACGCTGTGGTCGAGTGATCGAGTGACTTGCGCCTTCGGCGCCGCGAGTAGGTGAGCAGGGGATTGGGTGAGTCCGACGGCGGCGGTCGGCGGTCGGCGCGGAGAGGGGCTTGTCGCTGGTCGATCGTCGATAGTCGACGGTCGGTGGCTGGTCGTCGGCGGTCGGCAGTCGGCG
>JBJKRE010000359.1:0-8092 GCA_046704825.1 Acidobacteriota bacterium
CCATGAAGGCCAGACAGATCACGGACAGACTGCTCATGACCCAAAAGTAATTCGTGGGGTGGAGCTGGATGGGGAAGTGGTTCTGGATGTGGGGCGTGATCCACATCTGCCCCAGGAAGCCCGCGAAGAAGCTGCCCACGCCGCTGGCTGCGAACCACATGCCCATCATGAAGGACTGGTACCTGGGTGGGGCCACCTTGGTGACGTAGGAGAGGCCCATGGGGCTCAGGCACAGTTCCGAGAGCGTCATGACGGCGTAGAAACCCACGAGCCACCAGGGGCTGACGCGCGAGTCACCGTGCGCGAAGATGCTTGCCGCGCCGACCATGATGAGGAACGACAGGATACTGAGAATAAAGCCCCACTGCATCTTGCCCGAGGTGGAAGGCTCCATCTTCCTGCGGTTCAAGAAACCCCAGAGCCAGACCAGCATCGGGGTAAACAGAAGAATGAAGATGGGGTTGATGGACTGGTACCACTCGATGGGCATGGTGAGCCCGAAGGCCTTGACCGGCTGGGTGTAGTCGCGGGCCCACAGGTTCATGACGTCCCCGTACTGCATATAGACGGCCCACCAGATGGCGATAATGCCAAACACCGCGTACAGGGCCCACATCCTCAACCAGAAGTCATGGCGGTCCTTGGGCTCCTTGGCGCTGACGAAGCCGCTCGTTCCCGTCGCGGTGGTGTCGGCGTGGGCCACGTACTTGTTGAAGGCGACAAGAATGACCGTGGACAGGACCATGCCCATGCCTGCGGCGAAGAAGGCCCAGCCGAACCCGTAGGCCACCTGCAGCCAGCCCGCCACCAGGGGCGCGATGAAGGCGCCCAGGTTGATGCCCATGTAGAAGATGTTGAAGGCCGAGTCTCTCAGAGGGCTGTCGTGCTCGTAGAGGTTACCCACCATGGTGGAGATGTTGGGCTTGAAGAACCCGCCGCCCATGATCAGGAACACGAGGCCAGGATAGAACAGGGAGACGGCCATCGTGGCCAGAAGGAACTGGCCGATGGCCATGAGCAGGGCGCCGATGTAGACCGTCTTCCTGCATCCGAGGTAGCGGTCCGCGATCCACCCGCCAAGGAGCGGCGTGATGTAGATGAGCCCCGAGTACCAGGCGTACATCATGTGCGGGCTGAAGAAGGGCAGGACCTTCAACTTGGCGTAGTGTTCGGGCGAGGTCATGTAGAGCACGAACACCGCGAACATGGTGTAGTAGCTGAAGCGCTCCCACATCTCAGTGAAGAAGAGCACGTACAGTCCCGGGGGGTGCCGGCGTTTGGCCATTCCTGTCCTCCTCGTAGTGTGTTCAGCCGGCGGAAACCCATCCTCCGCGGGCCCTGAAAAGCTATGGGGGAAGCGGCCTGCCTGGGAAACGCGTCCGGCCGCTCTCCAGCGTTGCAAGTCGGGTGTCTCGACCCCATCGGGTCGGGCCGCCGCGACCCTTTCCGCCCATTGTGCCATAAGTGGCTGTGGCGCGTGTAGCGGTATCACCGCGGGCGTCCCCGCGCAAAGGCGCCATTTGGCCCCGGGGACCTGTCGCCGTCGTGCCGGATGCAAACTTTCCAGGGGCGGTCTGCGTACCACGCTTCTATTTTCCTTCAATCCGCACGCCGTTTGGGGACGGCGCACAGGCCAGGCAGAACCAGAGGAAGAGGAGGTCAGGTTTTATGCTGAGCAAGCGTATCGCATTGGGGGTGGCAGGGCTCTGTTTCCTGCTCAACGTCTTCGCGGGCGGCAGGAATCCGCTTCCGGAGGTCAAGTACGACCAGTACAGGCTGTCGAACGGCCTCACCGTCATACTGGTGGAAGACCACTCCGTACCCATCGTGGGGGTGAACGTCAACTACCAGGTGGGGTCGAAGAACGAGACTCCGGGACACACGGGCTTCGCCCACCTGTTCGAACACATGATGTTCCAGGGGTCCAAGAACTATAACGACGACTACTTCAAGCCGCTGCAGTCGGTGGGCGCATTCGTGAACGGCGGCACGAACACGGACAGGACGCGCTACCTGGAGACCGTACCTTCGGCCTACCTCGAGCGGGCCCTCTGGATGGAGGCCGACCGCATGGGCTTCCTGCTCGACGCCCTGACGCAGGAGAGGCTCTCCAACCAGATTTCCGTCGTGCAGAACGAGCGCCGCCAGCGCTATGAGAACAGCCCGTACGGGACCGTGTACGAGAAGATGATGGCGGTGCTCTATCCACCCAACCACCCGTACCACTGGACCACCATCGGCTCCATGGCGGACCTGCAGGCCGCGTCCCTCGAGGACGTGCGTGAGTTCTTCAAGACCTACTACGCGCCGAACAACGCCAGCCTCTGCATCGTCGGGGACTTCGCCCCCGCGAAAACCAAGAAGATGGTGGAGAAGTACTTCGGCGCCATTCCCCCCGGTCCGCCGGTCAGCCGACTCGGCACGTGGGTGCCCGAGCTTCCTGGCGAGGTGACCCTCGACATCCAGGACCGCGTCCGGCTCCCCCGCACCTACGTCGCCTGGCACACGTCGCCGTGGTACTCGCAGGACGACGCCGCCATGGACGTCTTCGGGAGCATCCTGGGCGGCGGACGGACCTCCAGGCTCTACAAGAAGCTCGTCTACGACATGCAGATCGCCCAGGAGGCGTACGCCTACAACGATGCGTCGCAGATCGCGGGACACTTCCAGATGGTGCTCACGCCCCGTCCGGGCCACACCCTCTCCGAAGTTGAGAATGCCGCCTTCGAGGTCCTGAACGATTCCCTGAAAAACGGCATCACCCAGAAAGAGCTGGACCGGGAGGTGACCTCCAGGACGGCCCGCTACGTCCGCTCGATGCAGTCCGTGGGCGGCTTTTCCAGCCTGTCGGACCGCATGAACGGCTACTACCACTACCTCGGCAAGCCGGATTACTTCCGGCAGGACCTCCAGCGCTACATCGACCTCACGCCGGAGACGGTCAACGCCGCCGCACGGCACTACCTGAACGGCAACCGCCTCATCGCGCGCGTTCATCCGGCCGGGAAGACCGCGCCCTCCACCTCGGACGCGGCCGTCAAGCTGGACCGCTCGGTCATGCCGGGCAGGGGCGAGCAGTCGGCGTTCAAGCTGCCGCGCCGCCAGCGCTTCACCTTGAGCAACGGCCTGGACGTCGTCCTCGTCGAACAGCACGAAGTGCCCCTGGTGGAGTTCAGGATGCTCGTCCGCGGCGGGTCTTCCGTCGATCCTGCCGACCGTCACGGGCTCGCCAGCCTGACGGCCTCCATGCTCAGGGAAGGCGCAGCGGGCATGAGCAGCCAGGACATCGACGAAGCCGTCGAAGGACTCGGCGCCAGGCTCCACGTGGGCGCGGACTTCGACGCCGTGGAAGCCGGCCTGTCAGCTTTGAGGACCAACCTGGACCCGTCGCTCGAACTCTTCTCGAACGTCCTGGTCCACCCCGATTTCCCGGCCGCTGAACTGGATCGCATCAAGAAGACCCGGCTCGTGGGATTTCAGCAGGCGAAGGACCAGCCGCGCGAGCTCGGCCAGGTGGCATTCCTGAAGGTCCTCTACGGCGAGCGCGCCTACGGCCACCCGCCAGAGGGTACCGAGAACGGCGTCGGTGCCACCGCCATCGACGACGTGAAAGGGTACTGGGCCCGCTACGGTGTGCCCTCGAACGCAACGCTGGTCGTGGCGGGCGACGTCACGAGGGGCGACATCGAACCCCGCCTCGAAAAGGCCTTCGGGGGCTGGAAGGGCGGCGAGGCACCCCGCATCGATCTCCCCGGCGTGAAACAGCACGGGAGCAGAACGATCTACCTCGTCAACAAGAAGGGAGCGGCCCAGTCGTTCATCATGTGCGGGCACCTCGGCGTGCCGCGCAACGCGGCCGACTATCCGGCCATCCGCCTCGTGAACGACGTGCTGGGCGGCGACGCCTCGGCGCGCCTGTTCATGAACCTGCGCGAGGACAAGGGCTATACCTACGGGGCCTATTCGACGTTCCGCTTCCGCCGGTCCAGCGGCCCCTTCCTGGCCTACGCCTCCGTGGCCACCAACGTCACGGCCCCCGCCGTGAAGGAGTTCGTCGGGGAGATCCGGGGCATCGCGGGCGACCGGCCCGTGAGCGAGAAGGAGCTCGACTTCAGCCGCGGCGGGCTCACGAACAACTACGCTCAGGACTTCGAAACGCCTGGACAGGTCGCCGGGCGCGTCGCGGACGCCATCCTGTATGGCCTCCCGTCCGACGCCCTCGAAACGCTGCCCGCCAGGATCCAGGCGCTCACGCTCGAACAGGCCAGGGCTGCGGCGGCGAAGTACATCCTTCCCGACCACCTTGCCATCGTCGTGGTGGGAGACCGGGACAGCGTCAAACCGGAGCTTGAAAAACTGAACCTCGGCCCCGTCGTGGAGCTGGACGAGAACGGCGACCGCGTGTCCTGACCGTCTGCGTCCCGGGCCCTTATGGCAGCAAAAAGCCCCTGCGGTCTCAGGATCGCAGGGGCTTCACTTTTTCCGTCAGGCCGGTGCTCAGCTGCGCATCCACCGCCTGATCCGCATGGCGTCCCCGATGCGCGAGTACTTGCCCTGGGAGTCCAGGAGGATGAAGATCACCGGGCGGTGATCGACGGCGGCTTCCATGACGAGGCAGTGCCCCGCCGGGAGTATGTAGCCCGTCTTGCTCAGGCCGATCTTCCAATGGTGGTTGTGGATGAGGCGGTTGGAGTTCCCGAAAAGCCTGACGCGGCCCGACACGCTGGAGCGGACGCTGTAGCGGCCGGTCGTGGTCATCTTTCGGATCGTCGGGTACTTCAGGGCTGCGTCCACGAGCTTAACCAGGTCCCCGGCGGTCGAGACGTTGCGCTCGTCCAGACCCGTGGGCCCGGCGAAATACGTGTGGTCCATGCCGAGATACCAGGCCTTGCGGTTCATGGCATCGACGAAGGCCTTCCGGCCGCCGGGGTAGGCCCTGGACAGCGCGTAGGCGGCCCGGTTCTCAGACGCCATGAGCGCCAGCTGGAGGAGGTCGCGGCGGCTGAGCTTCCAGCCCACCGGGAGCCGGGACGTGGACCACCGGATGCGGTCGACGTCGTCCTCGGTGACCTTGATCTTCTGGTCCATGGGAAGGTGCGCGTCCAGAAGGACCATGGCGGTCATCAGCTTGGTGATGGACGCGATGGGCCTGATTTCGTCGGGGTTCTTTGCGTAGAGGACCTGCGAGGTCTCGCGGTCGACGACCAGGGCCGATTGAGAGCGGAGGCGGAGACGGGCGGGGTCGGGCATCGGAAGCGCCGTCACCCTGTGAGGGGGAGGCAGTTCGAGCCTCGGGGGGGAGGGGTAGTTGGTGCGGGTGGAGAAGCCCGCGAAGATGGGGACCAGCAGAAGCAGAGCCACGATGGGGTAATGCTTGACGTTCACCGTTCGGGCCTCACCTCGTATGGATTGCGGTATCCCCGCGCACGTTCGGACACGCCCCTCCGTCTCCCGGGGAGAATATCATCAGTCCGGCCGGTCTGCAAGCGGGACAAATGCAAAACGTGAGGCGCGTTACAGGCGGGGGGGGGTGAATGATCCAGTGATCTGGTGATTAGGGGGTGGTGGGCCTATGGGGGACGGCGGCCGAAGCCGAATGCGGGTCGGGGCTCCCGCCCGGCCTATCCGGCCAGGTCTCGGAAGGCCGTGCGGTAGACCGCCGCATCGGCTTCGCTGAAGCAGACGAACACCACCCGGCCGGGCACGGGGCTGCCTTTGAGGAAGCGCAGGGTCTCGGCAAGCGCTATGCGACAGGCCCTTTCCACGGGATACCCGTACACGCCCGTGCTGATCGAGGGGAAGGCCACCGAACCGAGTCCCCTTTCCTTCGCCAGAGCGAGACTGTTCCGGTAGCAGGACGCCAGGAGGGCGGGTTCGCCTTCCGTGCCTCCGTGCCACACGGGGCCCACGGTGTGGATGACATAGCGGGCCGGCAGGTCGTAGCCCTTTGTCAGCCTGGCCTGGCCCGTCGGACACCCGCCCAGGGTCCTGCATTCGGCGAGCAGGGCAGGCCCTGCAGCCCGGTGGATGGCGCCGTCCACGCCCCCTCCGCCCAGGAGGCTGGAATTGGCGGCGTTGACGATGGCGTCCACCTCCTGCCGCGTGATGTCGGCCCGCACGATCTCGATCCTCGTTTCGAGGGCCTCATCGGCCATCGGGCACCTCACTGTAGGGAAACCTCCAGGGATTCACCGGCGAAAAGACCGCTCAACGGGCTCCGGGATCCTTCCACCGCCACCACTTGAGCTTGTCCGGATCGGGCGAGGGGGAGGAGGCGAAGTAGACCGCGCAGCGGAACACGTAGAGCACGCAGGGGTCCTGACGGACCCCCCTCAGCGTGCACAGCCCGTTGTAAAGAGCCTCGGGGTCGGCCCCGTCAAGCGCCTCGACCGATCGGATCCCCAGGTCGAAGAGGTCGGTGGACAGGCTCTTCCCGACCCCCGGGATCCTCTGCAGGTCCTTCAGTACGACCGCTCTGTCCGCAGCTGAAGCCACGGCGTCACCCCCGTCGAGTTATTTCTTGACCAGGTCGAGGGCGCGCGCGACCACGTTCTCGACCGTGAAGCCCAGCTTGGACATGACCTCCCCGCCGGGCGCCGAGGCGCCGAACCGCGCAAGCCCGACCACGCCGCCGTCCGTCCCGACCAGGTCGCCCCAGCCGAGCGAGCACCCGGCCTCGACGGCCAGCTTGGGCACGTCCGCCGGCAGGACCTCGGCCCGGTAGTCCGGCGTCTGTTCGCCGAACAGCTCCCAGCAGGGCGCGGAGACGACGCGGGCCTTCACGCCCGAGCCGGCCAGTTCTTCTCGTGCTTCCAGCGCGAGGTGGACCTCGGAACCGGTGGCGACGATCACCAGGTCGGGACGGCCGCCCTCGGCCTCGGCCAGGATGTAGGCGCCCCTGGGGAATCCTTCTCGGACCGGGTAGCGGGAGGTGTCCATGACGGGCAGCTTCTGGCGCGTCAGGGCCATGGCAACGGGCCTTCCGTCCTTGAGGGCGGTGCGCCAGGCCTCGGCCGTCTCATTGGCGTCCGCCGGGCGGAAGACGAGGAGGTCCGGTATGGTGCGCAGGCTCATGACCTGGGAGATGGGCTGGTGAGTGGGGCCGTCCTCGCCCACGCCGATGCTGTCGTGGGTGAAGACGTAGACGCTGTGGACGCCCATGAGCGCGCCCAGGCGGATGGCGGGGCGGGCGTAGTCCGAGAAGATGAGGAAGGTCGCCCCGTAGGATACGAGCCCGCCGTGCAGCGCCATGCCGTTGACGGCAGCCGTCATGGCCAGTTCCCGCACGCCGAAGTGCATGTTGCGGCCTTCGCGGTGCTCCCGGCTGAAGCCCTCGCTGCCCTTGATGAGCGTCTTGGTGGACGGCGCGAGGTCGGCGGAGCCGCCCATCAGCATGTCGACCTTGGGAGCCAGGGCGTTGATGACGGCGCCCGACGCGTTCCGCGTGGCCTGTGGACCGTCGGACGGGGCGAAGACCGGCACGGCCTCTTCCCACCCTTCGGGCAGGCGGCCGGCCATGGCGTCCTTCAGCCGGGCCGCGAGGTCCGGGAACTCGCCCGCGTAGGCCTCGAGCCGCTTCGTCCAGTCTTCCTGGTCCCTGCCGCCCCGCTGCACGGCCTTCGCCATGTGCTCGCGGGCCTCACCGGGCACGTGGAAGGCCGGTTCGAGGGGCCAGCCGAGGGCCTGCTTGGTGGCCCGGGCGGCGTCCGAGCCGAGGGGTTCGCCGTGCGCCCCGGCGGTGTCCTGCTTCGGGCTGCCGTATCCGATGTGCGTCCTCACGATGACCAGGGAGGGCCGGGCGGTCTCGCGCCGGGCCTCTTCGACGGCCGCGGAAATCGCCTCCAGGTCGTTGCCGTCGGACACGTGCAGGACCTGCCAGCCGTAGCCCTTGAACCGCGTGGCCACGTCCTCGGTGAACGCGATCTTCGTGTCGCCTTCGATGGAGATGTGGTTGTCGTCGTACAGGTAGACGAGCTTGCCGAGGCCGAGCGTCCCGGCCAGGGATGCGGCCTCGTGGGAGATCCCCTCCATGAGGTCGCCGTCGCTGCAGATGAAGAAGGTGTAATGGTCCACGATCTCGTGGCCCGGCCGG
>JBJKRE010000360.1:0-7308 GCA_046704825.1 Acidobacteriota bacterium
GCCCTCGTCCGAGGCCGCCATGAGGTGGTCGGCGCTCACCGCCCCGACCTCGGCCGCGAGGCGTGCCCCCCCGGTGTCCACGATTTCGTCGGCGTGCAACCGGGGTTTGAGGCCCAGCTCGACGGCCCTGAGGAGAATGCGCCTCGACTGTTCGACCGTGAAGACGCCGTCTTCGCAGAAGACGTCGCAGTACTCGGCCAGGCCCTCCCGGGCCACGGCCGGCAGCATGCGCTCGCAGACCTCCTCCACGTAGCCGTCCGGGGCGTCCTTGTACTCGGGCGGCACGAAGTGAGCCCCCAGAAAGGTGGGCACGACGGTCTGGGGCCCGGAGGCACCCAGCGTCCGTATGGCGCGCAGCTGGCGCAGCTCCGCGTCCAGCTCCAGCCCGTAGCCGCTCTTGGCCTCGAAGGTGGTCACGCCGTGTCGCAGGAACCGTTCGGCCAGCGCGGCGCCCGCTTGCGCGAGCTGCCCTTCGGTGGCCCCGCGGACCGACCGCATGGTCGAGAGGATGCCTCCGCCGGCGCGGCCGATGTCCATGTAGCTCCTGCCCTGCAGACGCATGACCAGCTCGGCCGAGCGGTCGCCGAGAAAGGGCACGTGCGTGTGCGGGTCCACGAAGCCGGGCAGCACCGTAAGGCCGGACGCGTCAATGCGCCGTGCCGCCGTCGCGTCGCGCACGGGGTCGAAGGGGCCGGCGTAGGCGATCCGATCACCCTTTACGCCCACGGCCCCCCGCTCGACCACAGGCAGGTCGCGCATGGCCGCACCGACCCTCGGCGCTTCCGAGGCGCAGGTAACCAGGGAACCGATGGGGGCGATCAGGAGATCGAAGTCCGACGCCATCAGGACTCCTTGCCGAAGGCCTGGACGTTCTCCCGCTTGCGTCCTTCCTCCACCGCCTCGAGCAGACTGCCTATCCGGCGGGTGAGTTCCCTCAGTTCGGCGAGCGCGTCGTTCCGCTCCATTTTCAGGTCGAGGATCGTGCGCTCCAGGCCGTGCGACCTGAGCTGGGACTGCTGGATCAGAGCCTCGGCCTTCAGTTCCGCCTCCTGAACGATGCTCTGGGCCTCCTTGATGGCCTGCGCCTTGACGTCGTCGGAGACGCGCTGGGCGGTGTAGAGTGCGTCGCGCAGGACCCCCTCGCGCCGCTCGAACTCGTCGAGCGACGCCTGCAGGCGCTCGATGTCGCTCCTGAGCTTCTGGTTTTCGAGCGTGGACGCCTGGTAGGACTCGGCCACGGCCTGCAGGAAGAGCTGCACCTCTTCGCGGTCGAAACCGCGAAAGACGGTGCGGAAAGAGGCGGACTGGATCTCGATCGGGGAGAGCGACTTACGGGTCGTCATGGCGACCTCCTCGGGCCAAAGAGGGCCGTGCCGATCCGTATCATGGTGGCACCTTCCTCGATGGCAACCGTAAAATCGTGCGTCATGCCCATGGAGAGATACCTGAACGCGTCGCCGGGAGCGAGCTCCGATCTGACGCTGCGAAAGGTCTCAGAAAGGGCCCTGAAGTAGGGCCGGCTGTCCTCCGGGTCCTCCGAATAAGGCGGGATGCCCATCAGGCCGGTGAGCCTGAGGTGCGGCAGATCGCAGAGGAGTCCCGCCAGATCCAGGGTATCCTCTCGGCGGACCCCTCCCTTCTGGTTTTCGAGGCCGAGGTTGACCTCGATCATCACGTCTCGCTCCAGCCCCTCTTCTCCCGCGATGCGCGAGAGCCGCCTGGCGAGCGCTTCACCGTCGACGCTGTCGATGCTGTCGAAGCAGAGAAGGGCCTTTCTGGCTTTGTTGGCCTGCAGCCGCCCGATGAAATGGAGGCGTACGGACCGTCTGACCTCCCGGGGGATGGCCTGGATGTGGGCGAGCCCTTCCTGCACCTTGTTTTCCCCCAGAACCACCAGCCCTTCTTCGGACGCGCCGACGAGCTCCTCGGGGGAGCGCGTCTTGACCACCGCCATCAGGGTGATCTCCGAGGGCGACCTCCCGCAGGCCCGGGCCGAGGCTTCCGCCTCCGTTCTCACGCGCTCAACTCTCTGATGAATAGAAGAAACGGCTTCTACCATAGATTTGAGGTTAGAAAGGGCGGCCCCCGATGTCAAGTGCAGGGGGTTGTGAAATCTCCGGCTTCGGCTATCCTATAAGTTCTTGTCGAGAGGTGGTGCGTGCCGGAACACGTAACGGTCATGATCCTGTGCGGAAGCCCTCGGAAGGCCTCGGTTACCCACCGCGCCCTCGAACTCGCGGCCGGGGGGATCGAGTCGGCGGGAGGCCGGGTGGTCTGGGCCGACGAATGGATCGGGCGGCTGCCCTTCTGCTCCGAAGAAAATACCGGCGATCCCGTGCTCCGGGCCTTCAAGGAGCGGGCTGCCGAGGCGGAAGGCTTCCTGCTGGGGTCTCCCGAATACCACGGCTCCCTCTCGGGGCTCCTCAAGAACGCGCTCGACTGCCTGTATCTCGACGAAACGGAGAACAAGTGGGCCGCCCTCGTGGCCACGGCCGGGGGGCGGCAGGGTGCCGCCGGTACCTTGAATGCCATGCGGCTCATCGCCAGGGCCTTACGCATGTGGGTGATCCACGACCAGGTCTCCATCGCGTCTGCCCACAAGCTCCTGGATGAAACGGGGGGCTTTACGGACGGCGAGATCGAGGCCCGCCTGCGCAGCCTCGGCGCGCGGCTGGTCGAGGCGGTCCGGGCGGCGCGGGGACGCGGGGACGCCGGGTCCGTTTGACACGTACTCCACCGGACAAGCATATTTATGAATACAGGAGGTGCTCCGTGCCCGTCGGTACCACCGTCCGCTACGACAGCGTTCCGCTGGAAGACTTTCTCACGTGCCTGAGCCGCTATGAGGTGGACGTGCGGCAGGGTTACCTGCCGCGACAGGAGCACCTGAAGGAGGCCATGATCGAGGCAGAATGGTCCGCGAGGACGAACGCCCGGCCCTCCCGGCTGGCCGTCTATCTTCTCCACGAACGGGAGGCTCTGTCCGACCGGATGGAGACCTTCGTGGTCCTCAGGACGGAAAGTGCCGTGGCCGCCCAGCTTCGGGACCTGTGCCTCCGCCTGAAGGGATTTCTGGACGGCCGGGGAATTCCCGGCCTCTTCCGTATCGATCCCCGGTACGGGCTGATCTACGGCAGCGCGCTGGAGCCCGTGGACCCGGGCGTCAAGTGGGATCGCCCGGGGGCCTACGCCGCCCTGTACCTGACGAGGGATCCCGGCTCGCCTTCGCTGGCCCTCCTGGACTACGTTCCCATGGTCATGCAGGAGCGCTACAAGGCCGTCTTCGCCAAGTACAACCACGTCCAGCCCCCCAAGCCGGGCTTCCTTGCCGGTGCGCTCAAACGCTTCAGGGGCGGACACGCCAGGGACGAATCTCCGCGACCGAGGCCGGGGTACGGTCTGCTGAAGGAACTCGCGGGCTTCCTGGTGAAGGAGAAAGTGACGGGCGTCACACTGTCGCTGATTTTGAAGGACCTGGCTCCGGCCGACACCCAGGCGGCTCTGATCGACGGGCGGTACGCGACCTTCTACCCGTCCGGCCACGACCGGTTCCTCGATTCCCTTGGGGACCTGGCATGAAGCTGTCCGTCCGGGTTCTGTTGGTCGGGATTGTTCTGGCGGCCCTGACGGGAGGCGCCCCGCGGGCCATGGAACTGGTCGTGTTCCGCTCGGACCGCAGCATGGTGGTCGAGAAGTACGCCGTGGACGGGAACCTGGCCCTGCTGACGCTGCCCGGCGGCGGAGTCATGGGGGTGCCGAGCCGCCTGATCTCCCGCCACTACCCGGGCTACGTGCCCCCGCCCGACCTGAGCGATCCCGCCGAACACCTGCCCGGGGACCTGCCCTACCGCAAGCTCATCGGCCGCTACTGCCAGAAGTACAAGATGGACTGGAAGCTCGTGGCGGCCCTGATACGCGTGGAGTCGAACTTCAATCCGAAGGCGGTCTCCCCCAAGGGCGCCGAAGGGCTCATGCAGCTCATGCCCAGCACCCAGAAGGAGATGGGGGTCACGAACCCTTTTTCCCCCGAGCAGAACATCCGGGCGGGCGTACACTACCTCCGCCGCCTTCTGGACGCCTTCCAGGGGGACCTGGAGTTGACGCTGGCCGCCTACAACGCCGGAATCGGCCGCGTCCAGGCGCACGACGCCATACCCCCCATACCCGAGACGCAGCGCTACGTGGCTCGCATTCTCGCACTGTACCCCACGCTCTGAGGGCGCCGGAGCCCCCTCTACGCCTGCCCCCGACCGTACTTGTGCTCCAACAGGAAAGCCACCGCCTGCGGCGCGCAGTGCGGGCAGTAGCCGAAACGCGTGATCAGCCTGTTGAGCGTCGCCCTGGCCGTCTCCCGGCGGGCCTGCGGCACGGCCTGGAAGTCCGGCGTCCCGATGGCCAGGAGGGCGCGCCCTATGGCTTCCTGTTGGGCGGACGTCTTGTCCGAGAAGCCTTTCGCAAGGGCGGCCACGTGGTGCGCGAACAGCTCCATGAGGTCGAGCGGTTCGTCGGGGTTCTCCAGCGTCCAGGCCGCCACCTGTCCCAGGAGGTCCTCCCGGAAGCGCTGGGGATCCTCCGAGACGCCCAGGTACTCCTCCACCTGCTCCATGAGCGACTGGTTAGGCTCCTCCCACTGGTTGGACGCCTGCGAGAACACCTTCTCGCCCCTCAGGGCGGCCCGGACGTGCCTGAAGTACCGCTCGAAGAGGCTGGCGTACTGCGTTTCCGGGACCAGCTCCATGGCGGCCAGGAC
This sequence comes from Acidobacteriota bacterium, assembly GCA_046704825.1. GTDB lineage: Bacteria > Acidobacteriota > UBA4820 > UBA4820 > DSQY01 > CAVRTJ01. The sequence continues at coordinate 4,751 of JBJKRE010000360.1, forward strand.
CTCCCGGTCCAGCGTGCGCAGGTACTCCTCCCGGACCCGCTCCACCGCCGCGTCCGCGTCGTGGTAGCCCTCGTCCACCTTGAGTTGCAGGAAGAGGTACAGGCTCTTGTCCTTCAGGAAGCTCTTCATCTCTTCGAACACGGCCATGGGGGTCAGGCAGCCGCTCTGTCCCTGGAAGGCTGCGTTGTAGAGGATCTCCCTGATCTCGCGAGGCGAGGCCCCGAACCGGCCCTCGTAGACCGGCGTGTCGCGGAACTCGTCCCTGAGGTTCGGGCGCAGTTCCTTGAGCGCCCTTAGCTGGCGGGGCTTGTAGCGCCCGTCGGCGGAGGGGAGGGACCCGTCGTACAGGAGGGCCTTCTCGTAGGGCGTGAGGCCTTCCACGAGGGGGCGAACGTCCTCGGGGTAGTTCTGGGCCTCCGGCCGGTGGAGTCTGGTCAAAACGGCCCACAGGGCCATGAGCGAGGCCACGTGCGGCGCTACGTGCTTGTTGCGCCCGATTCGCTGGAGTATGGGCCGGTAGATCTGGGCCTCCTTGGCCCGCTCCAGCAGGTAGGGGACGGTGACCAGGATCGTCCGACCCTTGAAGGAGGCGAAGTCGGGGGACTGCTTGAAGGCGTCAAGGTGACGCTCGTTGGAGGTGGCGAACAAGACGAGGTTCAGGTAGACGTTGGCGGCGGATAGCGCCAGCTCTCCCCGCTCCGTCGCCGACAGCAGGTACTTGTTCAGTTCGGGCGCTCGCGTGAGAAAGTCGGCGAATTCGACCATGCCGTTGTTGGCGTCCACGAGGTCGCCGTAGAGCTGGATGAGATTGAGGTGCTGGAGGGTCCGGGGCAGGTAGGAGAGGGACTGGTCCAGCGTGATCTGGCGGCTCCCGGCGTCGGGTGTGTCCTGGGGGGAGATGCTGAGGGCACCGTGGCGGTAACGGCGGGACAGGAAGAGACGGCGCACCTGGACGTGCCGCAGGACGGCCTCGACGTCGCCGCGGTAGTCCTCGAGCAGAGCGTCGTAAATGAGCCGGCAGCGCGGACAGAGGTCGCCCTCCTGAATGTGGTAGGTGGCCACGAACCGGCGGCGTTCGTCGTCGGAGGCGCCCTCGAGGAGCGAACGGACCAGCTCCATGCGCCTCGGCGGCGGGATGATGAGCAGCGGGGAATCCCCCAGGTCGCAGGGGATACGCGCCTCGAGCCGGTCGGCGTGGATGTGGGCGTAGGAGTCCCCGTCCCGGTCCGGCTCCTCGGCCTGTCCGGACGCCCCTCCGAAGCCGAGGGCCGCCGCCGTCTCTTCCTTGGGGAAGAGCCACGTGAAGGTGTAGAGAGCGCCCTCGGGCCTGTGGCTGTAGTTCTCGATGCCGCGCATGAGGAGTTCCAGGATGAGGGTCTTGGCCGAGCCGTTCGGTCCGTGCAGGTGGACGATGCGGTCCGCCCGGCCCTCCATGACGAGGTTCCGCAGGACCTCGTAGATCTCGACGACCGGTTCCTCCTGCCCCATGAGGGGCTGATCCGTCCCGAGGCCGAAGGGGGCATCGAAAAGCTTGAAGCGCTTGATCGCCTCACCGAAGAAGGGGACCTCCTCCGCCTTGAAGTAGTCCATCATGTCGACGATGTACTGGGGCGCATTCCGGCTGAGTGAGTAGGGTGCGGCCCTGAGGTCCTCCAGGTAGGCTCGGAACGACTTGATCCGGTGGTTGCTCCGGAAGGCTTCGCTGGACTGGTGAGACCATGCGCCGATCCATTCCTTTGTCTCCGCCATGGGAAACCTCCTTTGGTCCAACATAGGTCACTAACGCACAGGAGGGAAGAAAAATGCGTGTGACGCGAGGGCCATGCGGCTTATGGCGGACCGCGGTCGCCCGGCCCCGCGTCGGCGGGCGCGCGGCCTCGGCTGCAGAGGGTTCTGATGTAGAATGGGCCCCGGAGGGTAGGCGTGATGGATGCCAGTGAGGCGGGGCCGGTTTCGATCCACCTGAACACCGAGCGCGGTATGCGCGGCGGCGAAATCCAGTGCCTCGGGCTCATGCGCAACCTCTCGCAGGACGGGCATTTGTGCCTTCTGGCGGCCCCGGAGGGGACGCCCCTGCGCGAGCGGGCCGGGCGAGCGGGCATCGAGAGTCTGGCGTGGGCGCCGCGCGGCGAGTGGGACCTCCCGTCGGCCCTCCGGCTCAGGAGCCGGATCAAGGCGTCCGGCGCCCGCATCGTGCACGCCCATACGGCCCACGCCCTGACCCTGGCGATCATGGCCACGCGCGGCCTCAAGAACGTTAAGGTCGTTGCCAGCCGCCGCGTGTCCTTTCCGCTCAGATCGGTCGTCTCCGTGGCAAAGTACAAGGCCGCCGACGCGGTCGTCTCCGTGAGCGCCGAAATTGCCGAAGGGCTCGTCTCGAGGGGCGTCGCCTGCGAAAAGGTCCACGTGATCCACAGCGGGGTGGACCTCTCCCGTTTCGAAGGTCTGCCGGGGAAGGACGAGGCCCGGGCCGCGTTGTCCCTCGAGGGCGACGGAAAGGTCCTGGGCCTCGTGGGTGCCCTGGTGGACCACAAGGGGCACCGCGTGCTATTCGACGT
>JBJKRE010000361.1:0-8008 GCA_046704825.1 Acidobacteriota bacterium
CCGCATACACGCTGGGTCTGCTGTACGCGCGGGCCGGCATGGCCTCGTCGGCCGACGCCGTTCTCCGCCGGGCCTTCGGCCGCACCTTCGACGATCCGGACGGGCCCAGGCTCATGCTGTCGGCAACCTACCCGACGCCCTACCTTGGCTTGATAAGGGAGCTGTGCAGGAAGGAGTCCGTGCCCGTTCCGCTGGCCATGGCCCTCATCCGCCGGGAGAGCGGCTTCGACCCGGGGGCGCTGTCACCGGTGGGGGCCAGGGGCTTCATGCAGCTCATGCCGGCCACGGCCAGAAAGATGTCGGATGACCTAAAACTGCCGCCGGTCCCCGACGAGGCCCTGCACGACCCGGTGCTGAACCTCACGCTCGGCCTGCACTACCTGGGCAGTCTGCTGAAGGACCTGCCGCCGGCCGGCGCCGTGGCCGCCTACAACGCGGGGAACGACCTCGTCTGGTCGTGGCTCGACGCCTTCCGCCCGACCAGCCAGGAGGCGTTCGTGGGCATGATCCCCTACACGGAGACGCGCTCCTACACGGCCGGGGTGCTGAGCGACGCCCTCGCCTACGAGCGGTTGTTGAACCCGCCCGCCGAAACCGGCGTCAGCCCTTCGCCTCCAGAAGGGACTCCACCTTCCTGACGAGCCCGTCGTCCATGGGTTCCACCTTCGAGTCGAAGCGAGCAACGACCCTGCCCGACCGGTCCACGAGGAACTTGTTGAAGTTCCACGTGATCTCGCCGTCGAAGCCGGCCTTCCCGGTCAGATAGGCGTAGAGCGGATTGATGTCCGGCCCCTTCACGCTGGTCTTGGCGAAGAGGGGAAAGGTGACGTCGTACTTGGTGGTGCAGAAGGTCTTGATCTGGGCGTCGCTGCCGGGCTCCTGCCCGCCGAAGTTGTTGGCCGGGAAGGCGAGCACCTCAAACCCTCTGTCCCTGAACTTCCGGTACAGGGCCTCCAGCCCCTTGTACTGCGGCGTGAAGCCGCACTCCGAGGCCGTGTTGACGATGAGCAGGACCTTGCCTTCGTAGTCGGCCAGGGACTTCTCGCTGCCGTCGTTGAGCTTCATGGTATATCCGTAGATGTCGTTCGACATTGTCTTCTTGCCTCCTTGCGTTCCGTTTGCCGCCGACGCGGTGTGCGCTGCGATCATCAGGCCTAACGCGGCTGCCGTCACCAGCGCCGCGGTGCCCGTTCGGGTTTTCTTCCACATGGTTACGCTCCCTCTTTGTATCCATCAGCCGACTCGTGGTCCGTCCGCCGGTCCGTCCGGCGCTCTGCCTTCCCCGCGAATCGTCGATCTCCTGGTATCCGGAACCCGCGCCGGCTGCCCGGTATTCCACCCTTGCCGGGGCAAGAAATTGAATGGGAAATTGGCTGAGTCCGGCGAGCGTCTTCGGCGCGGTGGAGGGGCAAGGGGTAAAGGGTAAAGGTGAAACTGCCTGGGGAGCGCCTTCGAAAAATCTCCGCCTGTCGTCCTTCGTGGCGGCCTTTGCTCGCCAAGCATCGGCCGCTACAGGGTGCCCGCGCGCTTCAAAGAAGAAGCAGTACCACAATCCCAAATAGTCCGCTCTCCCCGCCTCGTTGTCTCGTTGCGAAATCCACGGCGCCGATTCGCGTCCGTGGCGCGCCCTTGCCACTCGTGGTAGAGTTGAGCGCTGACGGGCAAGGGGATGCGCCCGTCGGCAAGCCCTGGACAGAACGATCCGCATGAGGAGGACAGCGTGAGCGACGAACCCACGAACGCCGGTCAGGAAGAGGCCCCCGTCTCTCCACTGAAAGAGGTCACCCAGCCCTTCATCGATCTCATCCACGCGCCCCGTGCCCTGTGGGGTGTGAACCTGCCGTACTTCATCGAAGGCATCGTGTACTTCGGATGGCTCACCCTGCTGGCCATCTTCTTCAACAACTTCGTGGGGCTCAACGACCTGCACGCCGACTGGATGGTGAGCGTTCTGACGGCGGGCATTACGCTGTCCATGCTCTTCTTCGGCGGCGTGGCCGACAAGATCGGCGTCCGGAAGGCCCTGATCGCATCCTTCGTGCTCATGTTCGTCGGGCGCTTCATCATGGTGGGGAGCGTGGGCCTCTTCCCCCTGAACCAGGGCATGGGGTCGCCGCTCTTCTACGCCTGCCTCCTGGGCCTGTTCGGCGTCATCCTGGGCTACGGCCTCTACCAGCCGGCGTCCTACACCGCCGTCCGCGAGTTCTGCGACGAGCGGACCTCGGCCATGGGTTACGCCATGCTCTACGCCGTCATGAACGCCGGCGCGGCCATGCCGGGCTTCATCTCCCCGCCCATACGGCACCACTTCGGCATCCCCGGCGTCTTCTGGACGTACGTCGGACTGACGGCACTGAGCCTGGTCGTTGTCATGGTCATCCTCACCAAAAAGGTCCAGAAGAAAGCCCTCGAAACCGTCGCCGAATACCGGAAGATCCACGAAAAGGAAAACGCGGACCGGGACCAGGAACAGCTCGACAAGGCCGCCCGCGAAAAGGCGGAGCTGGCGGGCAAGCCGGTTTCGAGCAGGCTCTGGTACTGGATCAAGAACCACCCGCTGGCGGACGGCAAGTTCGCCTTCTTCATCTTCTGTCTCATGCCCGTCCAGACGCTCTTCGCCTACAACTACCTGGTCCTGCCCCAGTACGTGGACCGGGCCATGGGCGCCATCGGCCGGCACTACATGGAGTTCTTCGTCAACGCCATCAACCCCATCCTGATCTTCGTCCTGACGCCGGCCATCGCAGCCCTGACGAGGAAGCGGAAGGTCTACAACATGATGATCGCCGGGACCTTCGTCATGGCGGCCCCCGCCTTCCTGCTGGGCATCAAACCGAGCCTCATCCTGCTGGTCGTCTACATCACCATCATGTCCGTGGGCGAGGCCATGTGGCAGCCGCGCTTCCTCCAGTACGCAGCCGAGATCGCCCCCAAGGGTCGCACGGGTGCCTACATGGGCGTGGCGCAGTTCCCCTGGTTCCTTACGAAGGTCGTGGCCGGGCTCTACGCCGGCTGGTTCCTCATGCGGTACTGCCCCGAGCATGGTCCCCACCACACCACGACCATGTGGCTGATCTTCGCGTGCATCGCCATGACCTCCACCATCATGCTGGTCCTGGCCAAGGGCTGGGTCGGCAAGGACTTCAAGACCAAGTCGGCCTGACGGTTCTTCTTATGGAACGTACGAAGGGGAGCCCCAGGGCTCCCCTTTTTCGTGCGCCCCCGCCTCCCCATCGAAATCGGTATCGGAATCGGGATAGAACGTCCTGCAGCGCTTCTCGTCAGACGCGCCGGCCTGGGCGACCGCCCTGTATGCGGGGGCAGGCAGATCAGGCGGGGTGGCCCATCTTGATCACTCGATCACTGTTCACTTGATCACTTAACTTCGTGCGATGCTCTGGCCCCAGTGGGCGAGGACGGTCAGGTTCCACAACAGCAACCCCTTGTCCTGCCCCGCCTGGTGGGCGTCGAAGGCGGCGTCGATGCCGTCGCGGTGGAAGAACGCGTCCATCCAGCCCGCGCCCGCCAGCGTCTCGCGGACGAAGTCCTTCAACGGGCCGCGGATCCAGTCGTTCCAAGGCACCGGGAAGCCCCGCTTCCTGCGGTAGGCCACCTGCCTCGGGACGCCTGCCTGGACCGCATACCGCTTGAGCAGGCGCTTGGTTTCGCCGCCGGACACCTTGAGCCTCTGGGGAGCGTGGAAGCAGAAGTTCATGAGGTGGGGGTCCAGGAAGGGTTCGCGCAGCTCCAGGCCGTGGGCCATGGACATGCGGTCGCCGTGGTTGAGCAGGTTGTCGGGTAGCCAGCTCTTCATGAGGGTCCCGAGGATGGCGTCCAGCGGCCCGCGGTGGCTCGGGATCTCGGTGTAGAAGGCGTCGAGGGTGCGGTCGTATGGAGGCGGCATGCAGTCCTTGATCAGGGCGTCCATCTCGCCGGCCCGCAGCGGCAGCGTCAGGTCGTAGCGGATCTTGCCCGGAAGCTGGCCGGGCACGGCGTGGCGGATCTCGTCCCAGTTGAGCAGGTAGGCGCGCCTGGCGCTGCGGCGGCCGATGGACTCGGCCAGCCTCCTGGCGCCCGGCACGCCCCTCAGGCGTACGATGGCGCGGATCTGCCGCATGACCCTGTCCAGGTGGTAGCCGCCCAGGAGTTCGTCCGCCCCCTGGCCGGTCAGGAGGACCTTCACGTGGTCGCGGGCCAGACCGCACACGTGATAGAGCGGCAGGACGGCCATGTCGGCCACCGGATCGTCCTGATGGGCGAGCACCGTTTCGAGCGAGCCGGCGAAGACCTCCGGCGTGATGACCGTCTCGTGGTGGTCCGTCCCGAAGCGCTCGGCGACGGTGCGGGCGTATGGCCGTTCGTCGTAGGGCCCTCCGCCCTCGAAGGCCACGGTGAAGGTGGCCATGCGTTCGTGCCCCGAGCGCCTGAGGGCGGCGGCCAGGGCCGAGGAGTCGACGCCGCCGGACAGGAGCAGACCCACCGGGACGTCCGACACGAGCCTGCGGTTGACCGAGGCATCGAACAGTTCCGAAAAGCGATCGAGGGCTTCGCGCTCGCCGATGTTTTCGACCCTCTCGCCCAGGGGCAGGGTCCAGTAGGGGGCGATCCGAGCGCCCTCCTCGGTGACCGTGCACGCGTGCCCCGGCGGCAGCTTCTGGATGGACTTCAGCAACGTACGGGGCGACAGGACGTAGCGGCACGCCACCTGTTCGGCCAGCGCGCGCGGGTGGATGTCGCGGCTCACCTCCGGGTGCATCAGGATCGGCGGGATCTCCGAGGCAAAGACCACGCCGCCCGGTACGCGGGACCAGTAGAGGGGCTTCACGCCGACGCGGTCCCGGCAGAGCGTGAGGCGCCTGTCCCGCCTGTCCCAGATGGCGAAGGCCCACATGCCGTTGAGTCTGGGCAGGGCGTCCAGTCCCCACCGGGCGAACGCCCGCAGGAGGACCTCCGTGTCCGACCGCGTCGAGAAGCTCTCGCCCACGGCCTCCAGCTCTCGCCGGACCTCCATGTAATTGTAGATCTCGCCGTTGTACGCGATGACGTAGCGGCCGTCGGGCGTGGCCATGGGCTGGGCCGCCGCATCGCTCAGGTCGATGATGGACAGCCTGCGGTGCCCGAGTGCGATGCCGGGTTCGTGCCAGAGACCCTCGCCGTCGGGGCCGCGGTGAGACAGCCTGCCGGCCATGGCGCGCACCCTCTCGGGGTTCACGAGCGCCGGATCGCCGTACCGTAGTTCGCCGCATATGCCGCACATGGCCCCTCCCGGAGCATTGTAGACGCAATACGCGATGTTTGGAAAGGAATGGTGGGGGACGTTGTGACTCGGGATTTGGGATTTCGGATTTTAGAAACAACCCGGGAAGGGCCTTCGAAACGGGAAGGAACGGGGAGGACGGGAGTGAGGGAGAGGAGACGGGATCTCGCCGTGAGGTAGTGGAGCGGTCAGAAAAGCTGGTTCCGGGTTCTGGGTCGAGGTGCTGTTCTTCTCCCTGTCGCAAGGCGCTCGTAGCGGTCCGTGCGAGAATCGACCGGTAAGCCGCTCCGAAGGCCTGCCGTCTGCCGTTTCCAAATTCCAAATCCAAAATCCCAAATCCGAAATGCCTCCCCCGTCCCACTTGTGCCTTCGGGCCGAGTGGTTTAGTCTACAAGGCCGAGGCGACGGTCTTTCGTGGATGGAACGAATGCGCAGGATCACAAAAAAAATCTCCTACCTCTTTGCGAAGGTCGTATTCGGCGCACTGGCCCTTTTCTATTTCCGCGTCGGAGTCCAAAACGGAAAAAACATACCGGGCGAGGGCGGCTTCCTCCTCGCAGCCAATCATTTTTCCTTCGTCGACCCGCTGATCCTGGGCGCCTTCCTGAGGCGAAGGCTCTGGTTCATCATGGCCGAGGACCAGTTCGAAAAGCCCCTCGTCCACGCCTTTTCGAGGCTGATGGACGTCATCCCGGTGAAGGCCGGGGCGGCCTTCAAGCTGGCCCCAATCCGCAAGGCGCTCAAGCTGCTCAAGCAGGGCAGGGCCGTGGCCATCTTCCCCGAAGGACAGCGATCCAGCACGGGGCGCCTCCTCCCGCCGCAGCCGGGACTCGGCGTACTGGCGACGCGGGGCGGGGTCCCGGTTGTTCCCGTGGCCATCGCGGGAACCCGGGAAGTCTACCCGGTGGGCAGGCGTTTCCCTAGACCGGGACGGGTGACGCTCTACGTGGGCGAACCTCTCGAAGACCTCGCCGGGCTCGATCCGGACGAGATCGGACGGCGGGCCATGGCCGCCATCGCCGACCTCCTCCGGAGCCACGGCCATGCGGACTACGTCGACCAACCGGATGCGGCGGGCGCCGGGGAACCGGCCTGAGCGCGAAGCTTTTTCCTGAGGGTTAAGACATGGCGACAGCTGGACTCCTCATTATCGGATCGGAGATGGTGGACCCGTCCCGCCCGGATGCCAACGGCCCGCACGCGCGCCTGAAGTTCGGCGAACTCGGTATCCCGCTGGTCTTCCTGGCGAGGGTCGAGGATCGCGTGGAGGCCGTGGCCTCCGCCATGGAAACGGCCCTGGAACTGTGCGACGTGGTCGTAACGTCCGGAGGGCTCGGACCCACGGGCGATGACCTGACGCGCGACGCCGCGGCCCGGTACTTCTGCGTGGGCATACACGAGGACGCCGACTGGGTCGCCGAGCTCGAGCGCCGGATGTCTTTCCGCGGCCGCCCTCTCGGCGAGAACATGCGCCGCCAGGCCCTGGTCGTGGATGGCGGCGAACCCCTGCCCAACGGGAAGGGGCTGGCCTGCGGCTGCTGGCTTAAGAAGGGCGGGAAAGACCTCATTCTCCTGCCCGGCATCCCCAAGGAGTTCCGCGACATCCTGGACAACGTCATCATCGGCCGCCTGTCTGAGAAGTATACGGACCAGCCGAAGACGGCAGTGGTGCGCGCCGTCGTGGCGGGCCTGCCCGAGTCGAGCGCCGAGCGGGTCCTGGCCCCGTGGTACGGCCGGCCGGGCGTGGACGTGTCTATCCTGCCCGCACTGGGCATCCTGCGCATAACCTTCACGCTGACCTCGCCCCCCGCGGGTCCGCTCGACGACCTGGAAGCCGCGGTGCGCAGCGCCCTCGCCGAAGGGTACGGAGATCACCTGGTGAGCCTGGAGGGCGTAGAGCTCCCGGAGCGGCTCGGCGAGGCCCTGCTCGAGAAAGACTGGACGCTGGCGACGGCTGAGTCTTGCACCGCCGGGTTCGTGAGCCAGAAAGTCGTGTCCGTGCCGGGGGCCTCCCGCTACTTCATGGGCGGAATTACGGCCTACGACAACGGTGCCAAGCGTACCGTACTGGGCGTGTCGGCGGGCGTGCTGGAGCGTTGCGGCGCGGTCAGCGAGGAAACGGCCCGCGCCATGGTGCGCGGGGCCCGGGCCCGGTTCGGCGCGGCGTGCGCCGTCGCCACCACGGGCATCGCCGGTCCGGCCGGAGGCACCGAGGAGAAACCCGTAGGCACGGTGTGGGTGGCCGCCGGCACGCCGGAAGGGGAGTGGGCGTCGAAGTTCGTCTTCCCCCTGGACCGCGTGTCGTTCATGGAGCTGAGCGCCAACTACGCGCTCTACTTCCTCTGGCGGTGCATCATGGGGAGGGCCACGCAGTGAGGGTTTCGGTGGTCGAGTTCCTCAACGCCGCGCCCCTCTACTGGGGACTGAAGCACGGAAAGCATCCGGACGGCTGGGAGGTGTCATACGACATCCCATCTGCGTGCGCGCGCCGGCTCGCTGAGGGAGCGTGCGACGTGGGGCTGATCCCCTCCATCGAACTGGTCCGGCAGCCGGACCTGGTGGTGGCCGCCCCCCTGTGCGTGGGGGCCGACGAGGAGGTGACCTCGGTTTTGCTTCTGGCAAGAGGAGAGCTCGAAGATCTCCGCACGGTACACCTCGACGCCGCGAGCCGCACCTCCCGGGAGCTGGTGAAGATCCTCCTCCAGAGCCGTTGCGCCGCTCCCCCCATCTAAAGGGAGTCGTCGAAGTCCC
>JBJKRE010000362.1:0-13601 GCA_046704825.1 Acidobacteriota bacterium
ACAAACAGTGAGACGGTGAGGCGGTGAGAAAAGGAAAAGATGGGATGCTGTCTTTCAGGGGCTAAGCGCTAAGGCCGAAGGGCTAAAGAGAAAACACAACTACGGCAAGAGAGAAGCCCTCGAAGAACCGCCCCCCGCCGTATCAAGTATTTATTTAGCCTTTAGAACATAGCCCTTAGCCTTTGGCCCCTTCGAAGGCCTGCCCCCGCCTCGATCACTTGATCACTGGATCACTCGATCACGTCAAAAGAGGCGCAGCCTCTTTTGACTCACTCCTCTTCGTGGGATTCCATCTCGGAGAGGGGGAGCTCGGTGGCGACGCGGTCGCCGGCGAGGAGTTCGAGTTCGATGCGGCCGTCCCGGGCGATGACGCGGACGGCGCGGGCCTTCTCCCAGTCGGGGGTGAGGGCGAGCTGGGCCATGGGCTCGGAGACCTCGCGCCTCAAGGTCCGGCCCAGGTTGCGGGCTCCGTACTCGAAGGAGTAGCCGAGTTCGGCGAGGATGTGGCGGGCACCCGGCTCGAGGACGAGCGCCTTGCCCTGGTGCTGGAGCCTGTGCCTGAGGTCGGCGAGCTGGAGGTCCACGATGCGGCCGAGGGACTCGGGCGTGAGACCCTTGAAGATGACGACCTCGTCCACGCGGTTCAAAAACTCGGGCGTGAACTGGGCGCGGACCTCCTTCATGATCTCGTCGGAGGCCGTGCGGCCCTCGTTCTCGCCGTAGCCCACGCGGGCCCTGGAGAAGAGCTGGGTCCCCACGTTGCTGGTCATGATGATGGTGGCGTGGTGGAAGCGCACGGTGCGGCCCTTGCCGTCGGTGAGCCGCCCGGCGTCGAAGATCTGCAGGAAGAGGTTGAGCACCTGCGGGTCCGCCTTCTCCACCTCGTCGAAGAGGATGACGCTGTAGGGGTTCTTGCGGACCTGGTCGGTGAGCTGGTTCTGGTCGTAGTACCCCACATAGCCGGGCGCCGTGCCGATGAGCCTGGAGGTGCTGATGCGCTCCATGTACTCGCTCATGTCGATGCGGATGAGCTTCTCCTCGTCGCCGAAGAGCAGCTTGGCGATGCAGCGCGCCAGCTCGGTCTTGCCCACGCCCGTGGGGCCGACGAAGAGGAAGACGCCGTCGGGCCGGTGGACGTTGAGGTCCATGCCGAGCTTGGCCGTGCGGATGAGGCGGCTGACGCGGTGGATGGCGTCGTCCTGCCCCACCACCTGCCCGGAGAGGAGTTCCTCCATCCTGGCCAGGTGATCGCGGTCGAGCAGGGCCAGGCGCTCGTAGGCCACGCCGGACATCTCGGAGAGCGTCTCCAGCACGTCCCGGCGCGTGACCGTCGTGTCGGGGCGCTCGCCCCGGGCCATCTGCAGGGCGACCCGGGCCGCCGTCCGGTCCATGACGTCCAGCACGCTCTCGGGCAGGGCCCGGCGCGCGATGGACAGGCGGACCATCTCGATGCTGTTCTCGATGAGGCCCTCGGGAAAGCGGGCACCGTGGAAGTCCTCGTAGAGCGGGATGCGCGTCTTGACGACCTCCTGGACCTGGTCGATGGACAGCTCCTCGAGCCTCAGCAGGTGGAAGAGCTTGAGGAAGGACGGGTCTTTCTCGAGGATGTTGGCGTAGGACTCGTCGTCCGTGGTGCCGATGACCTGGATGTCCCCGTTCATGAGGGCGGGCTTGATGAGGCTCGCCGAGTCGAGGGAACCGCCCCGCGAGGTGCCGGCCGAGACGAGCTGGTGCAGGTTCTCGATGAGGAGCACGTCGCCGCGTTCTTTGACCTTTCGGATGGTGGCGAGTACGCGCTCCTCGAACTGGCCCCGGTAGCGCGCGCCGGAGATGAGCGCGGCCAGGTTCAGCACGCTGACGTTGCGGCCTTGGAGCACCTCGGGCGCGCCGCGCTCCTGCACCCTCAAGGCCAGCTCTTCCACGAGGGCCGTCTTGCCCACGCCCGCCTCGCCGATGAGCAGGGCGTTGTGCTTGTCCTTGCAGGAGAGGATCTCCATGAGCTGGTTCAGGACCGACGCCCGGCCCACCAGCGGCCCCCTGGGCTTGAGGCGGACCTTCTGGGTGAGGTTGGTCAGGATGTCGTCCGGCAGGATCTCGGACTTGGGGGTCTCCGGGGGCGCCTTGACCTCGAGGCGCTCGCGGGCCTGCCGCTTCTTCTCGCCCGCCTGCTTGTTGGTGGGGTTGAGGATGTGGGCCTTTTCGTAGGCCCTCTGGGCGCGGCCCAGGTCCCCCTTGGCCGTGTACACGTCGCCCAGGGCCACGTAGCCCTGGTCGCTGACGGGGAAGCGCTCCAGAAGGCGGCTCAGGGCACCGGCGGCCTGGCTGTAGCGCGCGGCCGTGAGGTAGTCGTCCGCCACGCAGTGGTAGAGCACGGGGGCGTCGGGCCTGACCGCCAGGGCCAGCTCCCACTCGGCCGTCGCCCGCGTCACCTCGCCCCGTTCGGAGAGCGCCCGGGCGTTCAGGCAGTGGTTCAGGGCGGAGGCCATGATGAAGGCCTCGCGGTTCTCGTTTTCGATGAGTTTGTACAGGTGCAAGGCCTTCTCGAAGGCGCCGGACCGGAAGAGGAAGTCCCCCAGGTCCATGAGCAGGGGCGGGTGGAAGAGCAGGGAATACCCCTCGCGCGTGAGGGCCCGGTAGAAGACGCCGTCCGAGGTGAGCATGCGGAACAGGTACGCCTGATCGTCCTCCACGAAGAAGAAGGGGTGGAGCGGCAGGGGCGGGTGGTTTTCCGACAGCAGGTACAGGCCGGGCTTGATCTGGTGAGACAGGCCGCGGATCTTGCCCTGGGCGGACACGGGCCCCGCCACCACCTCGACCGCGGGCCCTTCGGGCACGTTCGAAGAGGGCCGCAGGATCGCGAGCGACCCGGTCCAGTTGTTCAGCAGGAAGGTGAAGGCGTCGCTCAGCACACGCTCGTGGTCCGCCCCCGCAGGTTCGTCCGCGGCGGGCGGCGCGAGGCGGCCCAGTTCCTCCAGGACCTGCAGGTACTTCCGGAGGTAGAGCGGCAGAAGATCCTTGGTCACGTACTGCACGGGGAAGACCTGGCCGAACATGTCCCGGTTCGACGGGAACAGGAGGGTCTGGAATCGGATGTGGCTCTCCAGGGAGGGGTCGGTGAGCGCTTCCACGGCCGCCTCGGCCAGTTCCCTGTCGTAGTTGTTCTTGTGGCCGAGCAGCGCCAGGCCGATGAGCGACACGGCGTGGAGCGCTTCCGACACGGTCGAGAGGGACCGCTCGAACTCGCTCTGCTCCTCCTCCCGGCCCGCGGGACGGGTCAGGGCGAAGCCCATGCTCTGGGACAGCCTGGTCCTGAGGTCCGACAGCGTTTCCTTCAAGATTCCACCTCTACTCGGGCGTCCGGCGCGCGGACGACGTACACCTTCTCGTTGTTGTCCCGGGGATCGGCCGGGAAGAGAAAGAATCCCCGGCGCTCCTGGGCCATGTTGAGCACGCGGCCGCGGATGGTCTCGCCGTCCCCGAAGGTCACGCGGACCACCTTTCCGGCCCTGGGCGAGCCCTCCGTGAAGTCGTGGCCCGCCTTGTAACCCGGATCCCCGTCGAAGGCCTTCACGAAGAAGATGGCCTTGACGTCGGCCATGTCCACCGTCTCCACCTCTCCGGTCACGGTTACCACCTTGATGTGCCGGTAGGCCGCTGAGAAGTGCGTGTACGTGGTGCACTTCTTCATGGTACCGTCCTTCATCCTGAGCACGACCTTCTGGCCCATATCGTTCCCCCTTGGCACTGCGCTAGAGCGCATTCAGCACTTCCTCCAGGGTGCAGAACCCCGCCATCGCCTTGAGGACCCCGTCCACCTTGAGAAAGCTCATCCCCTCTCGAATGGCCCTCTGACGGAGGGCCTGGACCGGCTCCTTGGCCACGATCATCTTGTTGAGTTCCTCGCTCGGGAGGAACAGTTCGAATAGTCCAACAACCCCCGAGTAGCCCGTATTGCCGCACGCCTCGCACCCGCCCGCCTTGTAGAAGCGCGCGTTCTCGGGGAGCTTCAGGCCCAGTTCCTTCTGGATGGCCTCGTCGGCGGGGTAGGGATCGCGGCAGGCCGTGCACAGCCTGGGGATCAGCCTCTGGTTGAGGACGGCCGCCAGGGACGCGGCCACCAGGAAGGGCTGGGTGCCCATGTCGATGAGGTTCTGGATGGCGTTAATGGAGTCGTTGGCCGTCATCCTCGCGAAGACCCGGCGCTTGGCGAAGGCCCCCTGGATGGTGGCGCGGGCCTCCTGCTCGTTGAGGATGTCCCCGATGTAGGCCACGTCCGGCTCCTGCTGGATCAGGGCCCGGATGCCCTCGGCGAAGGTGTATTCGCTGCGGTCCTCGGGCTTGCCCTGGACCATGCCGGGGATCTCGTACTTGATGACGGGATCGAAGCCCATGGCAAGCATGTCGGGATTGAGGACCTCGAGGATGGAGGCGTAGATGGTGGTGCGCTTGCCGGACCCGGGCGGCCCGGTGACGAGGTAGAGGCCTGACGCCCGCCCCAGGGCCTTCCTGTACGCCGAGAGCGCCGACGGGCTCATGCCGAGCTGGTCGAGGTGCAGGGTGGCGCTCTGCTTGTACTGCACTTTGACCGTCAGGGACTCGCCGTAGAGGGAGGGCATGACGTAGACGTAGAGCTCGATCTTCCTGTCCCCCACGGTGAGCTTGAAGAAACCCGTCTGGGGGATTCGGCTCTTGGTGATGTCCATCCCCGACAGGACCTTGAGCCGGTTGATGACGTTGGCCTTCATCCTGTCCGCCACGTCCTTGATGGTGGACATGGAGCCCTGCACCCTCATGCGGATGCTGAGCCCGTCAGGCCTGGGCTCGAAGTGGACCTCGCTGGCACCCGCGGCCACCGCGTCCGCCAGGGCCTTGTCCACCTCCTGGATGACGGTTTTGTCCTCCGCCGCGCTGCGGACCTGCCTCGAGTCCACGTCGGGCGACTTCCTGGCCGTTTCGAACTGCACTTTGTCCTGCATGCTCTTTCCCTCGCCGTTAATCTAACACCCTGACTTTTAAGCGGCAAGAACGGGAGGGGAGGGTAATTTGGGATTCCGGAATTGGGAATTGGGATTGACCGCGGCAGACGGGGGGCCTTTGAAGTCGGCCGGCTTCCGCCGGCCGCTACAGCGGCTCGTCCCTCGCCGCCTGTCAAATCCGCAATCCCAAATCCCAATTCCCAAATGACTCCCCCCTCACCGGTAGCCGATGTCGGGCGTGAGCGCGCGGGTGCTCTTCATGAAGGTGCCGCTGCCGCGGGCGACGGTCCGGCCGCGCGCGTCCAGGACCTCCGATTCGGCGACGAAGAGGCGCCGGGACCGGTGGACGACCCGCCCCCTGGAGCGCATCTGCCCGTCTTTTACTGGGCGCGTGAGGGTCACGTTGAAGGTGACGGTCAGCACGAAAACGTCTTCCACCAGGGAGTTCACGGCGAAGAAGGCCGCGTCGTCCAGCATCTTGAAGTAGACCGACCCGTGGACGGCGTGGGCCGCGTGGAACAGGTGCGGTCCCACGTCGATGACGATCTCCGACTCGCCTTCCCCCACGGTCATAGAGGGGCGATAGTAGTCGTTGAGCGGTGCGGACGCATACATTCGCTCGAGCTTGCGATAGTGTTCCTGACTGGCCACGGCAGCACCTCCTGACGGTCAGGATAGGACGGAAAGGAGGCAGTGATCCAGTGACTGCGCGTCTCGCGGCGCGGTAATCGAGTGATTAAGGGATCAAGTGATCGAGGCGGACGGAGTCCTTCCGAGAAGGGCGGTCCGCGATCGGTCGTCGGCGGACGACGGTCGGCTGCGGTCTTCAAATCCGAAACGCCCATCTCCCCTGTGCTATCCTGTGCGTAAGCGTTACAGCGGTACGGCGGCCGTCGGGCCGCCAGACGGGGGAACACGCCAGGCAGAGAGGGGAGGACGGGATGGGTGAACGGCTCCGTTATGGGGATCTCTCGGAGGTCATGGGACGGCTTTCGCCCTCGGAGATACGCTTCGAGGCGCGACGCCGCATCGTGGGGCTCTTTGCGGGGCCCCTGGCGTTCGTGGTCACGCTGTTGATTCCCTTCCACGGCCTGTCCGTCCAGGCGGCACGGCTGGCCGCGGTGGTGGCCTGGGTCCTGGTGTGGTGGGTCACCGAGGCAGTGCCGATCCCGGTGACCGCCGTACTGGGACCGACCCTGGCCGTCATCATGGGGGTCGGGGGGGTGAAGGCGCTCTTCGCGCCCTTCGGCAACCCGATCATATTCCTGTTCATGGGGTCCTTCATCCTCGCCGAGGCCATGTCCATCCACGGCCTGGACAGGCGGATCGCCTTCGGCATCCTGAGCATGAAATCCGTGGGCTCGTCCTCCACGCGCATCGCCGTGGGCTTCGGTGTGCTGGCGGCGGGCCTGTCCATGTGGCTCTCGAACAGCGCCACGACCGCCATGCTCTACCCCATCGCCGTGGGCGTCCTGACCGCCCTGTCTAGCCTTCTGTCCAAGAAAGACGGCGAGGGCGTGGACCTCACCCGTCTCCGCTACGGCGCCGCGCTCATGCTCGTGTGCGCCTACGCTTCCTCCATAGGCGGTGTCGCCACGCCGGTGGGCACGCCCCCGAACCTGATCGCCACGGGCTTTCTGGATTCTCTCGCGCACGTGCGGGTGCCCTTCTTCCAGTGGATGCTGGTGGCCCTGCCCATCACGGCCGTCATGCTGGCGGTGGCGCTCGTAATCATCCGCGTGACGCTGCCTCCCGAGGTGAGACAGATCAAGGGGAGCGAGGACTTCATCGCACGCGAGCGGCGGAAGCTTGGGCCCTGGAATCCAGGCGAGCGGAACGTCATCGCCGCCTTCCTGATCGCCGTGTTCCTGTGGGTCATGCCGGGCGTGGTGGCCGTCGCGGCGGGCGTGGACGCCCCCTTCTACAAACTGCTGAAGGACCTCCTGCCCGAGAGCGCGGTGGCCGTGCTGGCGGCGTCGCTCCTCTTCGTGCTGCCCGTCGACTGGAAGAAGCGAGAGTTCACCATGACGTGGAATCAGGCCGTCCGCATCGACTGGGGCACGCTCCTCCTGTTCGGCGGCGGCCTGTCGCTGGGGCAGGCCATGTTCAAGACCGGCCTGGCATCGGCCATGGGGCGCGGCCTCACGTCTGTGACCGGAGCCCACAGCGCCGTCTCGTTGACCATCCTCTTCACCGTCTTCGCCATCTGGTTCACGGAAGTGACCTCCAACACCGCCACCGCCACCATGCTGGTGCCCCTCGCCATCGCCGCGGCCGGGGCGGCTGGCGTCAGCCCGCTGGAGCCCGCCATCGGGTGTGCCATAGGGTGCAGCATGGCCTTCATGCTGCCCGTGGCCACGCCCCCCAACGCCATCGTGTACGGATCCGGCTGCGTGCGCATCACCCAGATGGTGAAGATCGGCTTCCTCCTGGACGTGGCCGCCTCCATACTCGTGCCCGCCGGCGTCCTCATCATGGTGCCCCTCGTGCTGGGATAGGGGGGGTGGTAATCTGGGGTTTCGGATTCGAAGACGACGGCCGACCGCTGACCGCGGACCGCCCTTCTCGGAAGGACTCCGTCCGCCTCGATCACTGGATCGCCAGATCACCCGGTCACTTCCGTCCGCCGGCCTTCCGGAGGGCCGCCTTCCTTGACACCCGCGAAGGCGGTGCAAGATAATTCAAGCGGGGAGGTGACTATGGCCCTCGGCACTCGGTCGCTCAAGAAAGGCGAACTCGTCGTCATCCTCGGCGAAATCTACAGAAACAGAGAAACGGGCACCCTGGTGCTCCAGCGGGACGACGTCAGCAAGTTCCTCTACGCCCAGGACGGACAGCTCATATTCGCCGCATCCAACGCGTCGGAGGACAAGTTCACCGAGATTCTCGTTCAGAAGGGCAAACTGACGGCCGACCAGCTGGCCATCGCCATGGAGAAGAAGGAAGGCCGGACCATCGGCCGGACCCTCGTTGAGATGGGTTTCCTTGCATCGAGCGACCTGTTGGAAGCCCTCATCGACCAGATGCGCAAGGTCGCCGTCTCGACCGCCAACTGGGCCGCCGGACGGGCCGTTTTCAAGGCCGGCGTCCTGCCCCAGAACCTTGCCAAGCTGCCGGTTTCCACGCCGCGCTTCATCATCGACACGGCGCTCGCCGTCGAAGACCGCGAATGGGCGGCCTCCTCGCTGGGACAGCTCGAGGCGCCGCTGACCATCTCACAGGCCGAGAAGGACGTGCTTTCGGCCGTGACCCTTTCGGAGCAGGAGTCCGCCCTCGTGGAACACGTGGACGGCCGCAAGAACGCCCGGCAGATCTGCGAGGCAACGGCCGCTGACCTCTTCACCGGGGCCCGTTTCCTCATCGGCCTCTCCCAGCTCGGGCTGGTGCACCTGAAGCAGGTGATGGCGCCCACGCCTCCGTCGCGGCACACCCGCGAGAAGGTGGAGATCGGCTTCCTGGACGAGGCCGGGACGCAGGACGCCCCGGAGCTCCCGAACCCAAAGGCGCCTGTCGCCTCCGGCGCCGGTCCCGGCGGGCTACCGTTCGCCTCCGATGGCGAGGAGGGCGCCTCGCTCTCCTTCCCAGAAGAATCTCCGGTCGAAGAACTCGATCACGACCCGGGCGGGCCCAAGACGAAGCCGGCTTCGGGCAGCCTCTTCCCGGATCTCATCTTTCCGGACGAGGACAAGAAGGCCGGGGCCGGCGAATCCCGCGACCTGGCGGACGAGGGGGAGGAGACGGTCCACGAGGGCGGGTCCCGGCGCTGGATCCTGATCCTGGTGGCGGCGTTCGTCGTCGTGGCGTGCGCCGGTGCCGCAGTGTGGTATTTCTTCCTGAGAGAGACGCCCTACGTCCCTATGGAGACGGGCCGGCCCGCACGTATGCGGATGGCGTCCAAGGCTGCGCGCGCAAAGCCCCCGGGGGAGCCGCCCAAGGCGGCGCCTTCAGAGGCGGCGGATGAAACGCCCGGATCCCGGACGGTCAAGCCCCCTGCCGCAGCCCCCGCCGACACTCCGGCGCCAACCGGGACCGCGCAGGCTCCGAAGCCCGGCAGGACCTCGCCTCCAAGCGCCGAACCCGCGTCGAAGAACCCGGGGGACCAGGGTCGCATGCTCCTGGTTCAGGGTCGCTACAAGGAGGCCGCCCTGGCGTTCCAGTCCGCGGTCGCGGCGAGCAGCGACCGGTTCGCCATAGACGTGGAGGTCGCGTGCCAGCCCGAAACCATCCAGAAGGACTTCGCCGAGTCGGGAGGAGACCACCGCTACATGATCCTCCCCTACGATCTGCACGGGCGGGCGTGCTTCAGGGTCCTCTGGGGCCTGTACAAGACCCGGGCGGAGGCCGAGCAGGCGCTCAAGGCCATGCCGCCTTTTTTCCTCCAGAACGCAAGCCCCCGCGTGGCTCCGCGTCCGCGCTGAGGGGCCTCAATCGGTCGGTTCCATGACCTGGTATCTCGACGGCAACAACATTCTGGGTCTGCTCGCGGGACCGCCCCGAGGGGAGGATTCCCGCGAACGACTGCTGGAGGAACTCCTGGCCAGGGGCCTCCCGAATCCCGCCACCGTGGTGTTCGACGGGCCTCCTCCGGGCTCGACCTCACGGTCCTTGAGGGGGAAGGTCAAGGTCGTCTACTCGGGCCGCCGCACGGCGGACGACGTCATCGTCTCCCTCGTCCGCCCCGGCGACCGCGTGGTGACCGCCGACCGCGAGCTGTCGCTCAGGTGCCGGGACAGGCAGGCGAAGGTCTTCGCCCCATCGGAGTTCCTGTCGAGGCGGCGCAGGCCGCGGCCGCGCGCGGGCGGAGAGAAGCCCGAACCCACCGCCGTGGACGTGGGCGAGTGGATGCGCATCTTCGGCGTCGATGAGGAATAGTCTCGGTTGGGTTATTTGGGATTTGGGATTTGGGATTTTGGTACGGCTAAGGACGGGCCGTTGCAGCGGCCGCATCCCTGCGGCCGAATTCGGCCTACAGGAATCGCCCGCTACGAAGGGCGGCCATCGGTGAAGCTTCGAAGGCCCCCCGTCTGCCGCAGTTAAATCCCAAATCCCAAATCCCAATTCCCAAATTTCCCCCTTTCCGCCCCGGCGGCCGTCCCTTGCCGCTTTTCGCCTATTTGACTATACTTTGATCTCTTGGAGGTGATTCCCCGTGGATGTTCCAGCCGACCTCGTCGCCCGCCTCAAGGAGAGGGACCCCTCGGCCTACGACGAATTCCTGAAAGAATACGGCAACCGGCTTTTGAACTTCGGGTTCCGGATGTGCGGCGACCGCGAGGACGCCAAGGAGGTCGTGCAGGACACGCTGCTCAAGACCTTCGAGGCCATCGGCAGCCTAAAGAAACCCGAGGCGTTCACGGGCTGGCTGTACCGGATCGCGCACAACGCCTGTCTCATGCGGCGGCGACACTCCAAGTTCCTGAAGGAGGAGATCGCGCTGGACGAGGCCCTGCCCGACCCGTCGGTCGTGAGCACGGCCCTGCCCTGGAACCGCCTGCCCGACGAGGCCATCCTGGGCGGCGAACTCAAGGAGAAGCTGCGGTCGGCCATCCTGAACCTGCCCGACGGCTACCGGTCGGTTCTGGTCCTGAGGGACCTGGAGGGCCTCGACACCCGGGGCGTGGCAGAGATCCTGGATCTGAACACGGACGTGGTCAAGATGCGCCTTCACCGGGCGCGGGCCAAGGTCCGGAACGAACTCGCCGACTACTTGCGAGAGCACAACGGCGCACACTAGCTCCCGCAGTCGCTGGCCCGGGCTGGAAACGACTCCGCCGTGATTTCGCCACAAAACAGGTAATGTCTCGTCAGTCCCCGTATACGACCGCGCGGGGACCGGGCCTGAGTTCTCCGACCACGAAGGGGCGCTCACCCGAGGCGCGCAGGCGCTCCGAGACCGCGTCGACGGCGTCGGACGCGACGCAGAGCACCAGGCCCACGCCCATGTTGAAGGTCCTGCGCATGTCCTCCTCGGGGACCCTCCCCTCGCGGCGTATGTACCGGAAGATGGGCGGTTCGTCCCAGCCCGCGGTCTGTATGACGGCCTGGACGCCCTCCGGCAGGACACGGGGCAGGTTGTCCGGGATGCCGACGCCCGTGATCTGCGCCAGCCCGTGCTGTCCGGCCTCCGACTCCACCAGGGGCCAGACGGACCGGCTGTACGACCGGTGGACGGCCAGCAGCGCATCCCCAACCGTCGCGCCCAGTTCCTCCAGGCGGGTGTCTGCCGCGAATTTCTTCTGGTCGAAAAAGAGCCGGCGGACGAGCGAGTAGCCGTTGGTGTGAAGGCCCGTGGACGGGAGGCCCAGGAGGACGTCGCCGCTGCCCACGCGCCTGGGCAACAGGTGCCTGCGGGTCACCACGCCCACGATGAACCCGGCGAGGTCGAAGTCCTCGCCTGCATAGAGACCGGGCATCTCGGCCGTCTCGCCGCCCAGCAGGGCGCAGCCGTTTTCCCGGCAGGCCCTGCTCAGGCCGTCCACCACGGCCACCAGACGGTCGGGGACCAGCCGGCCCGCGGCGAAGTAGTCGAGGAAGAACAGGGGCCTGGCGCCCTGAACGAGGATGTCGTTCACGCAGTGGTTGACGAGGTCCTGGCCGACCGTGTCGTAGCGGTCGGCGAGCTGGGCCACCTTCAGCTTCGTCCCGACGCCGTCGGCCGAGGCCACGAGCACAGGTCCTTCGCTGTCCTCAGGGTCCAGGGCGAAGAGCCCGCCGAAGGATCCTATCTCCGAGAGGACCCCCGGGGTGAATGTAGACTTCGCCAGTTTCCTGATTCCGTCCAAAGCGTGGTCCTGGGCGTCGATGTCGACGCCGCTTGCCTTGTACGTCAGTCTTTCCTCGCTGCTCATGCTCGTGCCTTTCGTCGCCAAAAGAGGCATCCACTCTGCCTAAGAGCCGGCCGGAGCCTTGCCGCGGCTTCGCTCCCGGCCGGTCATGTCTTGAACGCCTGGATTTCCCGCCTGAGGGTGTCGGCGCTGTTCTGCAGGTACCCCGCCGCCTCGTTGAGGGCCGAAAAGCCCTTTTCAATGGACTGAGCCGCATCGGCCACCGCCTTCATGGCGTCGTAGATTGACGTGGTCTCGCTGGTCTGGTCCTGGACGGCCTTGTTGGTGCGGCTGCTGTCCTCCAAGATGCGCGTGATGGCCTCGCTCATGACGCGCGCACCCTTGGCCTGTTCCTCAGTCGCGTTCCTGAGCTGGCCGGCCACTTCCCTGACGCGCTCGGCCTCCTCGTTGAGGTACCGCGTGGAGGTGGCCTGCTCGCTGGTGGCGCGCGCGATGCCCTCGATCATCTCGAATATCTCGTGCATGGCCCGGTTGGCCGACTGGCCGCCGTGGGCCAGTTCGTCTGTCGCCGCGGCGATGCGCTTGCTCATGTCCTCCTGCGTGGACGCCGACTCGAGGATCGTCCTGAGGGCCTCTCCGGCCTGCTTGGACAGCTCCGTGCTGGCGTCCACCACCTCGAAGGTCTGGTCCATGGCCGCTGCCATGTCGCCGCCGCTCTCGGTGAGACGGGTGATCACCGAGCGGATCTCCTTGGCGTTCGCGGCGGTCCTGGCCGAGAGTTCACGGATCTGGGTGGCGACCACTGCGAAGGACTTGCCGTACTCGCCCGCACCGGCGGCGATGATGGACGCGTTGAGCGAGAGCAGGTTGGTCTGTTCCGTTACATCCTGGATGACGTCCACGATCTGGCCGATCTGTTCGATGGACGCCATCAGGTCCGTGAGGGTGTCCCGGCTGTGCTCGCTGGCGGCCCGGGTCCGCATGATCTCCTGCTCCACCGCAGCCACGGAGGTGAAGCCCGATTCGGCATCCTTCGTGACGCGCGTCGCCGCCGAAGACAGGGACTGGGCGTTGCGCCGCGTCTCCTCGAGCGAGGCGTCCAGCTCGGTCAGGAACGATACGGCCTCCTGGCTCGAGGTGTGCAGGCTGCCGGTGGCGTTCTTGACCTCTTCGGCGCTCGATGTGATCTCGTTGGACGACGACACGGTGTTCTCGACGGACTTTATCAGCACGTCGGCGTTCCTCGCGATCTCCTCCACGCTCGCCTGCATCTCCAGGATGGTGGAGGAGACCTCCTGCGTGGAGTTGGCCACCTGGCTCATGGCCCTGGAGACCTGGAGCATCTTCTCCTCCATGGACTTGACCGACTCGCGGGTCCGGTCCGCGGACCGCGACTGGGAGGCCACCTGCTCGTGCAGGCTGCCCACCACGTCCAGGGTCCGTGTCACCTGGACGTCCGTGTCGGAGGATGCCGCGACGATTTCCCGGGTCATCCTCGCCAGGCCCTGGAAAGTGGCGCGGAGGCTGTCCGCCATGTCGCCCAGTTCGTCGTCGGACCATATCGCGGGGGTCTTGGTCAGGTCCCCCGACGCGAGCCTGGCGTTGAAGTCCGCCGTCCGGCTCAGAGTCCTGGCCGTGTCGCGGCTCAGCCAGATCGTAAAGCCGGCGAAAACGAGCACGGTCGCCATGAGGAAGAGGACCCCGACGATGCTCAGGTTCCTCACGACGCCCTTCAGGGAGTCCCGGTTGGCCACCAGGGCCAGGTAGCGTCCGCGGGGCAGCGGGTAGAGCCGGACGGACCCGAAGGTCGTCCGGACGAGACGCTCACCACCCCGGCCTT
>JBJKRE010000363.1:0-3792 GCA_046704825.1 Acidobacteriota bacterium
CCCGGATTC
Organism: Acidobacteriota bacterium; assembly: GCA_046704825.1. Classification (GTDB taxonomy): domain Bacteria; phylum Acidobacteriota; class UBA4820; order UBA4820; family DSQY01; genus CAVRTJ01. The sequence goes on from JBJKRE010000363.1 coordinate 10, forward strand.
GCTGCGGGGGACATCGGGTCGACCGGAACGGTGGACTCCGCCGAAAAAGCGGCACCCGTATCTGTGGCGGGAGGCATGGTCGGGGTGCTGGCCGCACCCGGCGAGACGTTCGGGAAGATTGCCGCAAGGCCGTCGTGGAGGTTCGTGGTCCCGCTGGCCATCCTGATGATTCTCTCCACCCTGGGTGGCGTCTTCTTCACCCAGCGCGCCAACGTGCCGGAAGCCATCCGGCACGAGTTGAGCAAGAATCCTCGCTTTGCCCAGGCGCCGCAGGACAAGATGGACCAGGTGGTCGCGATGCAGGCCAAGTTCATGAAGATCGGCTCCTATGCCGCCTTCGCCATTGTCGCGATCAAGTACCTCATCGTCGCTCTCGTCCTGTGGCTGGTGGTACTGGCGTTCGGAGACCGGATCGGTTTCGGGAACACCTTCCGGGTGGTCTCGTGGTCCCAATTGCCGAACATATTGCTGAGTCTGATCTTTATCGTGGTGATTTTTGCTCGCGATCCAACCTACATGTCTCTGCAAAACCCCCTGCCGACCAATCTCGGGGCCATTCTCGGAGAAGACAGGCTGGGCAAACCGCTCTACGCCCTCCTGTCCGACCTGGACATCCTGACGATATGGATGCTGTGGCTCTACACGCGTGGACTGGCGGCTTTCACGAAGGCGAAGGTCGGCAAGATGGCGGCCATCGTATTTGGCCTGTTTGCCGTCATCGTGCTGTTCCACGTCGGCATCGCAATGGTCTTCTAGGAAGGAAACGGCATGAAGAAACGAGTTCTGATCATCGCGGGCATCGTCGTCGCGGCGGCCCTCATCATCGTGTTCAGCGTGATCAACGCCGGCCCGAAGGGCGCCCTCGTCGAGGTCCAGAAAGTAAAGAAGGGCGAGGTGGCCCCGACCGTGACCGCCGACGGCCTTGTAACCGCCAAGGACACCGTGAACATCTCGTCGCAGGTCATGGGCGAAATCACGGCCCTGCCCTTCAAGGAGGGGGACCGGGTCAAAAAGGGAGACGTGCTGGTCCAGATCGACCCTTCCACCTACGCGCGGGACGTGGCCTCGGCCAAAGCCAGCCTCGACGCCTCGAAGGTCGCCGACCAGGAGGCCGAGGTGACCCTCAAGCAGAAGGCCCGGGACTGGAAGCGCGCCCAGGACATGTACAGCCAGAAGATCTACTCCACGCAGCAGTACGACGACGCCCGGCTCGCCTACGACCAGGCCAAGCTGGGGGCGGATCAGGCCCGGGCCCAGGTGGCGCAGTCTGTGGCCTACCTGCAAAAGGCCCAGGACAACCTCTCGAAGTGCACCATCCGATCCCCCATAGACGGTGTGGTGACGGCCGTCAACACGAAGGTCGGCGAGACCGCCGTCATGGGCACCATGAACTTCTCGGGCACGGTCATCCTGACGGTTTCGGACCTGTCACAGATCATCACGGAGGTCGAAATCGACGAGGTCGACCTGCCGAGGTTGAGGCTGGGACAGCCCGCCGTCATAACCGTCGACGCGCTGAACGACAAGGAGTACAAGGGCAAGGTGATCGAAATCGGCGCATCGGCCCACGCCAGCACCACCGGCACGCAGACCAACATCCGCCAGTTCAAGGTCAAGGTGGCCATCACCAACCCGGACTCCGAGCTAAAGCCCGGGATCACGGCCAGGGTCAAACTCATCGCGCAGAAGCGCGTGGGCGTGCTCACGGTGCCCATCGGAGCCATCCGGACCGAAGAGAAGGACGGCCAGCAGGTCTTCTTCGTGTTCATCGCCGACAAGGGCAAGGTGCAGAAGAAAATCATTACGGTGGGGATGTCGGACGATCTGAACACGGAAATCACCTCCGGGCTCAAGGCCGGCGACGAGGTGATCACCGGTCCCTACCGCCTGCTCAGGACCATGCGCGCCGGCGATCGAGTGAAGACCAAGCCGGCCGACACGAATGGCCGCAACGGGGACAAGAACTCGGGCGGCGCCAGCGTCGAGGTGGATTAACCATGGGAGCCCCGTACGGAGACGTGCTCATACAGGCCACGGGCCTCGTCAAGGACTACCCCATGGGCGAGACGGTCTACCACGCCCTGAAGGGCGTGGACCTGACCGTGAGGCGCGGGGAGTTTCTGGCCATCATGGGGCCGTCGGGGTCGGGCAAGTCCACGCTCATGCACCTCCTGGGCTGCCTCGACACGCCCACGGCCGGGCAGTACATCCTCAACCGGACCCCGGTCCATACGCTGTCGCCCGACGAACTGGCAGAGCTGAGGAACAAGGAGATCGGCTTCGTCTTTCAGACCTTCTTCCTCCTGCCCAGAGCCAACGCCGTGGAAAACGTGGAACTCCCGCTCATCTATGCCAAACTGCCGCCGGCCGAGCGCCACTGGCGCGCCATGGAGTCCCTCAAATTCCTGAACCTCGACGGTCACGCCGACCACCGGCCCAACCAGCTCTCGGGCGGCCAGCGCCAGCAGATCGCGCTGGCCCGGGCCCTGGTCAACAAGCCCTCCATCATCCTGGCCGACGAGCCCACGGGTAACCTCGACAGCAAGACAAGCGAGAAGATCATGGACCTCCTGGTGAAGCTCAACGACATGGGCAACACGCTGATCATCCACACGCACGAGCCCGACATCGCGGCCTACGCCCCTCGGCAGGTGCGCATCAGGGACGGCCTGATCGTCAGTGACGAGGTGACGGGCGTCCAGCACAAGGGGGGTGAGGCATGAGCGGACAGCGTGCCGAGAGGCTGTACGGCTTCTGGGGCAGCCTGACCGAACTGATCCGCGTCGCGCTGCGGGCGATCCGCGCCAACAAGATGCGGTCCTTCCTCACGACCCTGGGCATCATCATCGGCGTGCTGGCCGTCGTGGCGGTCGTGTCGATCATGCAGGGCGTCTTCCAGTCGCTCCTGGGACAGTTCGAGGCCCTGGGCGGCGACACCCTGTTCATACGCCCCAACTACGAGATGTTCCAGAACCGGCTCGAAGGCATACGCCGGCTGAAGCTGACCTACGAGGACGCCCGCGCCATCGCCGAGGACGTGCCCGAAGTTAAGGAGATGTGTCCGATCCTGCAGCGTCAGGACAGCATCGCCTACCACGGGCGCCACGACACGACGCAGATCGTCGGTACGACCGAGGCGTTCGCCCCAATCAATTCTTTCTTCCCCGAATTCGGACGGTTCATCGCCCCCATGGACGTTGCCTCGCGCCGCAAGGTCTGCGTGATCGGCCAGGACATCCTGGACAAGCTCTCGCTGCCGGACCAGTGTCTCGGCGACGAGATACAGATCGGCCGGGGGACCTACACGATCGTGGGGGTGCTCGAGAAGAAGGGGGGATCCTTCGGCCAGAACCAGGACGACGAGATCTTCATACCGCTGACCAGCGCCATCCAGCAGTACGGGACCGACGCCGCCAACAACCTGTTCATCCAGGTCAAGGTGCGGAACTCCAAGAAGATGGACGCGGCCATCGAGCGCATCACGGCGGTCCTGAGGCGCCAGCACGGGTTGCGCTTCGGACAGACCAGCGACTTCAGGATCATCACCCAGGACGAAATCCTGAACAGCATCAAACAGTTCAGCTCGATCTCCACGCTCGTGGTAGCCGCCATCGTGGGCATCACCCTGATCGTCGGCGGTATCGGCATCATGAACATCATGCTCGTCTCGGTGACGGAACGCACCCGTGAGATCGGCATCCGCATGGCCGTGGGCGCCAAGCGGGTCCACATCCTCTACCAGTTCCTCATCGAGTCCGTAACCTTATCCACGCTGGGGGGCAT
>JBJKRE010000364.1:0-12965 GCA_046704825.1 Acidobacteriota bacterium
CCTCCGGACCGGACCGGACAGTGCCCCCGTGATCGCGCATGTGGACCCGCCGCTATGTTCGGGGGCCGGCGGAGTGAGTCGCGGAGGCGCTGAGATGCGAAAACATGGAGCATTAAGCGGCCTGCCGAGGGGCCAGCGCACGTCGCGTTGCCGGCGCCACGGTCGAAATGTGCCGCGATGCGCCGACGTCGTTGCGAAGGTGCATCGTTCAGTTCCAGCTACGCGACAGTCGGGGTGTGGCGTGGGCAACCCTTCGGGCGCAAGGTATTGGGGGCCACCTGCTTTGTTGCGTCTCGAAGAAGATGTCCGGGCATCGTCTCTCGAGCCGCGCCGCGTATCTGCCCCCCAAGCCTCTTGCGCGCGCCCCACGCCGGTCCCTCGGCAGGCCGCTGAGCGCAGCAGCCGTGCGAAGGAGGTCCGTCCCGGCGCCGTCCCTACGCAAGGGCCTCTTCCGGGGCGGACCGGGCAGTGCCCCCGTGATTGTGTGGATTACCCGAAAAAAGCGAGGCGGATTGAGGCCATGAGGTTCGGGAAGCGGGAGGGATTTATCCGTCCCGCTTCCCGCGTTTGGAGCTAGGCGTTGTCGAGAGCGGCGGCGACCGACTTGCGAACCAGGTCGTCGTCGGCGACCTGGGGTTCCGTGATGTGACCTTTTCCCTGCATCTGCTCGTTCCAGAGCCGTGCCGTCTCTATGGCGTTGGGATTGCGTGCCCACGCGCGGCGTGCGATGCCGCCCATCACGTCCCAGTCGAGGCCCGAGGATACGACCCTGTCGATGCGTTCGGACCCGTCCAGGAGGATACCGTTGCCGCCGTTGTAGCACTTGCCCGTGCCCACGCCGCCCCCGTTGGAGAGGACCACGTAGGTCATGCCCCTGGCGATGTTCCCGGCGAAGCACTGGTGGGCCATGTCCGAAGTGTAGGCGGAGCCGTCGTAGATGTTCGCCGTTTCACGGAAGGGTGAGTCGGTGCCCTGTACGTCGTGGTGGTCGCGGCCCATGATGACCGGACCGATCTCGCCGTTCCGCACCATTTCGTTGAACTTGAGAGCGATCTGGACCCTGCCGCCGGCGTCTGCGTACAGAATCCGGGCCTGGGTGCCCACCACGAGCTTGTTCTTCCCCGCGTCGCGGATCCAGTTGAAGTTGTCGCGGTCCTGCGCGCGCCGGTTTGGGTCGATGCAGGACATGGCCGCCCTGTCTGTCTTTTCGAGGTCCTCCGCCCTGCCGGAGAGGCACACCCATCGGAAGGGTCCGTAGCCGTAATCGAAGCAGATGGGACCCATGATATCTTCCACGTACGAAGGCCAAATGAAGCCTTCGCTGGTGTCTTTGCCGTTCTTTGCGATCTCGGGCACGCCCGCATCGTAGACGGCTTTCATGAAGGAGTTGCCGTAGTCCCAAAATCGCGCGCCCTTTGCAGCCAGACTCTTGATGGCCTCGTAATGGCGCCTCAGGCTTTCGTGGACCTTCTCCTTGAATGCGCCGAAGTCGTCTCGCAGCAGGGCCTTGGCCCGGTCGTAGGGCAGGCCCGCGGGCGTGTAACCGCCCTCGTAGACGGCGTGGCAGGACGTCTGATCGGAGATCAGCTCCACGGGAATGCCCTTGCGGTCGATGTATTCGAGGAGGTCCACGACGTTCCCGTGGTAGGCGATGGATACCGCCTCCTTGCGGGCTTTGTAGTCCTGCATCCAGTCCACGACCCGGGCAAGGTCGTCGGAGACCAGGCTCACCCAGCCCTGATCGTGCCGCGTCTTGATACGGCTCTCGTCGACCTCCGCGATAAGGCCCACGGCGCCGGCGATCTCGGCGGCCTTGGCCTGGGCTCCCGACATTCCGCCGAGTCCGGACGACAGGAATGCGTGCCCCTTCAGGTTGCCGCTTTCCGGGATCCCCAGGTAGAGTCGCCCCGCGTTGAGCAAGGTGATGTAGGTCCCGTGAACGATGCCCTGGGGCCCGATGTACATCCAACCCCCGGCCGTCATCTGTCCGTAGTTGACGCACCCCATGGCGGCCAGGCGGTGGAACTGGTCTGCCGTGTCGAACATGCCCACCATCAGGCCGTTGGTGATGATGGCCCGGGGTGATTCGGGCCTCGAGGGGAACAGGCCGAGGGGGTGCCCCGAAGAAACTACCAGGGTCTGATTCTGATCCATCTCGGACAGATACTTCTTGATGAGCAGGTACTGCATCCAGTTCTGGCAGACCTGCCCCGTCTCGCCGTATGTTACAAGTTCGTAGGGGTAAAGGGCCACGTCGAAATCGAGGTTGTTGTCGATCATGACCTGCATGCCTTTGGCATCCATGGTTCTGCCCGGGTATTCATGTATGGGACGTCCGTGGATGCGTCCTTCGGGCCTGAAGCGGTAGCCGTAGATGCGCCCGCGGGTCATCAGTTCCTGCATGAACTCCGGCGCGATTTCTTCGTGGAAGCGTCGGGGCACGTATCTCAGGGCGTTTTTGAGGGCTGTTTCCGTATCGGCCCGAGTCAGGCGAAACCCGCGAGTCGGGGCGCGGCGGATTCCCTCGACGAAGGGTTTCCTTGGCGGCAGTGCGTCGAACTCGAGTTCAAAGGTTTGCGGCATGTCTGCACCTCTTCATCAGAAAGAAAAGTATAGCATCCACGAAGGTGTGATCTAATGCGGCCGTACCATCACGGCGGTTCAGGTGGACCGGAACGCCCCATCCGGATCCGGGAGCCGCTCGATGCCATGGTACCTCCTGCCTGTGGTAAACTGAACGTCAGTAGTCAACCGAGGAGTGGAGGGTGGAAATTCGGTTCCGGTGCAAGTCCTGCAACCGTTCTTTCGCCATGACGCTGAACGAAATTCCGCCGGGCGGCATCCGCGGGAAATGCGGGGGCTGCGGCGCGCCCATCAGGCTGTTTGCGGACGGCACGCTTCAGGGAGGCGGGGAGGATCTTAAGGAACAGAAGCAGGCCACTGAAACTCCAAAGGCCAGGGAGCCGGCCGCGGGGCCCGCTGCGATGACCTTCAACTGTCCCGCCTGCGGTCACCCCCACCGCGTCGACGTGTTCAGGCTCCCGGAAGGCGGCGCGAAGGGGCCGTGCAGAAAGTGCGGCGCACCTATCGTGCTGTTTCCCGATGGACGCGTTGTGTCGGGGGCAGGGCCGGGAGGGCGCCCGGCCAAGGAGGACGCCTGGTTCCTGCAGCACGACGGGGGAGAGATGGGCCCTTTTACCCTCCAGGAACTCAGCGAACTTGCGGACTCGGGGGGGCTCTCTCCCGAAAAGATGGTGCACGCAGGAGACGGCAACTGGAGGCCTGCGGGCGCCTTTCCCGCCCTGGCGGCCATATTCGATGCCCAGGCCACTATCACTCCGGCGGACGACGCCAGCACGGGGGACGAGGACCACTGCTTTGAGCACCCTGACGTGACACCTGTCAGGCAGTGTGCCCAGTGCGGGCGCTTCCTCTGCGAGGAATGCCTGAAGCCTCTGCAGAGGGGGACGGTGGGCGTCAAGCCCATACTCGTCTGCTCCGCCTGCGGTGGCACGACCATGGTGCTGAAGCGCAGGGAGAAGTGGACCCCCTTCTACCGGGACATGCCTCAGGTCCTGGGCGCTCCGTTCAAGGGCCACGCACTCTTCTATTTTTTCTTTTTGAGCTTTCTGGAAATCGTCAAGATTCCGTGCCGGTTCGCGGGCCTGTACGGGTTCGCCGCCGTCTTCATACTGACGTGCTTCCAGTTCGCCTTTTACCTCCACCTGGTCCGCGAGGTGGCCAACGGGTCCTACGGCTTCCCTGAATGGCCTGACACTACGAATTTCACGGACATGGCCATGACCTTCGTGAAGGTGCTGGTCGTTTCGCTGATTTCGCTGGTGCCTCTTATACTGGTGTTCTGTGTGGGCAGCGCCGGGCTGAGCACGCTCATCCACATCACGGGCGGGGGACCGCCCGGCGCGGCGCTCCACGCGGCGGCCCTCCCACTTCTCCTGCTGATAATCATCATGTTCGTGTTTTATCTGATCTACCTGCCGATATGCATTGCCATCGTGGCCCTGTTCGAGACGGTCCTCCCGGGTCTCAACCCGGTGCTGATCTTCAGGATCCTCTCCAGAATCGGTGCACCTTACTTTATCGCCGTTGCCCTCTGGGGTTCGCTGATCATCATCCTGGCCTTTGCAGAAACGATATTGAACAGGAGCTTCGGCCTCTTCGGGGTGATGGTGGCGGCCCCCCTCGACGTGTACGTCATGCTCGTGTCGGCCTATATCCTGGGGCGGGTGTGTTACGAGAACGAAGAGAAGATTGGGTGGTATTAGCGCGGCGAACAGACGATGGAGCGACCGTGTGGGAACGACCTTCGCCGGTGAAGGGCCGGGGATCTGGTCACCGGTTGGCGGCGATGAACCCCTTTACGGCAAAGAAGGACTCCTTGGGTGACCCGTCGATGTTGAGCAGCCCGTAGCCGATCTGCTGTTTGGAATCCCGCAGATCGTAAATGAAGACTTTCTTTATCCACTTGCTGCGCTGAACGCCCTTCAGCATCGAAATGATGTAGCCGGCCTGGCGGGACTGACCGATTTCGTTCGAACGCCAGCCTACTTCGGTGAGCCAGAACGGTTTGTCGAGCATATGCCTCCTGGCCAGGATTTCGTGAACCGTGGGCTGCCGTCGCAAGAGGGAGCCGCGGTCGAGCTCCCTGAAGACGTTGGCGGGCCTGTTCTTGTAGCAGTGGTGCGAAACCACGTCGATGCTGGAGCCCGCTTCGGCGAGTATGCGGTCCAGCCAGGTATCCCAATGGCATCGGACCAGGTGCGCGAGGTCGGGGCCCACGATCCGGCAGTCGGGATTGGCTTCCTTGGCAGCCCTGGCCCCCGGAATGAGGACGTCGTGGATGTACTGCTGGAGCGTGCCCCTGAAGAAGGTCTTCGAATTGGGCTCGTTCCAGAGGATCCAGTCGTCGATCCGGCCGCTGTAGCGCCCGACGATCGTCGACACGAATGCCTTCCACTGTTTCCTGCTCCTTGGGGGATCGTGCCGGGAGGGGCCTGAAGAAGCCCAGGGCGGGCAATAGCCCAGAATGCCCACGAGCTGGACGTCGTTCGCCTGCGCGTCGCGAACGATCTGATCGACCATTTTCCACTCGAATTTGCCGCGAGTCGGCTCCACGGTGTCCCAGGTGAGGTCGATGCGCGCCCAGCGGATGCCGGCCTTCTTCATGGCCGCAAAGTCCTTCGCTGTGGGAGTGTGGGCGTTAACGCCCACGAAGTGAGAGGCGCTTCCGGCTGTTCGCCCGGCCGCGTAGGGCTTGAACCCCGCTGGGACCAGAACGAGGAGCGCCATCAAGAGTGCGGCGGGACCGGTCATCGTGGCCTTCAAGTGCCCCTATTCCTTCTCGACGGCGATTACGAGTTTGCCGCGGGCGTGGCCGGTGGCCATGCGCTCGTGCGCCTTGATCACCTCATCCCTTTCGAAGGAAAGGACCTCGTTGACGACCGGTTCGAGGAACCCGCGTTCGAGGAGGCGGCCGAGGGCGTCGAGGGCGGGCCGCTCCCTCTCCATGAAGTGGAAATGGACTTCGGCGTTTTTGAAGAAGGCGGGGGAAAGGGCATCGAGGGTGTGCCCCTCCAGGTTCTCCGGCACGATCGAAACCAGACGGCCGTGCGGCATGAGGGCGTGGAAGCTCTTGAGGAAGACGTCCCCGCCCACGGTGTCCAGGACGGCGTCCACCCCGTCGCCGGATGTGGCTTCGAGGGCCGCTTCGACGAAGTCCTTGGACTGGTAATCCACCACAACATCCGCGCCGAGTTCCTCCACCAGCTCGAGGTTGTCGGGGCCGGCGGTGGCTATGACCTCGCACCCGATCCAGCATGCCAGCTGGACGGCCAGAGACCCGACGCCACCGGAGCCGCCGTGGATGAGCACCACCTCGCCCGGTTTGATCGCGGCCCTGTCGAAGAGTGCCTGCCAGGCGGTGAGTCCCGCTAGGGGAACGGAGGCGGCCTCAGCGTGGAGGAGGCCGGAGGGCTTCAGCGCGACGATGTCCTCGCTCACCGTGTGGTACTCCGCGAGGGCGCCGCCCATGAGCTCGGCCGAATAGTAGACCTCGTCGCCGACTTCGAAATCCGTGACGCCCGGACCGAGCGCTGCCACCTCGCCCGAGACATCGTATCCGAGAACCAGGGGGAAACCAAAGGGCAGGGGGAGACCGCCTTTTCTGATTTTGTAATCGACGGGGTTGAGACCGCAGGCGAACACCTTCACGAGGATTTCGCCCTCGGAAGGCTCCGGCTTTTCCAGGGAAAGGTTCTCGATGACCTCTGTTCCTCCGAACTTCTCAATACCAATGGCCTTCATTTCGTACCTCCTGCTCGTAACATCAGGGTTACTTCGGACCGGCGTCAGCCCTGCAATCGGTTCCAGCTGGAGGGATCCGTGTTCAAAGCATAGCCGCCCGCTTCCCGGGTTGCAAGCAGCAGCGGACGCGAGGAGAACCCAATGGCTCGGCCGGACGGGACTTGACAACGCTCGCACAGGAGCTAATTATTAAAGAGTAGGCTATTACTTCTGAGATCAGGCGTCCTTGGGCTTATACTCATTAAAGGACTTGGTGGTGTTCAACCTGGACGGTCGACACAACATGAGAACGGATTTGGACCGTTTCGCCCGCCTTCGAAGATCGGGCCGCCAGTTCCCTTTCGAGCGGGGAGCAGATTTGCAAACTTCCCGCACCGGTCACTGCACTCTTTTCATCCCGGTCCCGCGTTCCTGTGGGGCACGCAGTGCCGACCGATCCTTCCTGTTCCCATTTTCGTCTTCGACGGGTGACAGGATCGTTCTTCCGCAAGCCGGGCGCAGGTAGGCACAAGGCCTGCCGGGGTAGCGCCGTAAAAGCTGGTTCCGGGGGGATCCGGGGGCATGCTGGCGCCTGCTGGGTGCCTCGGCTTGCACAGGGAGAACTATCCATGACGGCTGGTTGCCGCTGCAGGACGAAAGATGTTCGTGGCCCACCGGGAAACTCACGGGGCACAGATCCGGGACCGCAGGAACGCGTACCCGAAAAGAGGCAAGCCCGAGGCGCCATAGGCAGGCAGGGCGCGGGAGGATTGCCCGAATATCACGATGATTGACGGGAGGGGGCGTTCTGGTCTCGATGAAAGGAGGACACGACGAGAATGCCCCGACACAGGGTCGCTGCCGTAGGCCGAGCACTGTGGCTGACCGGATTGCCCGGTTGCCGGAGTGCCGGCATTCATGAACGGATGCAGCCCTGCTCCGCAGAATTCTACACCGAACACATCACACCTCTCTCACATGTAGCCCACAGCGCCCGCTCGATCCGGCTCGGGTGCGGATATCCCGGCGTTACACGGACCGACGCCGCGATGACCTCACGTGCCATGCCTCCAGCGATCATGCACCGCATAAGCGATCCTCCAGCAGGGATCGGGACAGGGGGCGTGCACCGCGGCGCTCGGAACGGAGTAAGTGCCGGGGGCGGAGGTGCACGGCCTGCAGTGCGGAACATGCACCCTTTGCCGTATGTTTCTGCAGATGGAACGGAATCAGGCGATGCGGCCGATTTCTCAGGTGTGTTATCGGTCATGGTCTCCAGCCGGGGCGGCCTCTTCAACGGGGGGCTGCGTGAGGACGGACGAGTTCGGAGCGGCACCCTCGTCGGGAGATCCTCTTGGAATCAGGTGCAACCGGTTAGACGTTCTCAGGAGGAATAAATGCAAGGAAAATTAGCAAATCCGGCACCATTGGGCCTGGCTGGCTTCGCGTTCACGACGTGGATGCTGAGCATGATCAATGCGGGATGGTACTCGGGTAAGGGCATGGGGATCGTGCTGGCCCTGGCCCTCGCCTACGGCGGCACCGCCCAGCTCGTCGCGGGGGTCTGGGAGTTTCCGCGCGGCAACACCTTCGGCGCGGTGGCCTTCTTCTCCTACGGAGCCTTCTGGTGGTCTTTCGCGCTCTTCATCCTGTTCTTCTCGAAGGACGTGCCCGGGGCGTTCGTAGCGTGGTACCTGCTGGTGTGGGGAATCTTCACGTTCTACATGTGGATCGGCAGCCTCAAGATCGGCACCGCCCTCCAGCTCGTGTTCCTGGCGCTCTGGCTGACCTTCCTGGCCCTCGCCATCGGAGAGTTTGCAGGAAGCGCGGGATTCAAGATGCTCGGGGGTTATCTCGGATTGATCACGGCGATACTGGCCTTCTACCTCTCGGCAGCCGAAGTGATCAACGACGTATCGGGCCATGTGGTTCTGCCGGTGGGCGCCCACGCACCCAAGGCGGAGGCCTGAGGAGAGGTCCATGCACGGGTCGACACGACCGGCACGGCCGGACCGCGCAACGCACGAACGAGGGCAGGACCTTACGGGCCGAACCGCCCGTGCCGGGCGGGGCGAAGGCCACAGACAACCACCGGGGGGGCTCTTGTGAACTTTCTTAGGAGTTGATGAAATGGCGAACGACAAAGAAAATGAAAGGAACGTAAGCGAAGCTCAGATAGCCGTTCACTGGAAAGAGGAAGAACTGATCCAACCCCCCCCCTCTTTCGTCGAACAGGCCAACATGAAGGACCCGGACGTCCTTAAGCGCTTCGGAGAGGACCACTTCCCCGATTGTTTCAAAGAATACGCGGACATGCTCGACTGGTACGAGCCCTGGAAGACCACGCTCGATACGAGCAATCCGCCGTTCTGGAAATGGTTCGCGGGTGGAAAACTCAACGCGTGCTACAACTGTGTGGACCGCCACCTCCCGAAGTACAAGAACAAGACCGCACTCCACTTCGTCCCCGAACCCGAGAACGAGCCGATCCAGCACATCACCTTCCAGGAACTCTACGTGCGGGTCAACGAGTTCGCGGCGTTCCTCAAGGACTACTGCGGCTTAAAGCGAGGCGACCGGGTCACCCTCCACATGCCCATGGTTCCCGAACTGCCCATCACCATGCTCGCGTGCGCACGCCTGGGCGTCATCCATTCGCAGGTGTTCTCGGGCTTTTCGGGCCGGGCCTGCGCGGATCGTATCGTGGACTCTCAGAGCCGTCTGCTCATCACCACGGACAGCTATTACCGGGGCGGATCGTTGATCGACCACAAGGAGAAGGCCGACATCGCCTACGACCAGGCCGCCGAGCAGGGTCAGAAGGTCGAGAAGGTGCTGATCTGGGAGCGCTATCCCGGCAAGTACTCCAGCCCCACCAAGCTCGTGGACGGGCGGGACGTGCTGGTAAACGACCACCTGCGAAAATACCACAGCGCGAGGGTCGAACCCGAGAAGATGGACGCCGGAGACGTCCTGTTCCTGATGTACACCTCGGGGACGACAGGCAAGCCCAAGGGCGCCCAGCACTCCACGGGCGGCTACATGTCCTACGTCACGGGGACCTCGAAGTACGTGCAGGATATCCACCCCGAGGACGTCTACTGGTGCATGGCGGACATCGGCTGGATCACCGGACATTCCTACATCGTCTACGGACCCCTCGCCCTGGCGGCCTCCTCCGTGATCTACGAAGGCACGCCCACATACCCGGATGCGGGACGACCGTGGAGGATCGCCGAAGAACTGGACGTGAACATTTTCCATACGTCGCCGACGGCCGTAAGGGCGCTTCGGCGCGTGGGGCCTGACGAGCCGGCGAAGTACAACTACCACTTCAAGCACATGACCACGGTGGGCGAGCCCATCGAGCCTGAGGTATGGCGCTGGTACTACAAAGTGGTTGGCAAGAGCGAGGCGGCGATCGTCGACACCTGGTGGCAGACCGAGACCGGCGGGTTCCTGTGTTCGACCCTTCCAGGCATCAACCCCATGAAACCCGGTAGCGCGGGGCCCGGCATGCCGGGCATTTATCCCGCCATCCTGGACGACGATGGGAACGCGCTGCCCGCCGGATCGAACAAGGCCGGAAACATCGTCATCCAGAACCCCTGGCCGGGCCTTATGGAAACGATCTGGGGAGACGACGACCGTTTCGTGCGTCAGTACTACTCCCGGTACTGTCGCAACAAGGAGAGCAAGGACTGGCACGACTGGCCCTACTTTGCAGGCGACGGCGCCATGCAGGCCGCTGACGGCTACTTCCGCATCCTCGGGCGCATTGACGACGTGATCAACGTCGCCGGCCACAGGCTGGGCACCAAGGAACTCGAGTCGGCTGCTCTTACCGTCGAAGAGATTGGAGAGGCCGCAGTGGTGCCGGTCGCGGATCCGGTCAAAGGAAAGATCCCGCACATCTTCGTGTCCCTTAAGCCCGGCATCGAAGCGACCGAAGAACTCCGCAAGAAGGTTTCGGACGCGCTGGCCGGTGAGATCGGGCCCATAGCCAAGCCGGGCAGGGTCTGGATCGTTCCGGACATGCCCAAGACGCGATCCGGCAAGATCATGCGTCGCGTGCTGGGGGCTATCGCGAACAATCAGCCGGAGGGCGACATCACGACGCTCGCGAACCCCGACGTGGTCAAGAAGATACGCGAAATGAGCTGAGGTTCCGGCCTTCTCCGGGGGAGGCCCGGCGCCTCCCCGGAGAAGGGTACTGTCTTGGAGAACATCGTGTACCGCCGTGGTCTGTTGGGGGGTACCTGGATGCACGAGGCCAGGAGAAAGGACAACGAATGCAGGATGACGTACCTCCAGGATGTGTCTGCGCGGTCGCGTTTCTCAAGCGGTTCAAGCGGCCGAGCACTCAGAGCAGGGGACCGCGAAGCGTGGACGGTCGCGGGCCGCCGTTCGTACGGTGGGTGCGAGGGGTGCCGCTCCCGGCATCTCTCTACGGGATCTGGCATTGAGATATCGGGCCGGTCGGACACCAGTGATCCGTTCGCTCAGCAGACGGAACGGCACGTACTTCGTAACGGGATAACCGGCTGATTCGAAGTGAGAGAGCAGTGGGTTCGTTGATGAGGAGAGAAGACATGCATAAACGCTTTTTCAAGTCTGTGCCGCGCGCCCTCGCCATCACGCTTGCGGCCGCCTTCATGGCCGCAACGGTTTCGACGATGGCCGCAAATCCTCCGCTGTTCATCGTGGTTCCCCTCGAGTGGACGCTGCCTATCGTGCCGTCCACCAACGTCATTATTCAGAACGCCGTTCTCAATACGAACAACTCCGCCTACGACATGACCGCACCGGGCGGCCAGAGTTTTATCGGACTGACGCGTTACGCGCACGTCTGGGCCAACAATCCGCATCCGAAGGTGGCCTATTTCTGGGAGGTTCTGCAGCCCTACGCAAACGTTTCCGGTAGAGAGTTTTCGGTATCAGGCTTCGGAGACCCGCTCTTCGACATCGGCTGGATCCAGAAGTGGGGGGGCTTCCAGATCGAGCCGCAACTGCTGATCGGGGTCCCCATCGGCAGCAGCGAGCTGACCAACCACTTCTGGAGCTTCACCCCCATCTTCCCCTTCAACTGGATGGTGGCGAACAACAAGCTGGCGATCACGGGTACCTTCGCCTACACGTGGAACACCATACGCCACCAGACGGGCGTTCCGGACATGAAGGTCGGCAACTCGTTCTTCGGTGACATGATCTTCACCTGGATGGCCTCCTCCAAGGTCCAGCCCTTCGTCCGCTACGACTACAACAAGCAGAACGGGACCTGGAACATCGAAGATGCCAGCTACCTGCCTCAGAGCGACAACCACGACGGCGCGGTGGGCGCGGGGCTCCGCTTCACCTTCCCCCATTTCCCGCTCACCAACGTCTGGTACGAGGAGAGCGTTTCGGGTAAGAACACGGTCAAAACGAAGGCCGTATACGTTATGTTCGCGTACCTGTTCTAGTTGAGACCGGGATCGGGAAGTGACTGTACCAAGCCCTGCAGGGCCCCCTCCGGGGGGCCCGGGGGCCCGGAAGCGGCAAACGACACGCAGACCTCTTGGAGGAACTGAAATGGCGGATAACAGTGGACCCCGCTTCGGCAATCCGGCGTCGCTCGGCCTGATCTGCTTCGGACTGACAACGCTTATGCTCAGCATGCTCAACGCCGGGCTTCTGCCGAAACAGGGTATTGCCGTTGTGATCCCTCTTGCGCTGGTCCTGGGAGGAACCGCTCAGGTTGTGGCGGGGGTGCTGGAGTTCATCAGCGGCAACACCTTCGGCCAGACGGCATTCGTCGCATACGGAGCTTTCTGGTGGTGGTTCGCCCTCATGCTCATATTCAACGCCAAAGGGGTGATCAATCTCAAAGGGGCGGACACGACAATCGGCGTGTGTCTGCTGGCCTGGGGACTGTTCAGCCTCTATATGTGGATCGCCACGTTCAAGCTGAACAAGGCCCTCTGGCTCATCTTCCTTACGCTGTGGATCACTTTCGGGCTGCTGGGGTTCGCAGATGTCCTGGGGGCCCGTGGCCTGGGTATCGCTGGCGGGTATCTCGGTATCGTCTGCGCTGTTCTTGCCATCTACACGAGCTTTGCGGGTGTAGCCAACGCCACGGCGGGCAAAGAGATACTGCCCGTTGGACCATTCAATAAGTAGGCTCTGCACCGTTGTCATGCATGGAGGGGAGCGGACAGGTGGCCGCTCCCCGACTTCTTTCGAGACGGGCGGTCGGGCCCGCTGGAGGAAGCAGGATCGAGGGGGACCTCAAATGAATTCGGGCTGCGCATCGCATGAGGCGCCCACACTAGGAGAGCAAGCCATGTCATCAGAACAGGAATTCTTGAAAGCGAGTGACTTTCTCATTGAGCGGCGCACGGACTACGAAGGAGCGGTTACCGGGTTTAAGCCTCCGGTGCTTGAGGATTTCAACTGGGCGCTGGACTATTTCGATGCCATGGCGAGAGGCAACGACAGGACCGCCTTGATGCTCGTCGACGAGGGGGGCGGCGGGGAAGTCGCCACGTTCTCGCAGATGTCGGAAAACTCGTCGCGCGTGGCGAACTACCTCCGGGCTTCCGGTGTGAAGCGGGGCGACAAAATCCTCGTCATGCTCGACAACGTGAGGCCCCTGTGGGAAGTGATGCTGGCGTCCATGAAGC
>JBJKRE010000365.1:0-4716 GCA_046704825.1 Acidobacteriota bacterium
CGTAAGGGAAGAGGGCGACGCCATCGCCTCCCTGATCACGCAGGAAAACGGCAAGCCCCTCCAGGAAGCCCACTTCGTGGAAGTCCACGGGGCCATGGATTTCCTGGCCGGACTCATCGCCAGGGGACCTTCCTACCTCAGAGACCGGTCCGTGAGGCCCTCCAACCCTCTGCTGTGGACGAAAAAGCACCTCATCCGCCGCGTGCCGGTGGGCGTCATCGGCGTCATTTCACCCTGGAACCTGCCCTTCGCCATACCCATGGGCCAGATCCTGCCCGCCCTCGCGGCCGGCAACACGGTCGTGTTCAAGCCCTCTGAGCTGACCCCCCTCGTGGGCATCAAGACAGCCGGTCTCTTTCAGAAGGCCGGCTTCCCGCCTGGCGTGTTCAACTGCGTGACGGGCGACCGCGACACCGGGGCCTTCCTCGTGGACGCCCGCATCGACGGCGTGCTGTTCACGGGGTCCACGGCGGCGGGACTGACGATCCAGGAACGGATCAGCAGGCGGATGCTGGTTTCTGAAATGGAGCTGGGCGGCAAGGACGCCTTCCTGGTCCTGCCCGACGCCAACCTCGAGCGGGCCGTCAACGGCGCGGTCTGGGGCGGATGCTTCGGGACAGGGCAGGCGTGTTCGTCTTCCGAACGGTACTTCGTACCCGCCCGGCTGGCCGAGCGCTTCGTGACGGACGTGGCGGCGAGGGTGAGCGCGCTGCGGGTCGGCAGCGGCATGGAGGACGACGTGGATCTCGGGCCGCTGGTGTCCGAGACCCAGCGGGCCCGCGTGGAGGAGCAGGTTCGGGAGGCCCTCGACCGGGGCGCGCGCCTGATGTGCGGGGGCAAGCGCATGGACGGCCCCGGTTTCTTCTACGAGCCCACGGTGCTCGCGGACGTGCCTCTGGACTGCGCGCTCATGCAGGAGGAGACCTTCGGGCCCGTCATCCCGATCGCCTCGTACCAGTCGCTGGACGAGGCGGTGGCCTGGTGCAACGACAGCCGGTACGGACTCTCGGCGACGGTCTGGACCTCGGACGTCGAGGCCGGCATGGTGGTAGCCCGCCGGCTCGAGGCGGGGTCCGTCTGGGTCAACGACACGTCGTACACGCACGGTCAGGCCCAGTGTCCGTGGGGGGGCGTGAAGTCCTCCGGCAAGGGCCGGACCCACTGGCTTGGGAGCCTGCACGAGCTGACCACCCCCCAGCTGATCGGGGCGGACGCAGGCCGCCGTCCGAGGGAGCTGTGGTGGTTCCCCTACGGCAGGACGGGCCTGGACCTCGCCAGGAACTACAGAAAGGTGAGAGTGGACGGGCTCTTCGCCAAGCTCATGCACCTCGGACCGCTCCTGAGGGACTTCCTCAAAGCGAGATCGATCCGTTGACATGCTCAGAGTAGGCATCACTGCCGACTGGCAGACGTACGACGGCAAGCTCAAGATGGTCCTGAACAGGGACTACCACGAATGGGTGCGCAGCGCGGGTCTCTTTCCGGTCTGCCTGCCCGCTCTGCCCGGCCTGGAGGCCGAGGCGATCCAGGGGCTTTCGGCGCTGGTGCTGTCAGGCGGCGGGGACATCCAGCCCCTGCTGTACGGTGCCGATGCCAGACCCATGCCGGACGAAAAGTTCTCCCACAGGGACCGGTCGGCCTTCGAGTTCTCACTCGTGTGGCGGTGCACGCGCATCGGCATGCCCCTCCTGGGGATCTGCCTGGGTTGCCAGACCGTGAACGTGGCCCTCGGCGGAGGGCTGATCCGTCACCTGGACGACCCCGAGTGCCGGCACCGGCGGGCCGCGCCCGGCGAGGCGCCGCCCCTCCACAGGCTGAGGACCAAAGCGGGCAGTCTGGCCGAGGCCGTGTGCCCGAGTCCGGACATCCGGGTCGTCTCGTCCCACCACCAGGCTGTCGGGCGGCTGGCCGAGGGGTTCGAGGCGACGGCCTGGGGGCCCGGCGGGGTCGTCGAGGCCATCGAGAACCCGGCGCGTCCTGACGTGTTCGGCGTTCAGTGGCACCCCGAGCGGTCTCCACGGTCTTCGGCCTCCCGGCGAATCGCCACATGGCTCAAGGACAGGGCCGAGGCCTACGCCCGGAGCCGGTCGTGATCCCCCCCGAAAGGGGGGCGCCCGACTTCGACGCGCTGCTCGGTCGCGGCAGTACGCTGTCCAGGGAGTCCTTCTACGAGGACCGCCCGGGGCAGTTGGCCATGGCGCGAGCCGTCTGGAAGGCCCTGACCTCGGACGAGTTCCTGCTCGTGGAGGCCGGGACGGGAACCGGCAAGAGCCTGGCTTACCTCCTGCCCAGCCTCGGCATGGACAAGCGGATCGTCGTGTCCACCCGCACCAAGGCCCTGCAGGAGCAGCTCGCCTTCAAGGACATCCCCCTTTGCACGAAGATCCTGGGACGCGAGGTGAACGCCGTCACGGTCAAGGGGCGGGCCAACTACCTTTGCCGATACTACTGGGACGCCTTCCTCAAGGAGCCCCTGCTCAAATCGCACCACGAGGCCCGGTACCTCAAACGCCTCAAGGCGTGGGCCGGTGAGACCCAAACGGGCGACAAGTCCGAATGGAAGGGCATTCCGGAGGACCTGGCGCTTTGGCGGGACGTGAACGCAAGGGCCGAACGCTGCCTGGGGTCCCACTGCCCCCTGTACCAGGACTGCTTCGTCATCAGGCTGAGGAGGGAGGCGGAGGCTGCGGAAGTGGTCATCACCAACCACCACCTGCTCTTCGCCGACCTGGCGCTCAAGCAGCACTGGGACGCCGCCGCCCTGCCCGACTACGGCCACCTGATCCTGGACGAGGCCCACGAGGCGGAGGACACGGCCACCTCCTTCTTCGGCCTCTCGGCTAGCAGGCGGATGCTTCAGGAGTGGCTCCACGACACCGCGAGGGTCTTCCGCACGGAGACGGACCACCCCGTCGTCCGCTCCCTCCCGGAGGCCACCCAGGCCATGCAGTTCTTCTTCGGCCGCTTCGTAGGACGGGAGGGCCGCGCGACCTTCCGGGCCGACGCCATCGACGAGGCGGGGCGGTCGCTGCTCGCCCGCATGAACGCCGCACTGGACGCGGCCGCGCTCGCCGTGGACTCCATGAAGGACCCGCCGCAGGAAGCGGAGGGGCTCCTGGACCGCCTCGAGGGCTGGCGGCAGGCCATGGATTTCGTCACCGACGGCGAGGACGACGCCTTCGTGCGATGGCTGGAGGTCACCGAACGCAACGTGGTTTTCGGGGCCAGCCCCGTGGAGGTGGGCCCCATCCTGCAGGAGCACCTCTACGGCCGCCTGCGGGCCGCCGTCTTCACGTCCGCCACCCTGACCGTCGGCGGGTCGTTCGCCTACTTCCGCGACAGGCTGGGCGTCCCGGAGGGGGCCGTGGAACTCAAGCTGCAGAGTCCCTTCGACTACGGATCCCAGGGGGTGTTCTACGTGCCTTCCAAGTTCCCCCAGCCGACGTCCGGAGACTTCCTCCCGGCGCTGATCGAGGCCGTGAAGGCGCTGGTCGGGCTGTCCTCGGGGCGGGCCTTCGTGCTGTGCACGTCCTACCGGAACATGCGGGCCGTCGCCGAGGCGCTGGCCGGCCTGCCCTATCCTCTCCTCATCCAGGGGGACGAGCCGAAGGGGGCCCTCCTCGAGCGATTCAAGGCCGAAGGGAACGCCGTTCTCGTGGCCACCTCCTCCTTCTGGCAGGGGGTGGACGTTCAGGGCGAAGCCCTCTCGCTGGTCGTACTCGACAAGATCCCCTTCGCCGTGCCCTCCGATCCGCTGGTCCAGGCCCGTATCGAGAGGCTCAAGAAGGCGGGGCGGAACCCCTTTTCGGAGTACCAGGTCCCCTCGGCGGCCATCATCCTTCAGCAGGGAGCCGGCCGGCTCATCCGGTCGACGCGCGACAGGGGAGTCGTGGCGTGCATGGACGTCCGCCTCCGGCAGAAGTCTTACGGCAGGCTGCTGGTCAACTCGTTGCCCTCCTTCCGCCTCACCGACGGGCTTGAAGACGTGGGGAAGTTCTTCGAAGCAGAATGAGGGGACACCTACAACTTTGGATTTGGGAATTGGGATTTCGGATTTATAAGACGAGTCGTGCCTGGTCTTCGAAGGGCTGCCCCCCACTCGGTCACTTGATCACTGTTCACTTGATCACTTCTCTTTGCATGCCGCGGGCAAAACCGATAAAATTACCCTTTTTAACGGAGAAAGGAACGAATATGCCCATTGATCCCAACATTCAGCCCATCGACGTTCTCCGCATGGCCCTGGAGAAGGAAAAGGAGGCCTACGCGTTCTACAGCCAGGCCGCCGAGACCGTGACCAACCCGGTAACCAAATCGACCCTGCTGGAAATGGCGGAAGAAGAGAAGGCCCACGTCAAGAAGATCGAAGGGGTGCTGGACCGCTATTTCTACGGGGATAACTGAGGCCGCATGAGACTGCCCGGCGGGCGAATCTACCTGGACTGCAACGCAACGACGCCGATGGACCCGGCCGTGGCGGAGGCCATGGGTAAGGTCGGCTCGGCCATCTTCGGGAACCCTTCGAGCGGCTACCTGGAAGGACGCGAGGCCCGGGGCGTGCTGGAGGCCTCGAGGGAATCCGTCGCGCTCTTCGTGGGGTGCCGCGCCCGGGAGGTGGTCTTCACCTCGTCCGGCACGGAGGCCAACCACATGGCCCTGCGTTCGGCCGCCCTGTCCCGCTCCGGAAGGCTCCGCGTGCTCGTCTCGGCCATCGAG
>JBJKRE010000366.1:0-6380 GCA_046704825.1 Acidobacteriota bacterium
CTGGATGGCCTCCTCGGGATAGGCGTGGTCCGTGAGGGCGCCGTCGAGGTACGCCTCGTAGGCCGACAGGTCGAACAGGCCGTGGCCGCTGAGCGAGAAGACGATGGCCGCGCTCCGGCCCTCCTCCTTCAGCTCCAGCGCCTTGCGCACCACGCCCGCGATGGCGTGGGCCGATTCTGGCGCGGGTACGATGGCCTCGGCGTGGGCGAAGAGCTGGGCGCACTTGAAGACTTCGAGCTGGCCGACCGCCTCCGCGGTGATGATGCCCCGGTTGACCAGGGCGCTGACGATGGGCGACGCGCCGTGGTACCGCAGGCCACCGGCGTGGACGGAAGGCGGCATGAAGTCGTGTCCGAGGGTGTACATCTGGACGATGGGCGTGAGCTTGGCGTTGTCGCCGTAGTCGAAGGTGAAGCGTCCCTTGGTGAGCGTGGGGCAGCTCTGGGGTTCCACGGCCACGGCCTCGATCTTCCGCCCCTCGAAACGGTCCTTGAGGAAGGGGAGGGCCAGGCCGCCGAAGTTGGATCCGCCGCCGTGACAGCCGTAGACGTAGTCGGGGTAGTCGCCGACCAGCTCGAACTGCCTCTGCGCCTCCTGGCCGATGACGGTCTGGTGCAGGAGCACGTGGTTGAGGACGCTGCCCAGGGAGTAGTTCGTGTCGTCGCGCCCCGCGGCCTCCTCCACGGCCTCGCTGATGGCGATGCCCAGGCTGCCGGGCGAGTCGGGGTCCTTCTCGAGGACGGCGCGTCCCGCGGCCGTGTGGGTGGACGGGCTCGGGATGACCTCCGCGCCGAAGAGCCGGATGAAAGTTCGGCGGTAGGGCTTCTGCTCGTAGCTGACCTTGACCATGTAGACCTTGCAGGCCATGTCCAGCATGCGGCACGCGAAGGCCAGCGAACTGCCCCACTGGCCGGCGCCCGTCTCGGTGGTGAGCCGGTCGATGCCGGAGATCTTGTTGAAGTAGGCCTGGGGCACGGCCGTGTTGGGCTTGTGGCTCCCGGCGGGGGACACGCCCTCGTACTTGTAGTAGATCCTGGCCGGGGTCCCCAGGGCCCGCTCGAGGTTGCGCGCCCTGACGAGCGGGGAGGGCCGCCACATGGACAGGATCTCGAGGACCTTCTCCGGGATGTCCACGTACCGCTGTGTGGTCATCTCCTGCTCGATGAGCGGCGCCGGGAAGATGCGCTTCATCTCGTCGAAGGTGACGGGCTTGCCCGTGGCGGGGCTCACGGGCGGGGCCATCTGGAAGGGCAGGTCCGCGAGGATGTTGTACCAGCGGGTGGGCATCTCCCTGGGTGAGAGCGTGATCCGCTCCGAGGTTTCCCTCTCTGTGTGGAACGTCTTCGTTGCGTGTCGGCTTCGTCCGTTCGTCATGGTCGTCCTCCTGGCATGGCCACAAAAAAAGCCCTCCGTCTCCGGAGGGCTTCTGTCTGCACGCGCTGTGTAGATGGATTGCTACGGTGCGGGCGCACACCCTCCGTTCCTGGACGCGGTCCACCACCACCAGCCCATGAGGCGGGTCGAAACGGTGTTCGCGAGGTCGGAAGGTCTATGGCTCACAGCATGCTCCATCAACAGGGAGGACTATACGACCGCCCAGCGAGGCCTGTCAAGACCGGGGCGATGAGATTGATCTAGTGATCGAGTGAGCAAGTGATCAAGTGATCGAGTGAACAGGCCGGGGGAGGCCATCGAAGGTCCGTCCCCAGTCGCCCTTGAAATCCCAAATCACACACCTCACCGCCTCACTGCCTCATTGTGAAATCACAGTCGTCTCTATGGACGATCTTCGGATCTGGGGATCAGCGGTAGTTGCCGAACTGGAGTTCGACGCCGAAGTCCTCACCCTTCAGCAGGGCGATGGCGTTCTGGAGTTCGTCGCGCGACGGCCCGGAGACGCGGACCTTGTCGCTCTCGATGGCCGCCTGGACCTTCTTGAGCTTGGCATCCTTGAGGGTCTTCACGATGGCCCGGCAGGTGTCGATGTCCAGGCCGGAAACGAGCTTGATCTCCTGACGGACCCTGTCGCCGCCCGCCTTCTGGACGTTGCCGCGCTGGCAGTTCTTCACGGGCACCCTACGTCGCAGGAGCTTCCCCATCAGGATGTCCCACATGGCGTTCAGCTTCATCTCGTCCGGCGCGTCCATGAGGACCTGCTGGTCGGCCTTCTTCAGTTCGAGCGTCGCGTTCGCGCCCTTGAAGTCGTAACGCTGGGCGATCTCCTTGAGCGCCTGGTTCACGGCGTTTTCCACTTCCATCAGATCGACGCCCGTGGTGACGTCAAAGGACTCGTTCTTCGCCATGGGTCCAACCTCCCTGTGGCCGCCAGTATACCATCGGCGGGGCGGGCCCCGAAGGCCCTGCGGGGGCTACTTCTCGTAGACGGTGTGGACGGGGCGGGCGGCCAGGATCTGCTCTTTGCCCCAGTCCGTCACCTGGCGGAACTTTTCGGAGCCGACGAACGCCTCGAAGGCATCTCTGTCGCTCCACTCGGAGACGATGAGGTAGGACCGCTCGTCCTGGACGTCCCTGTACAGCCTGGACCCGGTGTGGCCGGGCATGTCCGCCATGGCCTTGAGGACGCCCCTGAAGGCGTTTTCGAAGGTGTGCTCCTTGCCGGCCAGCACTCGGTAATCCATCCCGACGGTGATCATGGTGGCCCCCTTTCTTCCGGCCTGGGCGGGCTTTGGACACGCGACAGACTACATAGGATAAACGGCGGGCGGAGGCTGGAATTCCTGCTTTCGGCATGGGGCGCGGAGGACAAAAAGACGGCGGGCTTAGAGCCCGCCGCTGGGACCGGCGAGTGCCGGTCTCCTCGATTCCTCCATTCCACATACACGACGTATTGTAATCCACCAGCCCGGATATGCAAGGGCCGGGACCGCCGGAGGCTCCGTTCTCCTACTTGAGCAGCCGCGCGACCTCTGCCAGAAGGGCCTCAGGGGTGACGGGCTTCTCGAGGTAGCCGTCGGGAGGCGGGACCTGAGTCCTGCTCGAAATGAACTGCTTGAAGTCGTGTGCGACGCCCGTGACGATCACCACGGGGATGGCCTTCAGCTTCTCGTCCTCCTTCAAGGTCCGGTAGGCCTTGACCCCCGTCATCTCGGGCATGGTTATGTCCAGCGTCACGAGGTCCGGCCGGTCGCTCCTTATCTTGGCCAGGGCCTCCTCGCCGTCGTAGGCTTCGAAGGCTTCGTAGCCGTTGTCCCGCAAAACCGCGGAAAGGTAGGTCACCACGTCGGGCTCGTCGTCCACGACCAGGATTTTCTTTCCCATGAGATTCCCCCATCTGACTCGGGATTTGAATTCGGGTGGCGGGTGTTCGTCCTCCAAAATCCCAAATCCGAAATCCCCAATCCCAAATTCCCCTCAGTGCCACTCCCAGTCGATGAACCCGGGCTTCACGTCCACCATGGCGTTGACGATCAGTTCCACCAGCCCCCCGTAGAGTATGCGGTTTTTCTCCCAGAGGTCGTAGTAGGCCAGCATGTCGCGGAACTGGCCCTTGCAGTTGCTGCAGGGCGCGCAGATGTATTTGTTGACGGAGGGGTCCAGGCAGTCGGAGAAGGCGTTGAGCACCTGCTGTAGCTTCTTGCGGCCCGACACGTGGAAACGCCAGTCGGGGAAGTTGTTCCCGCTCATGATGGCGAACCCGGAGCCGCCCCCGCAGCAGTAGTTGTTCACGCCGTGGGGCCACATCTCCCGGAACTGGGGACAGATCTTGCGCAGGACCTCGCGCTGGGGCTCCACAACGCCCATGAGCCGGACCAGGTTGCAGGGGTCGTGCAGCGTCACGGGGAAGTCGTTGCGGCTCGGGTCCAGTTTGATCCGGTCGTTCATCACGATGTCCCGAAGCAGCGTCATGGAGGACTCGCGGGGGATGTTCAGGTCGCCCGTCAGGACGCGGTCGGCGATGACGGACAGGGACTTGTGGGCGTGTCCGCACTCGCCCATGACGATCTTCTTGACGCCGAGCTTCTTCGCGGCCTGGGCGTGCAGGATGGCGACCCGGGCGAGCTGCGTGTCGTCGTAGAACAGGCCGTAATTGATGGAGTCGTAGCCCGCCAGTTCGGAGGACAGGGTCCACTTGATGCCGGCGGCGTTGAGGATCACGGCGAAGGCCCCCGGGTTCTCCGGCCAGGCCAGAATCTCGCCCGCGTTGTGCAGAAGAAGGACGTCCGCCCCTTCCACGTCCCAGGGCGTCTCGACCGTGAGGCCGGTCTTCTCGGACATGTCCTCGTCGATGAACTCGATGTTGTCCTTCACGACCATGGCGCTCATGCCCGTGGAGGATCCCACCTTCATCTGCAGCATGGAGCCGTTCTCGTGCAGCTCCTTGGGGAAGATGCCCATCTCCTGGCTGAAGAGCTTCCTCAGCTCGTGGGCCACCAGGCCGTTGTCCGCGCCGATGGGGCAGGTCTGGGCGCACCGGCGGCAGAGGTTGCAGCGGTAGGACAGCTCGATGAGGCGGGCCACCAGGGGCCAGTTCAGCTCCACGTCGCCGTGCTGCCAGGCCGAGAGCAGGCCGCCGTGCTTGACGTACTTGAAGTAGAGTCGCCGGATGAGTTCGGACCGGTAGGTGGGCCGGTAAAGCTCGTTCTCGCCGCTGGCCTCGAAGATGTGGCAGGCGGAGGAGCACGTCTGACACTTGGCGCAATGCTCCATGGTCAGGATGAGCGGCTGGAGGAAGGTCCAGTTGTTCTCGCGGGTGAAGAGCTTGTCGAGTCCCGAAAGGAACTTCCGGACGAGTTCGTCCTCCTCCTCCCTGCTCTTGGGCTGGGGGACGTTGACCACGCACGTGTCGTCCAGGAAGCACTCGGACTTCTCCGCCACCTGGGCGGAGAGGGGCGTCCAGTTGTGCTCCCTGTCGGGGCTGTCCATGGGCGCGGGCAGCGGCATGAGGTCCGCGTTCTCCACGTGGGTGAGGGGTTCCCTGTTCCTGCCGGACATGTCCTTGAGCGTGATGGTCTTCTTCATTTCTGTCCCCCCTCCTGGGCCGGGTTGATAGTCGCCACGTCGGCCCACGTGCGCTGGCCGTCGGCCTTGACGTGGGGGGCCGACCACGTGGGTTTGTACATGAGGTACTCGGCGAGCCTCTTCTCGATCCTCCCGCCGGGCAGGTTGACCTCGTCGTTCCAGCGGATCGAGTGGTAGGTGAAGTACTTGCCGATGAAGTGCGACATGTGCGTCAGCGGGATATAGGCCACCAGCAGGCCGCACAGGATCATGCCGGCGCCCAGGAGGGCCGGGACTTTTATGGACGTGTCGAAGGTCAGGACGGCGGCGGCCACGGCCAGCGTGCCCGGTGCCTCGGGACCCCTCAGGAGAAAGCCGGCCATGAGTACGGCCAGGGCCACGATGAAGAAGAGCAGGTTGAAGACGTCCCCCGGCACCGTGTAGATCTTGAGCTGGGGATCCGTCAGGCGCCTGAGAAGCAGCCCCGCGGCGCCGAGGATGGCCAGAACGAACCCGCAGAAGCCGGTGACCGTGTAGCCCCAGTGCAGCGCGAGGCCCAGCCCGCCCGCCATGAGGGCCGGGGCGAAGAACACCAGGAGCACGGAAAGGAAGACCAGGCCGATGGTTCCCATGAGCAGGTAAAGGCCGAAGTGGAAGGGAAAGCTGCGGAGCCACATCTTGCGGTTGTACTCCCAGAGCCCCTTCAGAAAGACCATCTCGGGGATCATGAACGAGAGTTCGCCCGCCATGTTCCTGTGGTTGCCGCCGCTCTTCCACCAGTCCAGGTCTTCGAAGTAGGACCCTCCGTGCTTCACCTTGTCCGGCGGTTCGTGGGGTACCGGGTAGAGCTCCCAGCGCAGGTGCATGGGCTGCCTGGCGTAGTGTACGGCCCTGGCGATACAGGCGATCACGAACACGGCCAGGGACAGGTAAAGCACGGCGAATAGCACGGTCGTCATTGCATCTCCCCCCAGGTGCCCGGACCGTAGCGGTCCGGGCGGACGTCACTGTCGTTAAAAAGGTTCTCTGCGGCCATCGTCGGGAAGGCCGTGCGGCACTCTCTCCATGGGTTTTAAATATAGGCGCGCCCTTTCTCGGCCGTCCCCCCCGTTGCACCGTCCTCTGATGGGCGTGGGGTAAATAACGCATCGTGGATCCGGAAAAAGCCGTGAAAAGGGACGTGTGGCCGTTGCAAACGGCACTGTTACAATATGTTTCAACTTGCCCGTGCCGCTTCCGGCCTCCAGCGGATGGGGCTACGCGAGCGTGGTGCGCGTCTCCGCGTGAGCTGTCCCCTTCGAAGGAAACCGTCGAAAGGACAACATGAGACCAACACGCGCAACGTCCCAAAACGGCGCAATGCAGGCAGTACGGGCGGACGGGGCCGCGCGCCCCTCGGCGGGCCCGGCGCGCAGCCGCGT
>JBJKRE010000367.1:0-7438 GCA_046704825.1 Acidobacteriota bacterium
AGTTGAAGGTGTCGGAGGCGAGCAGATTGGTGAGCGTGTGGTCGAAGCTCGCCGTCATTCCGGCCACGGCCGTCTCGGAGCCGCCGGGCGCCAGGCTCACTGTTCCGACGAAGGTCGTGTCCGTGGCCCGCACGGTGCCGCCGTCTCCGGCCGACGTGGCCGAGACGGTCGTGGTGTCGACGGCCGAGGCGGGCGAGACCGCCGCCGCCACGGTCACTCCGATGGCTGCAGTTGCGCCGCCGGCGAGGGTCACGGTCGCGGGCAGCGCCACGGCGGCGCCGTCGACGGTCAATGTGAGGCCGTAGCCCATGCTGGATGTCGCGCCGATCGTGAAGGTGTCCGTGAAGGTTCCGGTATTCGCCAGGATATGGCTGTAAGTGACCGCCCCTCCCGGGGCCGTGGAGCCCCGTCCGTCGGGCGAGATCGTGTACAGGTAGTAGCCGAAGGCGCCAAGGCCGCCGGCGGGTCCGCCGAGGTTGTCCTGGGCCGTGCTCAGCTTGGTGTTGTTGCTCGCCGATACGTGGTAGTAGATGGGCGTGCCGTAGGGAACGCCGATCTGCGTCCACGGCACGTAAGTTTCCATCTCCTGGCCCGTGGCGCTTCCGCCGGACTTGGTGTAGTCCGACCAGACAAGGGTGCCGATTGAGCCCGGCAGGCTGTAGCCGTCGGCGAAGCCCGAGGGGCTCACGAGAGAGTCGCCGGTGGCAGGGTCTGCGGGCACGTAGGTGTAAAGCTCAATATTCGTCGTGCGATTGCTGCCCTGCCAGCCCACCACCAGGACGTAGTCGGTCGAATCCATGCGCTTGTTCTGGTTCACGTCCATGGCGAACATGAAGTTCTGCGTGTTGCTGCTGCTCCCCACGCGTTTGACGTACAGGTAGATGTTGGTGGCGTCGTAGGTCCAGGCGAACTTCACCATGTCCCTTCCCGTCGACTGTACGGGGCAATCGAGATCCACCGGCGTGCTCGCGCTGCACGGGGAGGCCGAGGCGCCGTCGATGGTAACCTGGACTGGGTTGGCCAGAACGGCTGCCCAGTCCGACATGTTTCCGTCGACGGTGATGGTCTTGAGGGTGGGCGCCCCAGCTCTAGCCAGGAGCGCAAAAGAAAGGAATAAGAAGAACCCGGCAGCCTTTTTCATCATCGCTTACCCTAACCTTATCATCCAATGCAATGCAATAGTCTTCGAGTGCGTGAACAGCAACATGCGTGCCAGTTCCGGAGGACGCGGTGGCCGGCCGTTGGGCGAAATCCTGCAACCCTGCACAGGTGGTAGTCCCGTCCGCATCGAGAGGAAGTCCCTTCCCGAAGGATTCGGCCTTGGACGCCTCATGGAATGGCACCGTATGGTATCCTGGTGTAACCGAAAGGAACCATCCTGCGCGGCCACTTTCGCCGGTCGGCGGGGCCTCTCTTTTACTTCCGCGCCTGCGGCCTCTACAATGGAAACCAGCGAGTGCAGGACCGGATTGACGAAGGGACGGCGGTCCCGGGGAGCGCAGCAGCCATGAAGTACGTGGAGCAGTGGATACACGACACGCTCGGATTGACCCTCGTGGTCCAGGAGAAGATCCTTCTGTCCCTCGTGGTCATCCTCCTGGTCTGGCTGTTGAGGCGCCTCATCCTGAGGGCCGTCTTCGCGCGCGTGGACGACGTGCGCGCCCGCTACCAGTGGCAGAAGAACAGCTCGTACGTCGCCGTGCTCATCGTGCTTCTGGTCATCGGCCGCGTCTGGTTCGAGGGTTTCCAGTCCATCGCTACCTACCTGGGCCTCGTATCCGCCGGCCTCGCCATCGCCCTCAAGGACCTGGTGGCCGACCTGGCCGGCTGGATGTTCATCATGTGGCGGCGCCCCTTCGAGGTGGGCGACCGCATCGAGGTCGGCGACCGCTCAGGCGACGTCATCGA
Source organism: Acidobacteriota bacterium (assembly GCA_046704825.1). GTDB lineage: Bacteria > Acidobacteriota > UBA4820 > UBA4820 > DSQY01 > CAVRTJ01. Next base: position 1,909 of record JBJKRE010000367.1, read on the forward strand.
CATCCGCATCTTCCAGTTCACGCTGATGGAGATCGGCAACTGGGTCGGCGCCGACCAGAGCACGGGCCGGGTCATTCACATCCCGAACTGGAAGATCTTCAGCGAGCCGCTGGCCAACTACAGCAAGGGCTTCCAGTACATCTGGGACGAAATCCCGGTTCTTCTTACCTTCGAGAGCGACTGGAAGGCGGGCAAGGGCATCCTCGACGAAATCGCCCGGAAGCACGCCGAGCACCTCACCGAAGAGGCCGCGCGCAAGGTCAGGGCGGCCTCCAGCAAATTCATGATCTTCTATTCGACACTCACGCCCAAGGTCTACACCACGGTGCAGGACAGCGGCGTCCTGCTCACCCTGCGTTACCTGTGCAACCCGAGAAACAGGCGGGGCACCGAGGAGGCCATCTGGGAGGACATCCTCGACGCCTTCGCCAAGAGGGACGACATCGACTTCGCCTACCCCACCCAGCGCTTCTACGACAACCGCAGAGAAGGCAAGCCCGGCGCCGGGGGCGGCGGGAACGGAACAAAGCCGGGTTGAACCACAGAGTGCACAGAGCCCACAGAGGCGCGGGGCGCCAAGGTTTTGACAGTGAGACGGTGAGACGTTGAGAGGGGCGTTTGGGCATGAGAATCAGAAAGTGAAAAGTGCGCCTTCGGCGCAGTGTTCAGTGTCCAGTGTTTAGTGTTTGTTGCGTTGGTCGACCTTTGAGGAGGCTATAAAGAGGTTGGGAATTAGAGATATTGAACAGTGCTCGCAGCGATCTACAGAGGTATGCCGTCTGCCGCCTTAACAAATCCCAAACCCCAAATCCCAAATTTCCCCCTACTTTCCGAAGATCAGCCCGTAGCCGACGACCATGATGCCCAGGTCCACCACGGCGTGGCTGAGCCACGCGCCGGTCAGGGTTCCCTGACGGTCGTAGAGCAGGCTCCACACCACGCCGCCCATGCCCACAAGCGTACCCAGCACGAGGCCCCAGCCCAGTGAGAAGAAGACGGTGATCACCACCACGTGGTGGAGCGCGAAGGCGGCCCCGGCCAGCAGGTGCGCGGCCGGGCGCGGCACCAGCTCCCTGAGCTTCCCGAAGACGAACCACCGCCAGTAGAACTCCTCGAGGAAGGAATGGACCACCGACAGTGAGACGGCGAAGAGCCAGTAGTGATCCAGGATGCCGAAGGCTGCAGCCTTGGCCCTGACGTCCGGCGCGTGGGCCGCGACCATGGGCCCCAGGGGGCCGTGGAGCAGCACCATCATCAGCAGGACCACGCCCGCGCCCGTCACCAGCCCCAGGGGCAGGGCCTTGAGGTGTCGTGCGTCCCTCAGGCGGGGCACCGGCAGGCGGCCGCGAAGGATCCACTGCACCGCGAAGACGGGCCAGAAGACCATGAACACCTTCGTCCCGGCGTACAGGATCCGCGCCGCGTGGTTCTCCGACAGGGCGACAAAGTACAGCAGGGCCGCGAAAAAAGGGAGCACCATGGCCGGGACGAGGGCCGTCCAAAGTCGCCGGCATCCGACGCGTTTCCCCGTCACGACGCGGCCTCTCCGGCTGACGCCTCGCCGGGGACCAGGTGGGCGATCGAGTTGGCGTAGTAGCGCAGCAGCGGGCGCTCGGCCTCCCTCACTGCGTACAGGCCGTCCGTCTTTTCAACCAGCCTGCGCAGCACCAGCATCCTCAGGCCCACGGTGACCGCGTAGTCCCTGTCGCTGCGCGGGATGTAGACGTGAGCGCCTACCCCCTCGAGGCGTGCGATCAGGGTGTGTACGCGGGCCTTGAGTCCCAGCTCACTCACGGGCTCGCCCGCGCGGTCCAGGAGGACCGTGGCCACGAGGGCGACCGGCAGGACGGGAACGACCCGCCCGACGGCAGACATCAGGTCCAGGCCGAGCGCGCCCACGCAGTCCCGTCGCCGGTCCAGGGGCAGCCGCCGGAAGTCGACCGCCCTGTCGCGGCAGTAGGCCCGCATGGATATGGGCTCGCCGAAGTTCACGCAGGCGTATCCGAACCGGTGCCACCGGCTCCCGGCCATGAGGGCCAAGTTGCGGGCGGCGAAGCGAAGCACCGTCAGGACGGCCCTTGCGCGGCCGGGCGCCGGTGCGGTGCCGCCCCGTTCCGCATCGAGCAGGAGCGTGCGGTCTTCGAGGGTCCGGTCGTAGTTGACACCCACTGGCACGAAAACGAGGTCTCTATCGCCCTCGGGGTCGAAGCCGCGCAGCATGTAGTCGAGCAGGCCGAACTTGGGTTCCTTGAGGCCGCCGTCGCGGCTCAGTCCGCCTTCCGGGTAGACCGCCTGGGTCACCCCGCCCTCCGTGGCCATGCACACGTAACGCTCCAGGACCCTCCGGTAGAGGGCGTCGCGCGAGTGGCGCCGAACGAAGTAGGCACCCATGGACCGGATCAGGGCCCTGAGCGGCCACGTCCTCGCCCATTCGCCCACGGCGTAGCTCAGCGCGGCGCGGTCCGCCGCCAGATAGCCCACGATGACGTAGTCCATGTTACTGCGGTGGTTCATGACGAAGACCACCGTGGACCCGCGCGGGATGGCCGCCAGGCCTGCCTCGTCCGAGTAGCCCATGCGGACCCGGTAGAGAAGCTGGGCGATGCGGCGCCCGGCCCAGTACCCGATGCGGAAGTACAGGTAAGCGTTGAAGGCGGGGACGATCTCGCGGGCGTACCGGCGCACGGTGGCCGCCACCACCTCGCGGGGCATGTCGTGCTCCCGGGCGTGCGCCTCGGCCGCCTCCTGCACCTTCGGATCGAAGATCAGCCGGTCCACGAGCACGGCACGCCGGGTGCGCTGGAAGGGCTGGATCTCCAGCCTCAGCCGGCGGCCCAGCTCGTCGAGCAGGCGATCGGTCCTCTGGCGGAAGAACCAGCGAACGCTCGGCAGCAGGAACCACTCGAGGAGGGCCGCCGCCGCCAGAAGCAGGAGCAGCAGGAAAGCCCACACCGGCACCGTCACGTTCGCCGCCATACCCCGGTCCTCCGTCCGGCGCGAGCGCCTTGCCCGCGCCCGCCGCCATTCGCTGACGCTGATACAAGTCTAACAGATGAGGCCGCTTCGATCTAAAGGCCTGGGCATCAACCGCCGATTCATGGGGATACGGAGGATTTGGGTCCAACAATGAGACGGTGAGCAGTGAGAATAAGGAGAGGTAAGAGGATAATGAGTTGGTTCAGGCCCGTCTTCCAGTCGCGTATCGAGCGCGCCGCCGTCAGCGGTCCGCGGTCTGCCGTCGACCATCGACCATCGACGGCCGACTTATCAGGCAGCCCGATCACCGCGCCGACAGTCCCACGGGCCCGGTCTTCGAAGGCTCTCCTTGGCCGTCCCTCTTTTAGCCCTTAGAATTTAGGCTTTAGCCGTAGTCTGAATCGCGAAGCGATTCAGACTAGGTAGTCCCTCGCGATGCGCCAGCCGAAGTAGATCCCGATGGCGCTTCCCAGGACGGCGGCCATGACCGCCGTGGCGAAACCCACGATGTCGCCGATGTACCAGCCGACGGTGCCTCCGATGAACGAGCCGACAAAGGTGCAGAGCCTGTACATTGACGTAACCTCCTGTTGAAGAAACAGGCGCATCCATCGGAAATGCCTTGCAGCAATTGTACACCCGGGCGGGGGAGGAGGAAAGGCGGTGATCGGAAGGCGATCGGAGACTTGGGATGTTGGGACGGTGTGGGGCGGGCCTTCGAAGTGATCGCCGGGAGACCTTGCGAGGCCTCCCGACTCGATCACTTGGTCACTTGATCACTATTCACCGGCGCGCGACCCGCGCGGCCTAGTCCATTCTCTTCCGGGGCGGCCTGCGCCGCCGGCGCGGTCCGGACCGGTCGCCGCCGCCGTGTTCGCGGCTCTGGCGCGGGGGGCGGGACGACGGCCTGGAGGAGGGACGTTCTTCCTCGGGGCCGGCCACCTCGGGGGCGGCGTGAAGCGTCTTCTGGTAGTAGTCGTCCAGGAGCATGGCCACCAGGCCCGACTCGTCTTCGATCTGGCCGAGGCTGCGGGCCAGCGGAACGAAGCGCCGCATGCGCTCGACCTGCAGGTTGTCGCGGGCGCGCAGGTCCGCTTCGAGCATGGCGGTGACGCGCTGGGCCACGATGTTTTCCACGTCCTCGTCGGTGGGCACGGGCCGCTCCTGGAGGTCGATGTCGTACTGCTCGGCGACCTCCTTGAGCTTGATCTCCTCCATGCCTGCAACCAGCGTGATGGCCTGTCCGCCGGCCCCGGCGCGCCCTGTCCGTCCGGCCCGGTGAATGTAGGACTCGGGGTCCTCGCCCGGCTCGTACTGGATCACGTGGGACAGTTCGGGGATGTCGATGCCCCTCGCCGCCACGTCCGTGGCGACCAGGAACCGGAGCTGGCCCTTCTTGATACGGGCCATGACGCGCTCCCTCGCAGCCTGCGACAGGTCCGCGCTCAGTTCGTCGGCGTCGTACCCGAAGCGCTGCAGGACCACGGACACGTAGTGCGTGGTGCTCTTCATGTTGCAGAAGATGATGGCCGAGACGGGGTTTTCCACCTCGATGATCTTGACCAGGCTCCGGTCCTTCTTCATGGGCGGCACGATGTAGTAGACGTGATCCATGCCCGCCACGTAGACGCGGTCCCGGCTCAGGCTCAAAAACTCCGGCTTCTGCAGGAAGAGTCCCGCCAGGCGCATGACGTGCGGCGGGAACGTGGCCGAAAACATGTAGCCGTTCACGGGCCGCTTCGGCAGGAAGGACTGAATGCGCCGCATGTCCGGGTAGAAGCCCATGGAGAGCATGCGGTCCGCCTCGTCCAGCACAAGGATGCGTAGTTTGGACAGGTTCAGCGTGCCCTTGATCAGGTGGTCCAGGATGCGCCCCGGGGTGCCCACGACGATGTGGGCGCCTTTCTTGAGTGCGTCGATCTGCGGGCCGTAGGCCGCGCCGCCGTAGACCGAGACGGAGCGCAGGCCGCCCTCGGTGCCGCAGACTGTGCCGGCCTCCTTGGTGACCTGGTGGGCCAGCTCGCGCGTGGGCACGAGGATGAGGGCCTGGCAGGCCGCCAGGTCCGGGTCCAGCCGCTCGAGGAAGGGCAGGAGGTACGCGCCGGTCTTGCCGCTGCCTGTGCGCGACTGGATCATGAGGTCGCGCTTGGCCAGCATGTACGGGATGGCCTTGGACTGGACGGGCATCAGAGAAGTCCAGCCGGCGCGGCCGGCGCCCTGGCGCAGCCTCTCGGGCACGGCGTCCAGGCCGACCTCGGGAAGCGCGTTCTCGGGCTCGACGATGTGCTCTTCCGCGTTCGGCGGAAGGTCCGTGTCGTGGACGCCGGACCCAGTGCTGCCGTTAGTTTCGTGGATGTTCAGGTCTTTCTCGTCGTTCATACGGTTCACAATTCCTTTCTTGGTGCGGGCCGCGTCCTCGTGCGCCCGCAGATCGCTCGATTCTCCATACGGCTGAACATTATAGCAGGAAAGGACATTTTGGATTTGGGAATTGGGATTTCGGATTTGGGATTCGAAGAGCGGCAGGGGACCAGCCTTCCAGGATCTGCCTCCG
>JBJKRE010000368.1:0-4882 GCA_046704825.1 Acidobacteriota bacterium
TCCCCGTGCCGGGCGAGCCCAACCTCCGGAACTTCGCGGCCGCCGCGGCGGCGGGGCTGCACTACGGCCTCCCGATCCAGGAGGTCTGCCGGGCGGCGTCCGCGCTCAAACCGGCCGAGCACCGGGGCGAAACCTACATGCTCCGGGGGGACGTCCTGCTGTTCGACGACTCCTACAACGCCAACCCGGCCGCCGTCCGCCTCGTCCTGGACGGGACCAGGACCTGGCGCCGCCGGACCCTGGCCGTCCTGGGGGAGATGCTCGAACTGGGCGAAAGCTCGGACCACCACCACCGCGAAATCGGCGCCCACGCGGCCCGGATCGGCGTCGAGGGGCTCCTGGCGGTGGGTGCGGGCGGCGCTGCGGCGCTTGCCGAGGCCTTCGCCGCATCCGGCAGGCCGTGCATGCACGCATCCCGGTGGGAGGACGGGCTCGGCTGGTTCGACGGCTTGATCCGCACCGGCGACGGGATCCTGGTGAAGGGGTCGCGCGGCATAGGCCTCGACGGGCTCGTCCACCGGCTGATCGAAGGGAGGGGGCGCTGATGCTGTACGAGCTGCTGTACCCCCTGCACCAGCACTTTTCGGTCCTGCGTGTCTTCCGGTACATCACCTTCCGAGGCGCTCTGGCGATCATCATCGCCTTCCTGATCTCGCTCGTGCTGGGCCCCCTGGTGATCAGGGCGCTCAAGCAGATGAACCTGCGCCAGTACATCCGCGACGAGGGGCCCAAGGGCCACCAGATCAAGGCCGGGACGCCGACCATGGGCGGTCTGCTCATCCTGCTGGCGCTCACCGTGTCGACGGTGCTGTGCGTGCGGCCCAAAACGCCGTTCTTCTGGCTCCTGCTCCTGACCACTCTGGCCTTCGGCGCCATCGGCTTCGCCGACGATTTCCTCAAGATGAAACGGCGGCAGAACCTCGGGCTGAGGGCCAAGCAGAAGTTCATGCTCCAGTTCGCTGCGGCCGGGGCCGTGGCCGTGTTCCTCTTCCTGTACGCCAGGACGGGAGCCTACGACACCACCCTGACGGTGCCCTTCTTCAAGGACTTCCGTCCCGACCTGGGGTGGTTCTACATCCCCTTCGCCATGCTGGTGATCGTGGGGTCCTCAAACGCGGTCAACCTGACGGACGGCCTGGACGGGCTGGCCATCGGGTGCACGCTCGTGGCGGGCACCACCTACGCGATCCTGACATACGCAGCCGGCAACACCGTGATCGCCGGGTACCTGGGCATCCCGTACGTTCGGAACACGGGCGAGCTGGCCATCTTCGCCGCGGCGCTCGTGGGGTCGAGCATGGGCTTCCTCTGGTTCAACGCGCACCCGGCTCAGGTGTTCATGGGGGACGTGGGTTCGCTGGCCCTGGGCGCCGCCATCGGAACCCTGGCCCTGATCATCAAGGAGGAGATGCTCCTTGTCATCGTGGGCGGCCTCTTCGTCATCGAGGCCCTCTCGGTGATCCTCCAGGTGGCCTCCTTCAAGTCGAGGAAGAAGCGCATCTTCCGGTGCGCGCCCATCCACCACCACTTCGAGCTGGGCGGGTGGGCCGAAACCCAGGTGGTGATCCGCTTCTGGATCGTCGCCATCATCTTCGCGCTCATGGGTCTGGCGACCCTGAAGATACGGTGAGGCTATGAAAGTTCTGGTCGTGGGAATGGGAAGATCGGGATTCGCGGCGGCGAAGTTGGCCCTCGCGGACGGGCACTCGGTCCTGGCCTGCGACCAGGCCACCACCGACCGGCTCTCCGCGGACATCACGCCCCTGCTCAAGGCGGGTCTGGTGTTCTACGGCGGGTCCGAGTCGCCGGGGCTCCTCCAGGACGTGGAGACCGTGATCCTGTCCCCCGGTGTGCCTGCGGCTTCGCCTCTGGTGCGGACGGCCCGGCAGATGCAGATCCCCGTGCTCGGGGAGCCCGAGTGGGCCTTCCGCCACGCGAAGGGCTCCGTCGTCGCGGTCACGGGTTCCAACGGCAAGAGCACCACGACGACCCTGCTCGGCGACCTCATGGGCACCCACCTCCCGGACGTGAGGACGGGAGGGAACCTCGGCACGCCCTTCTCGGCCATGGTCGAAGGGGCCACGGACGACACGTGGTACGTGCTGGAGATGTCCTCCTTCCAGCTGGAGTGCGTGGAGGCCTTCCACGCGAGGGTCGCCGTCCTTCTCAACGTCACGCCGGACCACCAGGACCGGTACGCCCGGTTCGAGGACTACCAGGCCGCCAAGGCCAGGGTGTTCGCGAACCAGGATCCGTCGGACACGGCGGTCTTCTCCGCCACGGACCCGGTCGCCCGGCGCCTCGGAGCGGCCCTCCCCGCGCGGCGCCAGCCCTTCTCGTCGGCCGGCGAACTGGAAGAGGGCGCGTTCGCGCGAGACGGACAGGCCATCTGGCGCCACGGCGGGCGGGAAGAGATCTTGTTCCCCCTCTCCGCCCTGCACCTGCCCGGGGTCCATAACCTCGAGAACGCGCTGGCCGCCTCCGTGGCCGCGCGGTGCGCGGGCGTCCCGGAGGGCGGCCTCGAGGCGCCGCTGGACCGGTTCGCCGGCCTGCCCCACCGGCTCGAAAAGGTGGGGGTCGTTCGGGGCGCGGCCTTCTACAACGACTCCAAGGCCACCAACACGGACGCCGTGCTGAAGGCCCTCACGGCCTTCGACGGCCGGGTGATGCTGCTGCTGGGCGGGCTGGACAAGGGCGCCGACTGGGCGAGCCTCTCCGGCGAGATCGTGCGCTGCTGCAGGGTCGTCTACGCCTTCGGCGCGGCGCGGCCAGCCGTGGAGAAGGCGCTGAAGGGTGTCGTCCCCGTGACCGGTTTCCCTTCGCTAGAGGAGGCCGTGGCCCACGCGCTCTTGTCCTGCGAGGAGGGCGACAGCGTCGTGCTCTCCCCGGCCTGCGCCTCCTTCGACGAGTTCCGGAACTTCGAAGACCGCGGCGACCGCTTCAGGGCGTGGGTGAAGGAGGCGATGGACGCATGAGCAGACTGCTGCGCTTCGACCGCCAGCTCATGGGGCTCACGCTCGGGCTTCTCGCCCTGGGCCTGATCATGATCTACTCGGCCTCGGCGGTCATCGCGCTCAACCGGAAGGGAAGCCCCAACTACTTTTTCACGCACCAGGCCGTCTGGGCGGTCATCGGCCTCGCGGCCCTGTTCGTGACGCTCAAGATTCCCTACCAGCGGTGGAAGGACCGCCGTCTGATCCTGCTCATGCTGGGCGGCGAACTGCTGCTTCTGCTCCTGGCGCTGGCCAGCCCCGCGATCAACGGGTCCCACCGCTGGATCCGCGTGTGGAAGATGACGCTCCAGCCCTCCGAGTCGGCCAAGCTCGTGGTCGTCCTCTTCGCGGCCTACATGCTGGACAAGCGATTGCGGGAGGGGAAGGAATGGATTCAGACCATCCTGCCGCTGGGCATCTTTGTCGGGATCGTCTCGGTGCTCATCCTCATTCAGCCCGACCTCGGAACGGTGGTCGTGCTGTGCGCGACCGTGGGCGTCCTGCTATTCGTGGCGGGTCTTCCCTGGAAGTGGATGGCGCTCTTCGCGGGCACGGGCTTCGCGGGCGTGGTCATGCTCATCCTGACCAGCCCCTACCGCATGCAGCGCCTGCTGACCTTCCTGAACCCCGGCGCCGACCCGAGGAACGCGGGGTTCCAGGCGAGGCAGTCCCTGATCGCCGTGGGCAGCGGAGGCTTTCTGGGCAAGTGGTTCGGCGGAGGCAGCCAGAAGCTCATGTTCCTGCCCGAACCGCACACGGATTTCATCTACGCCATGATCGGCGAGGAACTGGGCTTCATCGGCGCGCTGGCCGTGCTGGCCCTCTTCCTCTACCTGGGCTACCGGGGCATCAAGGCCGCCAGAGCCGCACCAGACCACTTCGGCGCATTTCTGGCCGTGGGGATCGTGGCGTGGGTCCTGGGCCAGGCCCTGATCCACGTAATGGTTACGCTGACCCTCCTGCCCACCAAGGGGCTGCCTCTGCCCCTGCTGTCGTACGGGGGGTCGAACCTTGTGGTGACGCTGGCGGGACTGGGCATCCTGCTGAACGTGAGCCAGCACGAATGAGAGAGATGAGAGCGGTGACGGGATTAAAGGCGACGGACGGAGGCGCGACGCCATGACGTTTCGACTGATCGTGGCGGGCGGCGGTACCGGGGGCCACTTCTTCCCCGGGCTTGCCGTGGCCCAGGCCGTCATCCGGAAAAGTCCCGGCGCGGAGGTGATGTTCGTGGGCGGACAGAAGGGCATCGAAGCCAGGCTGGCACCCCATTACGGGTACCCGTTCAGGCCCCTGCCCGTGGCGGGCTTCGCGGGGCTGAGCGCGGCGCGGCGCATGAAGGCACTGGCGCTCGTGCCCGTGGCCTTCGCCATGAGCCTCGGCATCCTCCTGAAGTTCAAGCCGCAGGCCGTGGCGGGCGTCGGGGGGTACGCCTCCTTCCCGCTGTGCCTGGCCGCCGCGGCGGCCGGTGTGCCCGTGATCCTGCTCGAACAGAACGTCTTCCCGGGCATCAGCAACAGGCTCCTCTCCCGGGCGGCTTCGCTGGTCTGCGTGGCCTTCCCCCAGTCGGTCCGCTTCTTCAGAGGCAAGGGGAGGCTCACGGGCAACCCGGTGCGGGCGGCGCTCGCGACGGTGGGGTCCGAACGGCCGCCCGCCGAGCCCTTCCGCCTGCTCATTTTCGGCGGCAGCCGGGGCGCACGGCCCGTCAACAACGCCGTGATCGAGGCCCTGGAGGCCCTCAGGGCCTTCCCGGGGGGCATCGAGATCGTCCACCAGACGGGCGCCGACGACCTCCAGAAGGTGCGGGACGCCTACGGGAAAGCCGGCCTCCCGGCACGCATCGAACCGTTCCTGTACGAGATGGAAAAGGAGTACGCGTGGTGCCACGC
>JBJKRE010000369.1:0-24184 GCA_046704825.1 Acidobacteriota bacterium
GACAGTCAGATGGCCCGCCTGAGTGGCAGCCTTCGGTCTGGCAGGCGTTCGAAGTAGGCAGCGATGCCCGCCTCAACGTCGTCGGTGGGGATGGAGGCGGCGTACCACTCGATCGTCTTTTCGAAATCCAGAGGGGATAGCAGGAGCGGCGCCCCGCGCTGACGGCAGAATGCGGCTTCGATCCGGTCGAAATAGTCGCGCAGAGTCGTGTCCATGCGTCCGTCCTCGCCCTGTCGGAAGAAAGTCTCCGCCGGATCGGGCCGTCAGGCCGTGTTGCGCTCGTACAGGACGCGCAGGCCTTTCAAGGTCAGTGTCTCGTCGACGACGTCTATGGACGGGCAGTCCTTCACCAGGACACCGGCCAACCCGCCCGTGGCGATCACGGTCTTGACGTTGCCGTACTCGGCCTTCATCTTCCGGATGATGCCCTCGGTCAGGGACGTGTAGCCCCAGTAGAGGCCCGACTGCATGGAGCCCACCGTGCTCTTGCCTATGACCTTGCGCGGACGGGCGATCTCAACCTTCGGCAGCTTCGCGGCCTTTTCGAACAGCGCCTCCGCCGAGATGCCGATGCCCGGTGCGATGGCGCCGCCGAGGTAGTTCCCGTTCTCGCCGAGCATGTCGAAGGTCGTGGCCGTGCCGAAGTCGACCACGATGGCCGGCGTCTCGTAGGCCCCGTACACGGCGGCGGCGTTGACGATGCGGTCGGCGCCCACGTCCGCCGGGGTGTCGTACAGCACGTGCACGCCCGTCTTGGTGCCGGGCACGATGAAGAGGGGGTCGAGGCCGAAGTAGCACTTGCACATGAGGCGCAGGGGGGCGTCGGCGGGCGGAACGACCGAACAGATGGAGATTCCGGTCACCGCCTTCATGTCGTAGCCGTGCAGGGCGAACAGGCTCTGCAGAAGCGCGCCCCACTCGTCCTGCGTCCTGTGCCTCGCCGTGGTGAGCCTCCAGGACTGGATGATCTCGTGGCCCCGGAACAGGGCCGCCGTGGTCTGTGTGTTGCCGACGTCCATGACGAAGATCATGGGATCCTCCGCAGCTTTCTGGCATCGCCGTATCGTACGGCCTGCCGTCCCTCCGGTGTGTCCAGAACCAGCGAACCCGCATCGTCCACGCACAGGAACCGACCCCTGACGGCCCGCGGCCCGTCGAGGACTTCGAGTTCGTCACCGGGTTCATGGTCCCATAAATGGCCGGCCAGTTGTACCACCCGGCCCGGGGATTCGAGTGCCTGTTCGATGGTGCCCTGCAGGGATTCCAGCAGCGAGGCGGCCGCGGCTTCGGGCTGGACGGTCCGTCCCGTTTCCATAAGGACGGAGGTGGCCGTCGCGGCGATGTCGGGGGGCCAGCCGCCGGGAGGCTGGTTCAGGTTGACGCCGACGCCGAGCACGAGTCCGGCGGGGCGGCTGCCCTGCCACCTGGCCTCGGCCATGGTGCCCGAAATCTTCCGGCCCCCGCACAGGACGTCGTTGGGCCACTTGAGCCGACAGGCGAGGCCGGCCGAGCGTTCGAGCGCACCGGACACCGCGAGTGCGCAGGCCAGGGGGAGCAGCGCCAGGGTTCCCGGTTCCGCCTCGCCCGGCCAGAGGGCCACGCTCAGCGCCAGGGCCGCGCCGGGCGGGGTGTGCCAGGTCCGGCCCAGGCGCCCCCTGCCGGCGGTCTGCCGGTCCGCGAACACCACCGCACCGTGGGCGGCTTCGCCCCGTTCCGCCAGGAGAGCCATGGCCGCGTCGTTGGTGGAGGACAGGACCTCGTGGCATTCGAGGTGCCGGGCCAGCCATCGGGGGGTGTAGAGGGTGAGGATGAGCTGCCTGTCCATTCGGGTGTCCCCGGTCCCTCCGGGTTCAGTGGTCCTCGATCTCGAAGGAGATGTCCACGGCCCGGGCGGAGTGCGTCAGCGCACCGACGGATATGAAGTCCACGCCGGTTGCGGCCACGGGGCGGAGCGTGCCGGGGCGCATGCCGCCGGACGCCTCGAGAAGTACGCCGGCGGGCCTCTCGGATGCGGCGATGGCCATGTCCTTTACGGTCATGTTGTCCAGCAGGATGAGATCGGCCCCGGAAGCGACGGCCTCACGGAACTCGTCCAGGTTTGCGACTTCCACCTCCACCCGCCAGAGGTGCCCCGCGTTGGACTTCGCCCTTCGGACCGCCTCCGTCAGTGACCCCACGGCGGCGATGTGGTTGTCCTTGATGAGGATACCGTCGGACAGGCCCATGCGGTGGTTCAAGGCGCCACCCGTCCGGACCGCGTACTTTTCCAGCATGCGCAGGCCCGGGGTTGTCTTGCGGGTGTCGAGCACCTTCGCGCCCGTACCTTCGACTTCGGTGGAGGCGCTGCGGGCTGTGGTGGCGATGCCCGAGAGGCGCTGGAGCAGGTTGAGCGCGGGGCGCTCGGCCTTGAGCAGTGCCCCCAGGTCGCCCGCCACGCGGCCTATGCGATCGCCGGCCTTCACGGTCTTGCCGTCTTCGAAGAAGGGGACGAAGGCGCAGGCTGGGTCGATGAGTTCGAAGACGCGGAATGCGGCCGGCAGACCGCAGAGGACGAAGTCCTCCTTGGCCAGGAAGACCCCCGACACGGTGCCGGTCAGCGAGAGGGCCTCCACCGTCTTGTCGCCGTAGGGGCTGTCCTCTTCGATGGCCCGGAGTAGAAAGGCATCCAGTTCCTGTCGAGTCATTCCGCAGACCATGCCACACTCCTGATGTCGTCGTGTCCGTTGCGGTGCAACCAGCCGAGAATTTCACCCTCCATGCCGGTGAGCGCGAACCTGACCGCCTTGTCCTCCGTGAAGAGGACGAGCACGTCGTTCTTCTGGCGCGCCCTGAGGGCGTCCTCCTGGAGGTGGAAGGCCACGTGAAGGCCTCCCAGCGTCTTCCCGGTCGCGACCTTCTTCCGGCACCGGTCCGCTACTTCGGCGAGCGGTGCCAATCCTCGGGTTCTGCTCACCCTCATTCCCCTGTATGCCCACCATTATGCGGGGAAGAACGGAGGTTATCAAGGGAGTGAGCGAGTGAGTATCCGGGGAGCCCGATGAAGCGCACAAGGCCAAAAGGCTAAATTCTAAAGGCTAAAGAAAAGACCTGGGACGGCGCGGGGAGAGCTTCTAAAAACGGCTATGCACCGCGCACAAGGCTGCGGATTTCGTTGTCCTCTTGTCGTCGCTGTTCATTCCCGATTCGAAGGCCCGCCGCGGGCCGTCGTCCATTTAGCCTTTAGCCTTTCGGCCTTAGCCCTTGGGAGACAATTGTCCTCTTTCCGCCTTTGCCCCAAATCCCAATTCCCAAATCCGAAGTTATCACCCCTCCCCGTCGGAGAAGGAGTTCCACTCCTTGCAGTTGGGGCAGCGGTAGAGGATTTCAAGGGTCTTGTAGCCGCAGTAGATGCAGGTGAAGGGGTCCATCATCTGCTCGCTCTTGGCCAGCGTCTCCGCCAGGCCGTTCACAAGGTCGGAGCCGATCACCTCCTTGCGGTACAGGTCCCACAGAGTCCGCTGGACAAGCCTGGACCGGCCGTAGTGGCGGACGAGTTCCTTGACGATTGGGGGGATCTGGTCCGACTTCCTCAGGTCCGAGAACTCCCTGATCTCCTGGAGAAGTGCTCGCTTCTGGTGGTTCTCGTGGCCGAGGACGCGGAGGTGCTCGAGGTAGCCCGCAGGGTCCTGCTTTTGGACGTAGATGTCCTTGATGAGGTCCATGACCATGAAGGCCTTGTGCGGCATCTGCTTCAGGCCGCGGTCCACGGTGCGCCTGGCTCGGTCCGGTTTGTCCACCTTGAGGTAGAGGCGGGCCAGGAAGATGTACGCGGGCATGTTCTCCCGGAAGAGGCGGATGGCCCGGTGGAGCTGCCAGGCGGCGCGGACGTGCATGCCTCCGTCGGCCAGCGTCTGGGCCTTCTGCGCGAGCAGGTAGGAGAGCATCCTTGGGTCCTTGTGCCGGCGGATCTTCTGCAGCCTGACGGCGAAGTCGTAGGCGTCGCCCCATTCGCCCAGGTCCTCGGAGAGCTTCACGAGGTGGGTGAGGGCGTCCGGGTCCTTGGGGCTCAGCCCGAGCGACTCCCTGAAGGTCTTCAGTGCGCGGTCCATGAGCCCGCCCGTCCTGAAGTCCATGCCGAGGGCGTTGAGGGCGAGGACCCTCTCCTCCTCGGAGAGGTTGGCGCGCGTGAGCAGGGACTGGTGGACGCGGATGGCGCGGTCGATCTGGCCGCGCTGGCGGTACAGGTTGCCCAGGGCGAGGTAGACCTCGATGGGCTCGGTGGAGAGTTCGACGACCTTCGACAGGTGGTCGATGGCGGTCTCCACGTCGCCGGTCAGCATGGCGTACATGCCGCGGATGTAGTGAGGAGACTGCCGGGGTTCCTTTCCGGAGGCGGGCCGGGACCTGCCGTACGACAGCCTGGCGCCCAGGAAGAGGCCGAAAAGGAAGACGAGGATCAGCGCGACCGTGATCCATTCGCCCCCGAGGTTCGTGATCACGAGATGTTCTCCTCGTCCACCGCCTTCTGCGTGATGACGCCTTCGCGGATGGGCAGGTTCCTCAGCTGATCGACTTCCTCTTCGAGCTCGCGGATGCGCTTCCGGTATTCCCTCGCCTGGAGGTAGTGGTCGACCTGGTCGAGCATGCCCACGATCCAGAAGATCACGAAGGCGAGAACGAGGGGGAAGATGAGAATGACGGACATGGGGACGCTCTGGAACTCCACGTAGCCCGGAAGGAGTATGAACGAGCTGGTGATGTGGAGGTTCACCAGGCACAGGACCATCCAGGCGGCGATCACCAAGATGATGAGAAGCCATTTGACGGTGCTGAACAGGTTATGCATCTTGGGCGTCCTCCCAGTATTTTTGTTCGATGGACCCCATGAGCCCGCGGGCGTGAAAGTAGAGGTCCACGACCTCCCGGATCGCCCCGAATCCGCCGGCCCTCTCGCAGACGTAGTCCGAGCGGCGCCGGACCAGTTCGTGGGCATCCGACGGGCAGGCCGTGAAGCCCACCCTGCGGAAGACCGGCAGGTCGAGCACGTCGTCGCCTATGAACGCCACTTCGTTCGTTTCGAACACGCCGTCGGACAGCATGGCCTTCAGGGCAGCGGCCTTGTCCATGGCGCCCTGGACCACGCGCGTCAGGCCGAACTCCTCGGCCCTGCGGGCGACCATGTCAGACGTCCTGGCCGTCAGGATGCCCACCTCGAGGCCGTTCTTCATGGCCAGGTAGATACCGGCCCCGTCCTTCACGTCGAAGCGCTTGAGCTCGAAGCCCGGCACCCCGTAATAGAGGCCGCCGTCTGTCATGACCCCGTCCACGTCGAGCAGCAGAAGCCGGACCCGACGCAGGCGGTCCAACCGTTCCGAATCCAGCCTTCCTGCCACCCCTTCGCTCATGGGTCCTCGGTCTCCGAAAACTAGCATCCATGCTACCACGAAAAAGCCGTGAAACAAAGGGTTTCGGACGGTCCTGATCGAGCCTGCCGGGCATGGTGACGCTCCTTCTTGCCGGCCCGCCCGATCCCGAAATCGAAATCGGGATCTAACTCTCCAGCGGCGCCCGCAGTCGAGCCGCTGCGTGGCGGCCGCCGATGGGATGGTCGATATCGATCCCCTGGGTGTGGAGTCCAGCCGCCTGGCCAGACCAGGGAACGACCTCGCGCGCACCATTCCCGCCTTTACATGCGCGGCAACCGAACCCGGATGCCCGGAAGAGTCGAGAAGGTCGAAGGCCCTGCCGAAAGGGATAGCGATCCCGATAGCGATAGCGATGGCGAAAAAGATCGCGGGATGTGACCGGTGGATGTCAGCCTCGCCGGGTGGCGGGGCGGGCTAAATCATCTGGAGGCCCCAGAGGTCGTGCAGGTGGAGGACGCCCTCGACCCGGGACGCCTCGTCGACGACGACGAGGGAGGTGATCTTACGGCTCTCCATGATGCCCAGCGCCTGCACGGCCATGGCCTCCGGGCGGATGGTGAGGGGGTCGGCCGTGGCGCAGTCGCGGGCGGTCCACTCCAGTACCTGGCCTCCGTGCTTCTGAAAGAGGCGGCGCATGTCGCCGTCGGTGATGATGCCCTCGAGGCGTCCTTCCCCGTCCGTGACGACGGTCATGCCGAGCTTCTTGGACGAAATCTCGTAGATGGCGTCCTTCAGGTGGGCCTCCGGCGCCACCCTCGGGATCTCGCGGCCCGTGTGCATGAGCTCGGAAACCCTCATAAGCCGCTTGCCCAGCTTTCCTCCGGGGTGGAGCCGGGCGAAGTCCTCTGCCTTGAAGCCCCTCCTCTCGATGAGGGCGGCGGCCAGCGCGTCGCCCAGGGCCAGCTGGGCTGTGGTGGACGCCATGGGGGCGAGACCCAGCGGACAGGCTTCCTGGTCGATGGCCACCGTGACGTGGAGGTCCGACACCCGTGCCAGGGTGGATTTTTCGCTGCCCGTGGCGGAGGCCAGAAAGGCGCCGATGCGCTTGATGAACGGCGCCAGGCGGACGAGCTCCTCCGTCTCCCCGCTGTTGCTCAATGCGAAGACCACGTCGTCCGCCGTGACCATCCCGAGATCGCCGTGAAGCGCCTCGGCGGGGTGAAGGAAAAAGGACGGCGTCCCGGTGCTGGCCAGCGTGGCGGCGATCTTGTGTGCGATCAGTCCGCTCTTTCCCATCCCGCATACGACCACGCGGCCGCGACAGACCAGGATCTTTTCGAGCAGGTCCACGAAACCGTCGTCGAGGCTGTCCCTGAGCCGCAGGAGCGCCTCGGCCTCGATGGCGAGCACCTTCTTTGCACCGTTGAGCGTCATGCCCCTGTCCTCGCCAGGCGGAAGAAGCCCTCGAGTTCCCCCGCCAGTAAGGGGAAGTCTTCGAGGGGCAGCGAATTGGGGCCGTCCGACAGGGCCTGCTCGGGCGCGTCGTGCACCTCGAAAAAGAACCCGTCGGCGCCCGCCGCGGCGGCGGCTTTCGCCAGCGGGGGAATGAACTCCCGCTGCCCGGAGGACTTGCCGTGCCCGCCACCGGGCAGCTGTACAGAGTGGGTGGCGTCGAAGACCACGGGGAAGCCGAAGGACCGCATGACGGGCACGCTCCGCATCTCGACGACGAGGTTGTTGTAGCCGAAGCTGGCGCCCCTCTCGGTCAGGATGATCTTCTCCGTGCCGCCGGTGACGAGCTTCTCCACCACGTGGGCCATGTCGTAGGGGGACAGGAACTGGCCCTTCTTCACGTTGACCGCCCGGCCCGTGGCCGCGGCGGCGACGAGCAGGTCCGTCTGCCGGCAGAGGAAGGCGGGGATCTGGAGGATGTCCACGACCTCGGCGGCCTTCTCGGCCTGAGGGGGCTCGTGGATGTCCGTGAGGACCGGCAGTCCCGTCTCGTTCCGGATGCGCCCGAGGATCCTGAGGCCCTCTTCGAGCCCCGGCCCCCGGTAGGAGGAAATGGAGGTGCGGTTGGCCTTGTCGAAAGAGGCCTTGAATACCACGGGAAGCCCGCGGTCGCGGCTCCAGTCCGCGATGTTGAGCGCAAGATCCAGCGCGTGGGCCTCCGACTCGATGACGCAGGGCCCCGCGATGAACAGGGGACGATCGCCCCCGATGCTGACCCCTTCGTGCACGACGACCTCGCGGACCCTGACTTCGCTCATGCTGCTCAGCGCTCCTTTTCGGCCTTTCCTTCATTCCCGGCCTTGGCCTTGTTCTGATGGCTGGCCTTGATGAAAGCCCGGAAGAGGGGGTGCGGGTTGAGCGGACGGGACTTGAACTCGGGGTGGAACTGGCAGCCCAGGAACCACGGGTGGTCGCGCAGCTCCACCACCTCCACGAACTTGCCGTCGGGGCTCAGGCCCGTGAACACCAGGCCCGCTGCGGCAAGAGGCTCAAGGTAGGTCTTGTTGAACTCGTACCGGTGCCGGTGGCGCTCCTCCACGTGCAGGTCGCCGTAGGCCTTGTGGGCCAGGCTGTCGGGTTCCAGCTCGCAGGGGCATTTGCCCAGACGCATGTTGCCGCCGTACGTGTCGTCGCCCAGCAGGTCCCGCAGCTTGTAGAAGACGGGTGCGGGCGTCTCGGGGTCGAACTCGGTGGAGTTGGCCTTGTTCATCTTGGCCACGTTTCGAGCGAACTCGATGGTGGCCAGCTGCATGCCGAGGCAGATGCCGAAGTATGGGATCTTTTCCTTGCGGGCGAAGGTGGCCGCCTTGATCTTGCCCTCCACGCCCCGCTCGCCGAACCCGCCGGGGACCAGGATGCCGTCCACGCCGGAGAGGGGACCGGCCGGGCCCTCGCGCTCGATATCCTCGGCCTCGATCCACTTGATGCGTATGCCCAGGCGGTTCGCCACGGCGCCGTGGACCAGCGCCTCCCCGAGGCTCTTGTAGGAGTCCTCGTACTGGGTGTACTTCCCTACGATCCCGATGGTGACCAGGTCCTCGGGGTGCTTGAGCGTTTCCAGGAAGCCCTCCCACTTTTCCATGTGGCGCTCGTGCAGGGGGAGCCCCAGGTACTTGAGCAGGATGTAGTCCAATCCCTCCTGCGCGAAGCAGAGGGGCACCTCGTAGATGTGCTCCACGTCCTTGGCCGTGATGACGGCCTCTTCCGTGACGTTGCAGAAGAGGGCGATCTTTGCCTTCATGTCGCGGGGGATGGAGTACTCCGTGCGGCACAGCAGGATGTCGGGCTGGATCCCGATGGACCTCAGCTCCTTGACGCTGTGCTGGGTGGGCTTGGTCTTCAGCTCGTGGCTGGCCTTGATGAAGGGGATGAGCGTCAGGTGGATGAAGACGGCGTTGGCCTTGCCCACCTCGAGCTGGAGCTGGCGGATGGCCTCGAGGAACGGCAGGGACTCGATGTCGCCGACCGTCCCGCCGATCTCCACGATGCAGACGTCCACGCCCCTGCCCTGGGCTTTGACCGCTTCCTTGATCTGGTTCGTGATGTGCGGGACCACCTGGACCGTCCCGCCCAGGTAGTCGCCCTTGCGCTCCTTCTCGATGACCTCCGAGTAGATCCGTCCGGCCGTGTAGTTGTTGCCCCGGCCGGACACCTGGGATGTGAAGCGCTCGTAGTGCCCGAGGTCGAGGTCCGTTTCGGCACCGTCGTCTGTGACGAAGACTTCGCCGTGCTGGAAGGGCGACATGGTGCCCGGATCGACGTTGATATAAGGATCGAGTTTCTGAATGGTGACTTTGAACCCGCGGGATTCCAACAGACAGCCGATGGAGGCCGCCGCAATCCCCTTCCCGAGCGAGGAAACGACCCCGCCCGTAATAAAGATGTATTTAGCCATAAAAGACTCCCCTAGTCCGTTTCATACGGGCTTCCAGTCTAGCATATTTCGGCCCGGTTGCGGACCTCCCGTTGAGGGGCCGGCGGGGTGCATGCCGAGGGGTGAAGGTCCCTCAGAAAAAGGGGGCCTGGAACTGCTGCCGGGGGGCGAACCGGGGCGCGCTGGCATCCGCCGGCCGTTTGTTCTATCTTTGGGCTCAGCGGCGCACCGGACCGGCCGGCTCGGCCCGGTAGAAATTTCTCCCACGGAACGATGTTCCTCAGGAAAGGGAGCCCCCCACGAGGACGTGGGTCCGGGGCTCCGAAGCCTCACGGGGAGGCGTAAGGAAAGAAGAAACGGCATGTTCGAAGATATCAAGGCCATCTACAAGAACGATCCCGCGGTCAAGAACATAGAATTCCTGCTGTATCCCTGCCTGCACGCCATCGTGGTGCACCGGTACGTCACCCACCCGCTCTACAGGGCGGGCGTACCGTTTGTGCCCAGGCTCATCTCGCAGGTCATGCGCTTCGCGACCGGCATGGAAATCCATCCCGGGGCAGAGATCGGCAAGGCCTTTTTCTGCGACCATGGGTCGGGCGTGGTCATCGGCGAGACGGTCAGGATAGGCGACAACTGCGTCATGTTCCACGGGGTCACCCTGGGAGGGACGGGCAAGCAGCAGGGCAAGCGCCACCCCACGGTGGGAGACAACGTGTTCCTCGGGACCCACGCCACGATCCTCGGCCCCGTAACCATAGGCGACAACGCGCGCATCGGGGCCGAGTCGGTGATCATCAACCGGGACGTCCCGCCGGACTGCACCGTGGTCGGCGCGCCGGCCGTCATCGTCAAGCGGGACGGGCACCGGGTCAACGAACCCCTGCCTGTTCCGCGCTACCGCCAGGAGGCCCTCAAGCTCGAAAACTCCGCCTCCAGGGACACAGAGTGCCAGTCGGACGGCGAGGGCAAACAGGGCCGCGACGGGTCGGCGAGGGAAGCCAGGGCTTGTTAGATTTGGGAATTGGGATTTCGGATTTGGGATTTGAACGACGGCTCGGGACGGGCCTTTGAAGGGCCGTCACGTTCCTGCCGGTGTGATAACCTGCAGCTATAAACAAGAAAAGCGGGAGGGCTTTTGCCCTCCCGCTTTTCGTTTCCGCGCCCGTGTGGGCGGCGGTCAGTCCTTGGGGTAGCTGTCCATCTCTTCCTGTGCCACGCGGCGGGTCAGGGCGTGGTAGGAGTCCTTTACGGCCGCGAAGGTTTCCTTCGCGAGCGCGCGGGACGCGGGCCGGCGCCCAAGGGCCTTGTAGAGGGGCCGGATGTACTTCATGCGCCCCACGCTGGAGAGCACCTCACGGATCCGGTCGAACGCCGGTTCGTAGCCGGACGAGGCGGCGATGGTGAGCCACTCCACCAGGATCTCGTAGTTGCCCTGTCCCATGAGGCCGAAGGTTTCGTCGAGCCAGCGGCATTCGTCCAGCGTCAGCTCGCGAGGCAGGCCCTGGAGGTAGATCAGCACCTCGTCCGGACCCCACTTCTCGACCTCTCCGCTATCCGGGCGGCGTCCTTCTGCCCAGCCGCTCGATAGGAACTCGAGCCGTTCGAGGGTGTCGGACTTGAACGCGGGCGAATTGGCGGGAAGGCCGGTGCCGTAGACCCAGTCCTGCGCGCCTACCTTGGCGGCGACGCCCGGCAGCTTCCGGTCGAGGAAGTCCATGAACTCCTCGGTCGTGATGGAGGTGAACTTGCATTCCTTGATGTACTCGGCGATGAAGCGGTCGAAGGCTTCCCGGCCCACCGTCTTCTCCAGGAGCGCCACGAACCGTGCGCCCTTCTCGTATGGGACCTCCGAGTACATGGAGTCGGGGTCCACGCCGGCAAGGTCCGTGCGGAGCCTCGTGTAGGGTGAGTCCTCGCCGAAGCGTTCGAAGGCTTCGTCGAGTCCCCTGCGCCCGATGGTCCAGGCCATGGCCGTGTACTCTTTGCCTTTCATGGCCTCCTGGATTCTCCGCTCGGCCCACACCGTGAAGCCCTCATTCAGCCAGAAGTCGTTCATGGTGGCGTTGGTCACGAGGTTGCCGGTCCAGGAGTGGGCCAGCTCGTGGGCCACGACGGCGACGAGCGAACGGTCTCCGGCCAGGAGCGTAGGCGTGAGGAAGGTGATCCTGGGATTCTCCAATCCGCCGTAGGGGAAAGAGGGCGGGAGGACGAGGACGTCGTACTGGTCCCACTCGTAGGGTCCGAACAGGCCCTCGGCCTTCTGGATCATCTCCTCCATGCCCATGAATTCCCAGTGGGCCTTGTCCACCACCTCCGGCTCGGCCCAGACGCCGGACCTGTCGCTGACGGCCTTGTAGGCCAGGTTGCCCACGGCCAGGGCCAGCAGGTAGGAGGGGATCGGCTGGGGCATGTCGAAGAGGAAGGTCTTCGTGCCGGGCGCGGCCCCGTCCTTCTCGCCGGCGCGGCCGGCGGACATGACCACGGAGAGGTCCGCCGGTACGGTCGCTTCGGCGTGGTAGGGGATTCTCACCCTGGGGCTGTCCTGGAGCGGGATCATGGTCCGTGCATGGTGCGGCTGGCACTGGCTGAAGAGGTAGGGGTGCTGCCTGCCCGCCGTCTGGGCCGGCGAAAGCCATTGGAGCCCCGTCGCGTCGGGAGATGTCTCGTAGTCGACGGCCACCTGCCGGGTGCCCTGCGGAAGGAGCAGACGGAGCCGCGCTCCGAGCACCTCGTCCGGTTCGCCCAGCTCGTACTCGACATGGCGGCCTTCGCCGGTCTTTACGGACCGGATGCTCAGACCCCGCGTGTCCAGGTCCAGGGCGCCCGATGCCGGGGCGTCGAAGAGCAGGGTGGCGACGCCGGTCAGCCGGCGGTTTTCGAAGTCGACGGAGAAGCGCCAGTCGAGGCGGCTCGTCAGCGGCTGTTCCGAATCAAAATATGAGTGCGGATCGACTCGAGACATATTCTCTCCTCAGTGTTTTCTGCCTCACCCGCCTTCGGAGCGAGGATCTTCAAATTGCGCTATGCCCTTCGGGTTTCTCAGGATACCCGACCCCGGCCGAGGCGGCAAGCGGGAGACGGGGTGATGCAGTGATCGAGTGATCAAGTGATCGAGTGATCAAGTGATCAAGTGATCAAGTGATCGAGTCGCGGGCAGGCCTTCGAAGGCGGTGCCGTGAGCAGGTGAGCAGGGAAGCCGGGGATTCCGGCGCGGTAGGATGTCCTTTAAAGCCCCGCCGTCTGCCGTTTTTTATCGCAAATCCGAAATCGCAAATCCCAAATCGCGATTTCCCCTAAATACTTGCCAGCAGAGCGCATATTTGCTAAAGTACCTCGGTCGTCAAGGGGGGTATCCCCTCAGGTGCAAAGGAGCTTACGATGCCCGAACAGTTCATTGAAATCGAGGTGGAACCCCGTGCCACCACAGGAAAGAAGAGCCGCAGGGAGGCTGCGGAGAAGGGCCTGATCCCCGGTGTCGTTTACGGCGGTGGAAAGGACCCCGTGCCGATCGCCGTGGATCCCAAGAGGATCATCCAGATCCTCCGCTCGGAGAAGGGGCGCAATTCCATCCTTCTGTTCTCCCTGAAGGGGACCCAGGCCCAGCGTCACGTCATGGTCAAGGACATCCAGGTGAACCCCGTCAGCAACGAGCTCATCCACGCCGACTTCACCCGGATCATGATGGACCAGAAGGTCCGGGTGGAAGTGCCGCTGGTCTTCGAAGGCGTGGCGTGGGGCGTCAAGAACCAGGGCGGACTCATGGACGTGATCATGCGCGAGGTCGAAATCGAGAGCCTTCCCGCCGACATTCCCGACAAGATCCGCATCGACCTGACGCCCATGAAGGTCGGAGACAGCGTCAAGGTTTCGGACCTCCAGATGGGTGACAAGGTCAGGATATTGGAAGAGGACGGCAACCAGCCCGTCGTCATCATCGCCGCGCCCAGGATCGAGGCGGCTGCGACCGAGGAAGGCGAAGAGGCCGCCGAGGAAGGGCAGGAGCCCGAGGTCATCGCCAAAGGCAAGAAGACCGAGGAAGAGGGCGAGACCGGTACGGAGGGCTGAGCGGCAGCCGCTCTTAGATGACGCTCGAGTATATCGTAGTCGGGTTGGGAAACCCTGGAAACGAATACCACCGCAGCCCCCACAACGCGGGTTTCGAGGTGGTCGAGAAGGCGCGGGCCCTGTGCAAAGGCCCGCGTTTTTCGCGCAGGGGGGACGCGGAATTCTCCCCGTGCAGGTGGAGAGGGCATTCTCTGCTTCTCTTGAAGCCGCTCACCTACATGAACAGGAGCGGACTCGCCGTGACCCGCTGGATGCGGGGGGAGGGCCTGCCGCCGGATCGGATGATCGTGTGCTACGACGATCTGGACCTGCCCTTCGGGCACATCAGGCTGAGACATTCCGGCGGGGCCGGCGGCCACCACGGGATGGAGTCGATCATCGAGGAACTGGGGCGGAAGGATTTTCCGCGCATACGGCTGGGCATCGCTCCATCGGATGTGGAGCGGGACGAACAGGTCGACTACCTGCTGACGCCCCTGACGGGAGACCGCCTGGAGTCCTTCGACGAGGCCGCCCGGCTGGGCGGCGAAGCGGTCCTGGAGGCGGTGGCGGCCGGGTTCCCGCGGGCCATGAACCGGTACAACCGGCTCGCCAGGGAAAAAGCCCGCGAGGAAGAAGAGGAAGGGCGTTAGGGAGCGGACACGGCCCGGGCGTCCGCCCCTTCTGGACATAAATCCACAGCTATGGTAAGGTTTGCGTGCCTTCTTCCTCCTCCCATCCGGGGAGGGGGCCCAGGCCGTGAGGAGGTCAGTGAATGAAACAGTACGAAACCACCATTATCGCTCCACCCAATCTGTCGGAAGCCGAACTCGAATCGCTCGTCCTCGGGGTCGAAAAGGACCTCAGCGAACGGTTCAACGGGCAGAACGTGGTCGTCAACCGCTGGGGCAAGCGCCCGCTGGCGTACCCCATCCGCCGGTTTAACGAGGGCTACTACGTGCTCTACGAGTTCGTTTCGGACGCGGAAGACTGCATCTCGGGGCTCGAGGGCAGGCTCCGCCTCAACGAAAACGTCATGCGTTTTCTCACCGTCCGCCGTGACGAGGAGCTGAAGACCGAGGCCAAAATGAAGGCCCGTGCCATCAAGCGAAAGAAGCAGGCGGAAGAAGAGGACTCGGAACAGAAAAGCTCGTACTCCGACGACGATGATGAGTGAGGAATCAGATGGCATACGGTAAAAGCGGCAAAGGCGGCAAGAAGAAGGGGTTCTACAAGAAGGACTACCTCTTCAAACGGAAAAAATACTGCAAGTTCTGCGACACCGGCGTGGCGTTCATCGACTACAAGGATGTCAAGCTCCTGTCGGGTTACCTCAGGGAGCGCGCAAAGATCGTCCCTCGGCGCATCTCGGGGACCTGCGCCATCCACCAGCGGCAGCTGACCACCGCCATCAAGCGGGCACGGCATCTCGCTCTGTTGCCCTTCACGCAGGATTGACGGGGAGGGCCGCATGAAAGTCATACTGAAAGAAAACGTCGAACACCTCGGCAACCGGGGCGCCATCGTGAACGTGAAGGATGGATACGCCCGGAACTACCTTCTCCCCAAAGGCATCGCCATGCGATACACGCCCGGGGCCCAGAAAGTCCTGCAGCAGGAACGTCGCATGTACGAGGCCAAGCAGCTCAAGGCCAAGGAAGAGGCCGCCGAACTGGCCGAGAAGATCTCCAGCCTGGACATCTCGATCTCCAGGAGGGCGGGCGACCAGGACGTGCTGTACGGTTCCGTGACCGTATCCGATCTGGCCGAACTCATCAAGGACAAGGGCATCGTCGTGGACAAGCGCAAGATTCTTCTCCACGAGCCCATCAAGAAGCTGGGCGATTACGAAATCGGCGTGAAGCTGCACCAGGAGGTCGTCCCCATGGTGCACCTGCACGTGATCAAAGAAGAGTAGGATGCCGGCCAGACCTTCGAGCTGGAAAGCCGCTGCCTATTCGCTGCCCACCCTGCTGGTCCCGGGGCTCTCCCATTGGGTTCTGGGCCGCAGGAGGCGGGCGGTGGCGTTCTTCCTGATCGTGGGACTGACATTCGCCTTCGGCCTGATGCTCGAGGGTGCTCTCTTCCCGTTCGCGGCGCCCAACTGGCTCTACCGCCTCGCGGCCGTGGCCGAAGCCGGCCTGGGCGCACCCTACTTCGTCGGCCGTCTCGTGGGGTTGGGGCACCTCAACCCGGTGGAGGTGGCCAACGTCATGTTCGGATACGGCAACACCTTCCTGGTGACGGCCGGGCTGATGAACATGCTCCTCATGATGGACGCCTTCGATATCGTCGTGGGAAGGAAGGAATGATTCTCAGAGACCACTTCCTCACGCTCGTCCTGTTTTCCGTGCTCGTGGCGCTGTTCTTCGGCGTGCTCAACCACCGCGACAGGCGGGGCTTTGTCGCCTCGGTCTGCAAAACCCTGGCCTGGATGGTGCTGGGCTCTCTGGCGTTCGCCTACCTGATGCTCTGGACCGGGCGGTGAAATCCGGGCACGGCCTGCGTTTCTGGCTCCCCCCGATCCTCTACTGTCTCCTCATCTTCGTGCTGTCCCAGATGTCGCACCCCCCTGTACCTCCGGGCCTGTCAGGCGATATACTTCACTATCCGGAGTACGGCGTGCTGGCGTGGCTGCTCGCGAGAGCGCTGCAGGGAGGCAGAGGCAACGGTGTCTCCTTTCGGGTCCTTTTCTGGGCCTTCGTCCTGGCCGTGGCGTTCGGAGCGCTGGACGAAGTCCACCAGGCCTTCGTGCCCGAGCGCCTTCCGGACATCGTAGACTGGTACCACGATGCAATAGGCGCCGCTGCGGGCGTCGCGGCATGGGGTGTTTGGAGATGGTATCGCCGCTCACCGCGGGCTTGATCGCGTTCTTCTCGGCCGTCGTCGGTGTGTCTCTGGCCCTGGTATTCGCGCGGCGGAGGCGCGCCTCCGCGGGGACCCCCGGCGGCGACCCCCGCTGGGAGCCCCATCCGGGGCTGGTGGACGGCCACCGTCCGCCCGACTGGGAGGCGCTGTCGAGCCAGATGCTCGGTTTCGTAAGGCAGGTAACGGGTTCGGACGGCGCCGTCATGCTCACCCCCGAGGACGACGGGTGGAGCGTATGCCTCGCCAGCCCCGGGCTCAAGACCGCGGCGCGGGTTGGCAAACGGGACGGCCTGCTGGCGCTCGCCTTCGACGGCGAGAAGGAGATCACGGCCGAGTCCGTTCATCCGGAGGCCCTGGGTTACCTCCCGGGGTGGTCCGGCCACGTGAGCGTGGCCCTTCTGCCTTCGCTCCACCGCGGACGGATCCGCGGGGTGCTGGCCTGTCACAGGGCCGCGGGGCGGCAGTTCGAGGAAAAGGACCTGGCGCTGCTCAGGCGCTCTTCCAAGATACTGGACGGCTGGGAGACGTACGCCGCGCACGCCCTGGCAGTGGAGAAGCAGCGGGATCAGGACGAGCGGCTGGCACGGGGTCTGGAACTCCTGGCCGCCGAGCGAAAGCCCGACGATATCTGCGATCTCGCGCTTGACGCCCTGTTCGACCTCCTGCCGGCCCTGTACGGCTTCGTGGTCATCCAGGCGCCCAGGTTCGACTACGCCTACCTCGTGACCAAGCGCTTCTCGAGCCCGGACGACCTGAGGTACCTCGACAAGCAGACGTGGGCCTACTGGGTCATGACCAAAGGCAAGGAACCTCTGTACCTCGACGGGGCGACGAGCCGGGAGACGGCCATGCCCATCCTCTTCAAGGGAGAGCCCTTCGCCCCGGGCAACGTGGCGTACCTCCACCCGGTCGTATCGGGCGACGAGATCCTGGGAGTGATCGGGATCGTCGGCAAGGAGGACCTGCCCTTCACGGCCGATAACCGGAAGGCCGCGGGCCGGTTCGTGGGCCAGGTGTCGGCTCTGGTGAACCTCGCCCTCCTGGACAGGCAGAACGTTGAGAACGCAGCCAGAGACGGCCTGACCGGTCTGTACAACCGCCGGTACTTCGACGAGCGCCTCGTGGAGGAACTGAGCCGGAGCCAGCGGGGCAGCGCGCCCGTCGCAGTCCTCCTCATGGACATCGACCACTTCAAGCTCGTCAACGATACCCACGGCCACCCCGTGGGTGACCTGGTCCTGAGGGAGGTGGCGCGGGGCGTCCGGGAGTCGCTGAGGGACATCGACGTGCTCTGCCGCTACGGCGGGGAGGAGTTCGTGGCCATCCTGCCCGGCTGTTCCGTCGGCGAGGCCTCTGCGGCGGCAGAGCGAGTCCGGAGGACAGTGGAGTCCCTGTACGGGCGCGTGCCCGCCGTTCCCGCCCCTGTCACCGTGAGCATCGGCGTGGCTTCCTTTCCGCACCCCTTCTCGACGCCGTCGGGGCTCGTCAAGGGAGCCGACGACGCCCTCTACTCCGCCAAACAGAGGGGCCGGAACCAGGTCGTGCCGGCCCGCTGATCAAATCACCCCTCCCTGCGGTTTCTCCCATAAGTTGTTGACCTAAAAGAGCCCAGAACGTACAATACAGCTTCGAGTCTGTAGAGGAGGGACAATGCACGTTCTACTCGTCGGTGGCGGGGGCCGCGAACACGCCATCGCCTGGAAGCTCCGGCAATCGAACAGCGTGGACCGTCTCAGCTGGGCGCCCGGCAACGGCGGGGCCGAAGGCCTGGCGGACCGCGTGGTCGTCAAGGCGGAGGACGTGCCGGGCCTCGTCCGCTTCGCCTCGCAGGAGAAGGTGGACCTGGTCTTCGTGGGCCCCGAGGTCCCCCTCGCCATGGGACTGGCCGACGCCCTGTCCGAGGAGGGCATCCCCTGCTTCGGCCCCTCGCGCGCCGCGGCCAGGATCGAATCGTCGAAGATCTTTTCGAAAGAGTTCTGCGTGCGGCACGGCATCCCGACGGCGCCTTTCACCGTATGGGATTCGGCCCCGGCGGCCGTCGACTACCTGAACGCCTACCAGGGCCCGTATCCGCTGGTCCTCAAGGCCGATGGCCTGGCCGCCGGCAAAGGGGTCCTGATCTGCCAAGACCGCAGGGAAGCCCTGGACGCGGCCCGGCGGATCATGGAAATCCGGGACTTCGGAAGCGCCGGCGACAGGATGCTGATCGAGCAGTTCCTGCGAGGCGAGGAGGCCTCGCTCATGGTTTTTACGGACGGGCGACAGATCGTGCCTATGCCGCCCGCGAGGGATTTCAAGCGCGCGGGCGACGGCGACGCCGGACCGAACACGGGCGGCATGGGCGCCTACTGCCCGTCCGCAAGGATGACCCCGGAGCAGGTCGAGGAGGCGCTGGAAGTGGTCGTGCGCCCGGCCGTGGAGGGTATGGAATCCGACGGGCACCCGTACCGGGGTGTGCTCTACGCCGGGCTCATGCTGACGGGGGAAGGTCCGCAGGTCCTCGAGTTCAACTGTCGCTTCGGAGACCCCGAAACGCAGGTTGTTCTGCCGCTGCTCGACGGAGACCTGGCGGAGATCGCCGTGGCGTGCGCGCGGGGCGGGCTGGACGAGTGTGTGGTCAACTGGAAGGGCGGCGCAGCCGTGACCGTGGTCCTCTGCTCGGGCGGTTACCCCGGATCCTACGAGAAGGGGAAGGCCATATCGGGACTGGATCGAACGTTTAACGAGGAGGACGTGGTGGTCTTCCACGCGGGTACGGATCGCGCCGGATCCGGCGTCGTGACGGCAGGCGGACGCGTGCTGGACGTCACAGCCGTCGGACGGACCGTAGAGGATGCCCGGAGGGCGGCGTACGAAGCCGCCGGGACCATCCATTTCGAAGGGTGTTTTTGCAGGGCGGACATAGCCGGCGGCGTCTGAATGCCGAATATATCCGATTTTGGGACGGCCGCTCCCCGGCGAGCCCGTTCCGACATGAAAATAAGAGAAAGTGAGGCGTGACAATGAGCACATTTCCCCGGTTGCCCAAGATTGTGACCGAACTGCCCGGTCCCAAGGCCAAGGCGATCATCCAGAAAGACGGCCAGTTCGTTTCCACCTCCTACACCAGGGGGTATCCCATGGTGGCCGACGAAGCCAGGGGCGCGGTGGTCAAGGACCCCGACGGCAACTACTTCCTCGACTTCGCGGCGGGCATCGCGGTGGTGTCCACCGGGCACTGCCACCCGAAGGTCGTCGAGGCGATCCGCGAACAGGCCGGCAAGCTGATCCACATGAGCGGCACGGACTTTTACTACCAGGGGCAGGTCAAGGCCGCGGAGCGCATCTCGAAGCTCGTTCCGGGCAAGGGCACCAAGCGGGTCTTCTTCGGCAACTCGGGGGCCGAGGCGATCGAATGCGCCATCAAGCTGGCCAAGTTCCACACCAAGCGCAAGCGCTTCATCGCCTTCCAGGGCGCCTTCCACGGCCGCACGACGGGGGCGCTGGCCCTGACGGCCAGCAAGGCGACGCAGAAGAACGGGTTCTTCCCTCTGATGGACGGCGTCGTCCACGTTCCCTACGGCTATTGCTACCGATGCCCCTTCGGCCGCACGTACGGCAAGTGCGGCATGGAGTGCGTCAGCTACATAGAAGACACCATCTTCAAGACCATCGCTCCGCCTGACGAGGTGGCGGCCATCGTGGTCGAAGCCATCCAGGGCGAGGGCGGGTACGTCGTGCCGCCGGCCGACTTCATCCGCGGCCTCCGAAAGCTCTGCGACAGGTACGAGATCCTGCTCATCGACGACGAGGTCCAGGCCGGCGTCGGCCGGACGGGCAAGTTCACGGCCCTGGAGCACTTCGGGGTGACGGCGGACATCACGACCCTGGCCAAGGGCATCGCATCCGGGCTCCCGCTGTCGGCCTGCGTCGCCTCAGACCGGATCATGAACTGGCCGCCCGGCAGCCACGCCTCGACCTTCGGCGGCAATCCCGTAGCCTGCGCCGCGTCGCTGGCTACGTTGGACCTGCTCGAAGAAGGGCTCATGGACAACGCCGCCGACCAGGGCGTGTACCTCATGACGGGCCTCAAGAACCTGATGCCCAAGTACGAGGTCATCGGCGACGTGCGCGGGCGGGGACTCATGATCGGCGTCGAGTTCGTCCGCGAGCGGGTCAAGAAGGAGCGGTTCCCCGAACTGAGGGATGCGGTGGTCGAGGAGTGCTTCGCCCAGGGGCTGCTCGTCCTGGGCTGCGGGCCGAACACGCTCCGCCTCTGCCCGCCCCTCGTCATCGACCGTGACCAGGCGGCCGCCTGCCTGCAGATTTTCGAGACCGCCCTCAAGGACGCCCTGATCAAGGTGGATTACAAGGGTTTCCCCTTCTGATCGACGGGAATGCACCGGCGGTCCGCCCCGGGCGGACCGCCGGTTTCACGTGTTGACCCGAATTCGCCTTTTGTGTTAAGCCTTTCCCATGACCGACACGGTTAAGATCACCTTCTGGGGCACGAGGGGGAGCGTGCCGTGCTCGTCCGGAGCGAAAGTCCGGTTCGGAACGAACACGTCAAGCGTGGAGATGCTGTTCCCGGGCGGCGGCAGGATCCTTTTCGACGCGGGGACCGGCATTATCCCCCTGGGCAGGCACCTCATGGCGGACGGACTGCTGGCGAGGGAGCCCGTGCGCCTGTTCCTCTCCCACTTCCACTGGGATCACATTCACGGACTGCCCTTCTTCAACCCCGTCTATTTCAAGGACACGCGCCTGACGATCTACGGCCGGAAGGGGGTCGAGTCCGTCTTCACGGGGCAGCTGCTCGAGCCGTTCAGCCCCATTCCCCACGAGGCGCTGACGGCGTCCATCGATCTGGTGCGGATCGACGGCGCCGTAGCGTTGGACTGCGCGCGAGTGGAGCCCTTTGAGCTGAACCATCCGCAGGGGTGCTTCGGCTATCGGATCACCGCCGGCGAAAAAACCATCGTCTACGCCACCGACACGGAACCGGACGGAGGTCCCCTGGACGAACGCCTCGTGGAGTGCGCCGCAGGCGCGGACTGCCTGATCATGGACTCGAACAACGCCCCCTCAGAGGCCCCACAGCGCCGCGGGTGGGGCCATTCGACGTGGCTCGACTGCGCCCGGACGGCGGAGCGGGCGGGCGCCGGTCGCCTGGTGCTGTTCCACAACGACCCGTTCCACGACGACGAAACGCTGGACCGCAAGCAGGAAGAGACCCGGCAGCGCTTTCCGGCGTCCCTCGTCGCCTACGACGGGTTCGAACTGGAGGTCTGATCCACCCCTCGCAACGGAGTACCAAGTGACCGGAACCAACGTGCCGCCCGTCATGACCGCGGCCCTTCAGTTCGGGAGCAACCTCGGGGACAGGGCCAGGACCCTCGAAACGGCGTCGCGCTACCTTGAGGCCGAGGGCGCGGTGGATATCCTGAGGCGATCTTCGATCTACGAGACCGAGCCGGTCGAGTGCGGCCCCCAACCGTGGTACCTGAACCAGGTGTGCCTCGTCGCGACGCGCCTTCTCCCGGAGGCCCTGCTGGCCCACTGTCAGCGCGTCGAGCGCGCCCTCGGGCGCCACCGCCGGCGTCGGCACGATCCCCGGACCCTGGACGTGGACCTTCTCTACTACGGCGGGTTGAGGCTTCGGACCTCCCGCCTGGTCCTGCCCCATCCGGGCCTGGAAAGGCGAAGAAGCATGCTCCAGCCGCTCTCGGAGGTCGAAACGGCCTGGGTCCACCCCTTCCTCCGGAAGACGCCCGCCGAACTGCTCCACGAATGCCGGGACGCATCCAGCGTGAGGCTATTCCCTTCGATATTTCAGAATTAGCGGAGACCCTTCCAGGTCGTACGTCTCTCGCAGCCGGTTCTTGAGGTATCGGGTGTAGGCGTCGGGCGGAGGGAAGCGGGAGTTCGTGAAGAGCGTGAGGATGGGGGGCGCCTGGCCTGTCTGGGTGGCGTAGCGGACCTTGAACTCCTTGCCCTGGACGCTGGGCGGCGAGACCCTCGCCACGATGTCGGCCAGCGACTTGTTGAGGGCGGCGGTGGGAAACGCCTGCGCGTAGCGCTTGTAGACCGTCTCGACATGAGGCAGGATTCGGTCCACGTGGCGTTTGGTTTTGGCGGAGGTGCGGAGCACGGGCAGCCAGTCCACGAAGTTGAGCTTTTCTTGGAAGGCCTCGAGGACGTGCTTGGCGCTTTCTTCCCCGGCGACGAGATCCCACTTGTTCAGCACCAGGATGCCTCCCCGGCGAGCACCTTCTATGAGGCCGGCGATGTGGGCGTCCTGGTGCGACGGCGGCTGTGAGGCGTCGACTACGAGCAGGGCGACGTGGCACTGCTCCAGGCTCCGTCGGGCCAGGATGACCGACAGGATCTCAGCGCCACGTCCGGTCTTGCTCTTTCGCCGGATGCCGGCGGTGTCCACAAGGACGAAATCGCGGTCTCCGGTCCGGATGACCGAGTCCACGGGGTCGCGCGTCGTGCCCGGGATGTCCGAGACGAGCGACCGGTCCTCCCCCAGCAGGCGGTTCATGATGGAGGACTTGCCCACGTTCGGTCTGCCCACGATGGCGACCTTGATCGGGTCCACGGGAGCGGAGGTTTCGGGGGCGGTCTGTCCCGCGCCCATGTCGGCGACCCCTGCGTCGATGAAGTCCCAGAGCTCCTCCATACCGTGGCCGTGTTCTGCGGACAGGGCAAAGACCGGCTCCAGACCCAGGGCGTAGAACTCGGCGGCCCGGGGCAGGTGGGCCGGGACGTCCACCTTGTTGACCACGAGGGCGCACCGCTTGCCCGACTGGATCAGGCGCCTCGCCAGCTCCCGGTCCAGCGGCAGCATGCCGTCCTTGGCGTCCACCACCTGAAGGACGAAGTCGCCGCCCGTTATGGCGATGTTGACCTGGTCCTCCACGAGACCGGTGAGGAGGTCCTCCGTTTCGCCCAGGACGCCGCCCGTGTCCACGATCTGGACGGTCGAGTCCCCTCGCTCGATGAGCGCCACGTTGCGGTCCCGCGTGACCCCGGGAAGGTCGTGCACCAGGGCCTTTCGCCGGCCCAGTAGCCTGTTGAAGAGCGTCGACTTGCCGACGTTGGGCCGGCCGACGATGACGATCGAGTACGTCCTGGACAAAGTCACCTCCGCGTGCCATGTTAGCAGAGGGCGGAGAACCCTCCAAGCGGGGAATGCAAGCCTCTCGCACGTGTTTGAGTCTTCTGGAAGACCCGGAGGTGACCATGACCGAAGAAGAGAAGAAGGGCGCCGGTGACAAGGAGCTGGAAACGGCCTGTTACGAAGCGCTTGAACGTGTCGTCGATCCGGAACTGGGCATGGATGTGGTGAGCCTCGGTCTCATCTACAGGCTCGAGGTCAGGGACGGCGTGGTGGACGTGGACATGACCATGACGTCCGTGGGGTGCCCCGTGGCCGAGCAGCTCCTCATGGAGGCCAACAACCAGGTCCTGAAGGTGCCTGGCATTCAGAGCGGCCGTGTGAACCTCGTCTGGTCCCCGCCGTGGAGCCCCGAGATGATGAGCCTCGAGGCCAAAATGGCGCTCGGGTTCGCCTGATCGACTTTGGGGGCGCGTGCGCCCTCAGGGGTGCGCTCCCGCTGCGTCCGCTCCGGATGCCCTCAGGGGGAGCACCCTGAACTCGATGACCATGGCCGCCAGCACGCTCAGCCCCACCAGGACCGCCACCGTCCTGAACCCCACAAGATCCATGGCCCAGCCGCCCGCCACGGGAGCGAGGACCCCGGCCGGCGTCAGCAGGAAGCCCGCCAGGGCGAGCAGTGTCTGCCGCTTCCCCCGTGCCGAGAGATCCATGAGCCAGTTCGTCTGACTGGTGTACTCCGTGGCCAGGAACACGCCCGTCAGAGCGGCCACTGCGAAGTACGCCCAGCCGGGCAGGGGTAGCAGCAGAAGGCCTGTGGCCGCGATGAGGGAAGCCTGCCCGACTAGAGTGGGCGCCCGGTGGCCGAGGTGATCGCCGAGGAAGCCCGCCGCCAGGCCGCCGAACGCCTGGCCCGACTGGGCCGCGGCTCCGAAA
>JBJKRE010000370.1:0-5316 GCA_046704825.1 Acidobacteriota bacterium
GCTTCGAACTGATCCGCAACGTCTCGGTCATGGGCCACGCCGGGGGCGGCTGGCTGAGCCACGGCGAACTCATGCTCCACGGCGTGCGCGTGCCTGAAGACGCCGTGCTCGGTCCGGTGGGCGGCGGCTTTAAGCTGGCCCAGTCGAGGCTCGGTCCGGGACGCATCCACCACGTGAGCCGGTGGATCGGCGTGTGCCGCCGTGCCCTGGACCTCATGTGCCGGCACGCCGCGGAGCGCGAACTGGCCCCCGGACGGCCCCTGGCCGCCCAGCAGACCGTGCAGGCCTGGATCGCCGAGTCCCGCGCCGAGATCGAGGCCGCGAGGCTCATGGTCCTCCAGACCGCCTGGACCATCGACCGGGAAGGCGAGTTCCGCGAGGACGTCTCGCTCGTCAAGTTCCACGTGGCGGGCGTGCTGCAGCGGGTCCTCGACCGCGCCATCCAGGTCCACGGGGCGCTCGGCATGACCGACGATACGCCGCTGGCCTTCTGGTACAGCCACGAGCGGGCCGCGCGCATCTACGACGGCCCGGACGAGGTCCACAAGCGCGTGGTCGCGCGAAGCATGCTCAAGGCCTACGGGGTGGACCTCCGGGGGACGGGGCGTTGAAGCAGTGATCGAGTGATCAAGTGATCTAGTGAATGGTGTGGGTGGAGTCCTTCGAAGACCGCTATCCAATCGTCTTCAATATCCGCCTTCCCCCTTTTAGCCTTTAGCCCTTCGCCCTTAGCCCTTTCTTTCTGACCGCCTCGACGGCCTCGGGGTTGGCGGCGGAGGCGAGGCTGCCGGGGTCTTCGCCGGCGAGGACCTTGCGGATGACGCCGCGCAGGATCTTGCCGGAGCGGGTCACGGGCAGGGCGTCCACCCAGATCACCTCGGAGGGGCGCATGGTGCCCCCCAGGCGCTCCGCCACGTGGGCGGCCACCTCGCGGCCCAGGTCGTCCGAGGGCGTGAAGCCCGGACGGGGCGTGGCCACGAGCACGAGACGGGTGCCCTTCACCGGGTCGGGCAGGCCCACGGCGGCGGCCTCGCGCACGGCCGGGTGGGTCGTGGAGGCGCCCTCCACCTCGCCGGGCCCCACGCGCTTACCGGCGATCTTGAGCGTGTCGTCGGACCGTCCCGTGAGGAACCACTGGCCGTCGCCGTCCACCACGGCCCAGTCGCCGTGGCACCACACCGATTCGCCGAACTTGGCGAAGTAGGTGGCCAGGTAGCGCTCGCGGTCGTTCAGGAAAGCCCGGGTCATGTTGGGCGCGGGCGCCGTGCAGACGAGGTAGCCCACGTCCCCGCGGACCGGGCGCCCGGACTCGTCGAAGACGTCCACGGCCATGCCGAGGGAGCTCCCCTGAAGCGAGCAGGGCTTCAGGGGGGCGACGGGCAGGGGGGCAAGCAGGCAGCCCATGAGTTCCGTTCCGCCGGAGATGTTGATGACCGGACAGCGCGAGCCGCCGACGACCTCGAAGAACCACCGGTAGGCGGTCTCGTCCCACGGTTCGCCCGTGGAGCCCAGGATCCTCAGGCTGGACAGGTCGCGCTTCCGGGCATGCGCCTCCCCGTGGGCCGCCATGACGCGCACGGCGGTAGGGGCCACGCCAAGGTGGGTCACGCGGTGGCGCTCGACCATGGCCCAGAGCCGGCCGGGGTCCGGGTAGTCCGGCGCGCCGTCGAGCAGGACCGCCGTCCCGCCGTGGAAGAGTACGCCGAGGATCTCCCAAGGCCCCATCATCCAGCCGATGTCGGTCAGCCAGAACATGACGTCGCCGGGCCGCACGTCCAGGTGATAGCCCACTTCCTTGGCCGTGACGGCCTGCACGCCGGCGTGCGTATGCACCGCGCCCTTGGGGCGCCCCGTGGTGCCCGAGGTGAAGAGGATCATGGACCGGGCGCCCGAAGGCAGTTCGGCTGTGGGGAAGGCGTCCGGGCCTTCCGCTTCCAGCTCGTGCCACCACAGGTCGCGGCCCTCCGTCCACCCCACAGTACGGCCGGTCCTTTCGAGAACCACCACCTTCTTCACCACCGGTGTGAGGTCGCACGCCTTGTCGGCGAGGGCCTTCAGCTCGATGATTTTGCCCCGGCGAGCCGTGCCGTCCGCCGTCAGAAGGATTCGGGCCCCCGCGGCGGTGAGACGCGTGGCCAGCGCCTCGGGGCCGAAACCCGCGAAGACGGGCACGGGGACGGCGCCGATCTTCAAGCAGGCCAGCAGGGCCACGACCACGTCGACGCTCATGGGCAGGTAGAAGCCCACCGCGTCGTCGACGCCCACGCCCAGCCGGGCCAGCCCGCCGGCCAGGCGGCACACCCGCTCGTTCAGACCTGCGTAGGTCAGGCTCTCGGCGCGGCCCCCGTCGTCTTCCGATATCACCGCCGTGCGGCCTCCCCGGCCTTCCCACAGGTGCCTGTCCAGGACGTTGTGCACGAGGTTGATACGGCCGCCGACGAACCAGTCCGTCCAGGGCAGCCCCCGCGAGTCGTCCACGACCCTTTCGAAGGGGCGGAACCACTCCACGCCCAGGTCGTCCAGCATAGCCGGGTAGAACCAACCGGGGTCGGAGGCCGCCCTGGCCCGCAGTTCGTCAGCGTCCCCGATGCCGTGACGGGTCATGAAGCGCGCCGCGTGGGACGCGTCCAGGTCGTCGGGGCGGGGCCGCCAGATGATGTCGCCGTCTTTCATGGTCGCTCGCCTCCCGTGAGGGGGCCGCCCGGCCGCGCGGGGGCCCGTGCTGCTACTTGAGGGGCCGGGTCATGGGGAAGGTCTCCCGCGTCCGCACCCAGTCCTGCCCGCCCATGCGTCCCACGGCGCGCAGGCGGTCCGAGAGCACGCGGCCCTCCGCGTCCAGGAGGGACTCGTCCAGGTGCATGCAGAGGATCCGGCCCACCACCAGGTTGCCGGCGCCGCCCTCGCGGCCGTAGGTGTGGACCTCGACCAGCTCGCACTCCATGTTCACGGGCGACTCGGCCACCAGGCCCGGCCGGACGCGCTCGGCGGCGACCGGCGTGAGGCCGGCGCGCTCGAATTCGCTTTCGCCGTGCGGCAGGGGCGCCGAAGCCTGGTTGACCTGTTCGGCGATGGCCTCGGTCACCGTGGCCACGACGAACTGGCCCGTGTCGAGGATGTTCCTGAGCGTGTCCTTGGGTTCGCCGGTCCGGCCCGACAGAACAGGACAAAAGGCGAGGTAGGCGGGGTTGCTGGACACCACGGTGAAGAAGGAAAAGGGCGCCAGGTTGGGCCGCCCCTCGCGGTCCACCGTGGACACCAGCGCGATGGGCCTGGGCACCACGACCTCCACCAGGCGCTTGTACAGGTCGACCCACGGCGTTGTCTCGGCCGGAAGGGTCTTAACGGAACGGTTCGGCATGATCACTCCCTGATCGCATGGGGTTCAGTCCTTCACCCAGCTCCGGTTGTACCCCGCGTCCTCCACGGCGCGGGCGTGGCCGGTGGGTTCGAGGGGCTTGAAGGTGTCCACCATGACGGCCAGCTCCTCGGTCCTCGACGTCCCGATGGAGGCCTCGTAGGTCCCGGGGTGCGGCCCGTGCGGCAGGCCCGTGGGGTGCAGGCTGATGCTGCCGGGACCCACTCCCTTCCGGCTGGTGAAGTTGCCCTCCACGTAGAAGATGATTTCGTCGCAGTCCACGGAGGAGTGGGGATAGGGGCACGGGATGGCCTTCTCGTGGTAGTCCACGAGCCGGGGCACGAAGGAGCAGACCACGAACCCCCCGCCGGCGAAGGTCGTGTGGATCGTGGGCGGCAGGTGGACGAGGCCCGTCTTGGGCTGGAAGGCCCGGATGGGAAAGGCGAAGGGCCATACCTGGCCGTCCCAGCCGACCACGTCGAAGGGGTCGTGGGCCAGATCGAAGGCCGTGAGGCGTCCTCCGCGCAGCGTCACCAGCCTGCGGGGGGCGTTCAGGCTTTCGGGGCCGCCGTCGGGCCACTCGGGCCCCCGGAAGTCCCGGTGCGAGTAGGGCGCGTCCATGCGGATCTGGCCCGAGGCGTTCCGGAACTGTTTCGGAACGTCGATCCACGAGCGCCCCTCCAGGACCAGCAGGGACACCGGGCCGTCCACGCGCCACCGGTGGACAAGGCTCCTGGGGACGTAGACGTAGTCCTCGGCCGAAAACGGCAGGACGCCCAGCGGCGACTCGAGGTGGCCGGAGCCCGACTGGACGAAGATCAGCTCGTCCGAATCGGCGTTGGACACGAGCGTCTCGTCATCGGCGTCCGCGTGGGCCACCCAGACGCCCAGGTCCGGGTTGGAGAGCAGGAGCCGGCGGGAGAGGAAGACCTGGCCGCCGCCGCCCATCTTTCCCGTCAGGAAATGCCGCCGTCTGAGGGCGCCGTCCCATCCGGGCTCGTCGCCGCCCGGGTGGGGTCCCAGGTCCTCTTCGGACCGGACCCAGTGGGGCGGCTTGCGGTGGTACAGGATGGTGTAGGCCCCGTTGAAACCCTCGCGGGTGAAACAGTGTTCGTAGGCGAGGTCCCCGCCCCCCGGCCGGAAGGCCGTGTGGTGCTTGGGCGGGACCTGGCCGCGCTGCAGCCTGTGGATCATTTCGCGTTCTCCCTTCGGCGGACCGTGCCCGCCAGCACGCCAAGGACAGGCCCCCCGTCCAGTTCGACCCGGTCGCCCGGCTCGAGGAAGCGGCCCAGCTCCAGGCCGCACCCGCCGGACACGGTGCCCGAACCGAAGACGTCGCCCGGCTCGACGCGGACGCCCTCGCCGGCGAAGGCCAGCATCTCGCCCCAGCTCCACCGGATGACGCCGAACAGTCCCTCGGACCAGGTCTCCCCGTTCACGCGGGCGGACAGGCGAAGGGCGGCGAGGTCGCCCAGTTCGTCGGGCGTCACCAGCCACGGGCCGAGGGAGGTGGCGAAGTCCTTGCCCTTGTTGGGGCCGAGCCCCACCTTCATGACCTCGCGCTGGACGGCCCGGGCGCTCCAGTCGTTCAGCAGCGTGTACCCGGCCACCGCGGCCTGGGCGGCGGCCGCGTCGGGCGACTCCAGCGGGTCGCCCAGGACGGCGGCCAGTTCCAGTTCGTAGTCCATCATGGTTTCGCCGGCGGGGAACCAGATGGCCTCCCCGTCCCCTCGAAAAGCGCGCTGGTTCGAGCGGTAGTAGACGGGATAGCGGTACCATTCGGAGGGCACGTCCAGGTTTCGCCGGGACCGCGCCGTACGGACGTGGCCTTCGAAGGCGTAGAAATCGAGGAAGGCGCCCGGATCGGGCACGGGCGCGTCGAGATCCGCCCCGCCCTCGGGCCAGGTGCTTATGCCGTCGGGCACCCGACCGCCGCCCAGCGCCTTTTCGACCGCCAGGGG
>JBJKRE010000371.1:0-8799 GCA_046704825.1 Acidobacteriota bacterium
ACCTATAGCAGGTGCGGGATCGCCGGGGAGCGTTCCTGACGGACAATCATCGCGGCTGGGCTGTCATGGGAAGGGGGTTCAAATGGTCGCCTGGTGGTCATCGCTCCAGATGGCGGAGCAGGTCTTCTATCTCATCGGCATGCTGGCCACGGCCATTCTTTTCGTCCAGCTCGTGCTGAACATCATCGGCCTGGGCATACACGACGTGGACGTCAGCGTCCACGACGCCGCGGACTTCGCGGCGATTGAGGCCGTCCACATGGACGGCCTCGACGTCGATCACCCGGACCTGCCTGCCCACAGTTCGGGTCTGGGCATGATCTCCTTCAGGACGGTCCTGGCCTTCATGGTCGGCTTCGGGTGGTCGGGAGGGCTCTCCATCGGGAGCGGGCTTTCCATCCTGCCGGCGCTCGTGCTGTCCGTTCTGGCGGGCGCGGTCTTCATGGTCGTCGTCTACTGGCTCATGAAGGCCATCTACAAGCTCTCCGATTCGGGCAACGTCGATTTCCGGAACGCCCTGGGGCGGACCGGGAACGTCTACATCCCCATCCCCGCCAAAGGGGGCGGGGCCGGGCAGGTGCAGGTCACGGTTCAGGACAGGTTGAGGGAGATCCCCGCCGTCACGGACGGGGACTACGAACTGAAGACGGGAACGTCCATCCGCGTAGTCAGGGTGCTCGATGGAGGAACCGTCGTGGTCAGGCGTTTGGAGGTGGGCGATGATTAACGGTCTTGCGGCGACGGGGATTCCCCTCGGATGGTTCTGGTTCATCTTCTCCCTGGTGCTCGTCTTCTTCGGCACCGCCATCTCCTTCCTGAGGCGCTTCAAGCGCTGTCCGCCCGACAAGATCATGGTCATCTTCGGAAAGGTGGGGGCGGGCTCGGCGGGGAGGCGCTCCGCGCGCTGCATCCACGGCGGGGCGGCCTTCGTCTTCCCCATCATCCAGGACTTCCAGTTCCTCGACCTCACGCCCATCACCATGGACATCGACCTCCAGGGCGCCCTCTCGCAGCAGAACATCCGCATCAACGTGCCCTCCACCTTCACGGTGGGCATCTCCACCGAGCCCGGCGTCATGGAGAACGCGGCCGAGCGCCTGCTCGGGATCCCCATCCCCGAGGTAAAGCGCATCGCGGAGGACATCATCTTCGGACAGACGCGCGTCGTCATCGCCACCATGTCCATCGAGGAGATCATCGCCAACCGCGACAAGTTCGTGGAGAACATCACGCAGGGCGTTGAAGTCGAACTGAAGAAGATCGGCCTGAAGCTCATCAACGTCAACGTCAAGGACATCATGGACGAGTCGGGCTACATCGAGGCCCTGGGCAAGGACGCCGCAGCCCGCGCCATCAACGAAGCCAAGAAGGCGGTGGCCGAGAAGACCCGCGACGGCGAGGTCGGCAAGGCCAACGCCGAGCAGGACCAGCGCGTCCGGGTGGCCGCCGCCAACGCCACGGCCGTGGACGGTGAGAACACTGCCGCCATCGACATCGCCAACTCCAACGCAAAACGGCGCGAGCAGCAGGCGGAAGCCGAGCGGATCGGGACAGCGGCCGAGAAGGTCCGGAGCGCCATGGCTCTCGAGGAGGCCTACCAGGCCGAGCAGAAGGCCGAGATGCAGCGCGCCGAACGCGAGCGCGCGACCCGCACCGCCAACGTCGTGGTGCCCGCCCAGATCGAGAAGGAGAAGATCGAGATCGAAGCGGACGCGACGGCCGAGCGGTTCCGCCGCGAGGCGAAGGGCGAGGCCGACGCCATCTACGCCAAACTCGAGGCCAACGCCCGGGGTAACCGGGAGATCCTCGTCAGACAGGCCGAAGGCCTCAAGGCGATCGTCGAATCGGCCGGCGGAAACGCGAGCCTGGCCGCCATGCTCATGATCACCGACAAACTGCCCGATCTGGTGGCCAAGCAGGTGGAGGCGGTCAAGAACCTCAAGATCGACCAGGTCACCGTCTGGGACTCGCTCGGACAGGACGGTACGCCGAGTACGGCCAAGTACATGTCGGGGCTCCTCAAGTCCCTGCCCCCGCTCCAGAGCCTCTTCGACATGGCGGGGATGAACCTTCCGGAAATCCTCAGCGTCAAGGGGGACGCGGTCAAGCAGGCCGCCGCCCCGGAGGCTGTGCCTTCGCCCGCGCCACCCGCCGGGAAGGACCCGGGAGAGAACGGGCGTGGGGCCAAAAAGGGCAAGTGACCGCCGACGTAGAATATGGGCACCATCTGCTCGGGTGAACCCACATGGCAAGAAACGTCGAGATCAAGGCACGAGTCAAAGACATGGAGGCCCTGAAAACGAGGGCGGCGGAAATCGCGGACGAGGGGCCGACCGAGATTCTCCAGGACGACACGTTTTTCAACTGCGGCAATGGGCGGTTGAAACTGCGCGCCTTCTCGGAAAGCCGCGGCGAGCTGATCTTCTACCGGCGGCCCGACCGGCCGGGACCCAAGGAATCCTCCTACGTGATTTCGGAAACGGAGGAACCGGCTTCATTGCGCGAGGTCCTGAAACTGGCGTACGGCGAAGCCGGGCGGCTGCGAAAGCGAAGGACGCTCTATAGGACCGGCCGGACGCGCATCCACCTCGACCGTGTGGAAGGCCTCGGCGACTTCCTCGAACTCGAAGTCGTCCTAGCCGACAACGAACCCCCCGAAGCCGGTGTCGAAGTCGCCTACCAGCTCATGGAGCGCCTCGCCGTCGAGCCGGATCAACTCATCGAAGGGGCGTACGTCGATCTGTTGAGCGGGGACGGTGTGTGAGGGATTCGGCCGAGGGCCGGACACGAGACAGAGGTGGAGTTGAGAAGGCCGGGTAACTTCCTTGGTTGGGGAGAAGTCGTCTTTTGCCCGCGCTGCGGGTCCAGAAATAACGCGCTCCGCTTGTGGTGCGCGTCCTGTCACAAAGTCCTGCGGCCGATTTTTTCTCTGGCCCTGGCAGTAGTCCTCTTCGTCCTGGCGCTCATCGAGTGGACGGCGTATCTCTGGAAGATCCTCCCGTCTTATGCCGTTGCCGCCCAGGCGGCTGGCGACAAAATCTACAGCCCCATAACCTTGGCCGTCAGAGCCAGCCGCAGCTGGGCCTTCTGGTGGTTCATTTTCGTCCCGCCAGAGCTGGCGGTGCTGATCTTCGTAGCTTTTTTCTGGAAGCCGCACAAATCTTACGGCCCAAACCTCGTGCTTTCCTTCGCCGTGATCAAGATGCTCGCGATCCAAGTCGCGTTTTTCATGACTATTTTTCAGCTGTTTCGTTATATCTGCCATTGAAGTGGCGCCGTGTTCATGAAAGTGTCATACCTCGAAAGGTGCTAAGGAAATGAAAGCTGCAAAAGACCGCATTATTCTTTCGGCGGCGGCTGGCTTCGTCGGTGTGACTCTGCTCGGCGCATACGCGTCGATCGATTGGTACCACAGGTCGAGATACCTGAAGAGGCTCTGCGGCTCTCCGGGAGCACAGGCGTGGCGTTTCTTTGCGCAATGGCTGGTGCTGGCCGTGGCGGTCGCCCTCGTCGTGTCCGGTTGCCAGGCCGTTTACGAGTGGCTCCTTCCGAAGCGAAAGGTTCCCTTTGTTGTGCTGTTTTCGCTCGCCGTGCCGCTCCTCCTCACACTGTCAAGCCTCTGCGTCTCTTGTGCCTGGCGGCGCAGTGATCAAGTGACCGAGTGATCCAGTGAAGAGTCGCGGGCCTGCCTTCGAAGGTTCGTCCCCCGTCGTCCCTGAAATCCAAAATCCAAAATCCCAATTCCCAAATTTCTTTTCTCCCCGCCTCACCGTCTCACTGTGAATTCAACATGTCTTCTCCGCGCCTCCGCGGTTGGCAGCTAATGGTGCAGTGAGTCCGTGGGTAGGGAATTCTTCTTCCCTTTACCCTCTTCCCTCTAAACTGCTTCTTCTACATGCCTTCGTGGGCTCTGTGCTCTATGTGCTTGAGACCGGTGGATGTCAGGCGGGTTCGATAAAGAACGTTTCCCTGTGCACCTCGCCGGGGAGGCCGCCGGGGCGGAAACTGTGCTCTTCGAAAGTGACGCGTCCGGTCTTTTCGACGAGCAGGACGGTCGAACAGCGGGTGCCGTGGACGGGGGTGACGACGAAGGCGGGGGCCAGGAGGCGCTCGAGTTCGAGGCCCACGCCCGTGTCGGGCAGGTCGGCGTCGGGCGGGACGGTCCTGTCCGAGAGGGCGGTGAAAAGCGCCGCGGAGGGATCGCCCGGGGCCGCGAGGGCGGTTTTTACGGCGGCGCGGGTTCGCTCGACCTTGGGCCACGGGCCGTCCAGCGGACCGTTGCTCAGGCCGTGTATGCCGGACGCCAGCGGGCCCTGGGCGTGGGTGCGGTTGGAGTAGAACCACAGGGCGCCCACTCGGCCGAAGACCATGGCGAAGCCGTTGAAGGCCGGGCCCTCCCGTTCGAGGTGTTCCAGGAAGCCTTCGGGCTCGTCCGCGCCGCGCAGGAAGCTCCCGACCAGGCCTCCGCGTGACGGTGCGTCGGCCCTGCGCGGACCCGGGTCGCGGTAGTTGGTGAGGGCGGCGAAGCGTCCCGCGCGCGTGATCCCCATCCACGTCCCGCCCGCCTCCAGGTCGCGCCCGGCGAGCACGCCGGGTGCGTCCGGCCAGAAGTGGGCGGCCTCGGCGGGGCGGGCGTACATCTCGTCCCGGTTGGCGGCGACCGCCAGGTCGTATCGCACGTCGGCTAGGTGGGCGATGACCAGCAGGCACATGCGGGCACCTTACCAGGGCAGGGCTTCGCCGGTGTAGTCGTAAA
The DNA here is from genome assembly GCA_046704825.1 of Acidobacteriota bacterium. Taxonomy (GTDB): domain Bacteria; phylum Acidobacteriota; class UBA4820; order UBA4820; family DSQY01; genus CAVRTJ01. The sequence continues at coordinate 4,757 of JBJKRE010000371.1, forward strand.
AGCGTCCGCTGTCGGCGGGTGTGAGTCTGTCCAGGACCTTGCGCAGGCCGGAGACGCTCTGCTCGGGCGAGGTGGTGGCCGAGGGGCCGCCCATGTCCGTCCGGACCCAGCCGGGGTGCAGGACCACGGCCACGATGCCGCGAGGCTTGAGGTCCACGGCCATGCTCTTGGTCACGATGTTGGCGGCGGCCTTGCTGGACCGGTAGATGTAGTAGCCGCCGGACCCGTTGTCGGCGATGCTGCCCATGAGGCTCGATACCACCGCGATGGTCTTGCGGCGGCTGCGCGCCACGTGCTCCACGAAAGCTTCGGACACCTTGAGCGGCGCGATGGCGTTGACCCTCAGGACGTCCACCCACTCGGTTTCGTTTATGTCGCCGAAAGGCTGGCGCTCGGGGCCGTAGACGCCCGCGTTGTTGATGAGCACGTCGATGCTCTCGTCATCCAGTTCGCTCGCCAGAGCCCGGGCCGCGGACGCGTCGGTTACGTCCAGCCGGTGAACCGTCACCCGGCCGTCCGAGGCGCGGGCCATCCTGTTCAACTGTTCAGCCCGGCCGGGTTCCCGGCAGCAGGCGTGCACTCGCCAGCCGTCCGCCGAGTACTGCCTCGCGAACTCGAGTCCGATGCCCCGGTTGGCGCCCGTGATCATGACCGTATCCGCCATCGTGTCAGCTCCCTTTCGTTCGTTCTCTGCTGCCGCCCGTTTGGCTATTCCATCATAGCCCATACAACACGCCGCCGAGCGTTCTATTTGCGTGCTCCGCTAGGCCGATCCCCGGCCGGGCGGGCGGAACGCCTGCAAAGGCTCTATAATAGCTGCATCATGATACCGCCCTTCGGCTTTTCGTTCCGACAGCGGACGGCGTCCTGCGCGGCGACGCCGGGCTCAGCGGACGGGCCTCCGGCGCCCGGAGGGTGAAATGTGTTCCGAGTTCCGGTGTTCTTAACAGGGGGTAAGCCGGATCGTAAAAAGGAGGTAACCGATGCAGATGAAAGCAGTACTGCACGTCGACCGCGAGAACCAGGGTGACCTGCTGGCCGCCCTGAACAACATCCACAACCTCTTCGCTCAGGTGGGCGCGGAGAGCGCGAGCGTATGCGTGGTGGCGAACGGCCCGGCCGTGAGCCTGTTCCAGAGGGAGAGACCGGAGCCGTACTCGGCGGACATCGAAAGACTCGCCGGCCTCGGCGTGCGCTTTCTGCTGTGCCGGAACTCTCTGAAAGGCATGGACATACCCGGGTCCTCGCTGCTGGACGCCTGCACCGTCGTTCCGGCGGGCATCCTGGAACTCGTGAAGCTCCAGATGGAAGGGTACGCCTACGTCAAACCGTGAACTCAGGTGCGCCGGGCCGCTCGACGGCTTGGAAGGCGGTCGGGCTTGAGGTAGAATCCCCTGCGCCCGGTGCCGGTGACCCGAGAACGGTGCGCGCGCCGGGCGGTGGAGAGAATGGCATGTCGCTGAAGGACACTCTGGCCGCCAGTCCGTGGGTCATCACGGAGGGCGCCGTCATCGAGCGGTTGCGAAGGGAGTTCTCGGTCCCACTGGATCCTGGGGTGCACCACGCAGGGTTCGTGTACACGCCCGAGGGCCGGCGCGTTCTGGACAACATTTACAGACAGTACCTGGCCATCGGTGCCAGGGCCTCGGCGCCCATGATCGTTTTTACGCCCACTTGGCGCGCCAACCCCGAACGGCTCGCCGCTTCGGGCCTCGGCGGGCGCGACGTAAACGGCGACGGGGCGCGCTTTCTGCAGGGCATCCGCTCGTGGCTGGGCGACTACGCCGGGAGCGTCTTCATCGGCGGCCTGGTGGGCTGCCGTGGTGACGCCTATCGTCCCGAGGAGGCGCTGGAGGAGCGCGAGGCCGTCCGCTTCCACGGCCCTCAGCTCCGGGCGCTTTCGGAGGGTGGTGTGGACTTCCTCATGGCGGCCACCATGCCGGCCCTCGGCGAAGCCCTGGGCATGGCCAGAGCCATGGCCAGGACCGGAACGCCCTACGTGATCAGCTTCGTGATCCGCCCTTCCGGCACGCTCCTTGACGGGACCCCCCTGGACGAAGCCATAACTGAGATCGACGGCTGGGTGCGCCCGCGACCGCTGGGATTCCTCGTGAACTGCGTTCACCCCAACGTTCTGCTCCGGGCGCTGGAAGTCCTGAGCAGACGAAGTTCCTGGCCCGCGGACCGCCTCCTGGGGCTCCAGGCCAACACGTCCAGCCTCAGCCCCGAGGAACTCGACGGGCGGGGCACCCTCGATTCGGACGCCCCCGACATCTTCGCCCGGGCCATGGTCGAACTCCACGACCGCTTCGGGCTCAAGGTTCTGGGGGGCTGCTGCGGATCGGACCACCGCCACATCTCGAAAGTCGTCGAGCTGCTCCTCGCAGACGGTTGAACGCCACCCCGCCCTTGGGCGTATACTGAACCCATCTAATCGGTGAGGTCAGATGGTCCCTGAGGACGAAGGCGGCTGTGCGCGCTGGGTGAAGACCCCTTACGAGGGCGTTTCCATCTGCGTACTCCACCACAACAACGTGGAGGGAGGTGCGGCCTTTCTCCGGCTCGAGGCCGGGGCAAGGTTCCCGGTCCATTCCCATCCCGGCGGCGAAGAGGCCTACGTGATTCGGGGTTCCGTGGCGATGGGCGGGGAAATCCTCCGGGCGGGTGATTTCATGTGGACACCGCCAGGAGGGGTCCACGACATGACGGCGACCGTGCGGTCCCTGGTCTTCGTCAGCACGCTCAACGGCATCCGCCTCCTCGAGTAGGCCACCGCCCGGACGGCGCGGTTCCAAGGGAGGATCATGCTGGTCAAGTGGATCGAATGCAGGGTGCGGTCCGGAAACGCCTCTCACTTCTCGCGCGAGCAGGAACGCTGGCGGGGCCTGCGAGGATTGGACGGATTCGTTGGCCAGGCGGGCGGCTGGGATCTGCTCGAGCCGGACACGGCCTGCATCCTCGGTCTGTGGCGCGGGCAGGCGGCCTACGACGCCTTCATGACCGGCCCCCACGACCGCATCCTGGAGGGTTCGGACCAGCTCGAAACCTGCAGATCTGTCGCCGTCTCACTGTTCGAAACCGAACCGGGTCCGCAGGACGGGCCGGCTCGCCTGGCGAAGTTCCTGTGGAACTGCGGGTCCGTAAGCGCCAGGTGGTGCGACGACGCGCCGGGTGCCCCTCGCCCCGGCGGTCTGCCTGGGCCTAACGGCGGCGGCGACCCCGTCGCCGTGATCCGGGGAGAGCCCGCCGAGGGCGGCGGGCCGCGCATCGCTCTCTTCCTGTGGCGGGCCGTGCCCGCGGGCGAGGGATACGACCGGGTGGTGCGCTGCGAACCGTCCTGGACGGTTGTCCCGGGCGCCCGCTGAAGCCTCACGCGGCGCGCGCCATCCGGATGACCGCCGGGGCGCCACCCGGCAAGGCGGCGAGCCCCGCGTAGGCCAGGATGCCGCCCAGGACTCCGCCGGCGTGGCACATGGCGACCGGGATCCCCATCATGCCGAAGTACAGGAAACCGAAGACCACGGAGCCCGTGGCGGCTTCCGCCATGCACTTGACCACGACGATGGCGAAGTAGGCCAGGCCCGCCGTCCGGATGGACCGGTCGGCGCCGGGGAGGGCCATCATCTCCAGCCCGGAGACGGCCATGAGGCCGTGCGCCGTGCCCGACAGGCCGCACAGGCCCTGGCTCAGGAGCGAGGGTGCGGCAAGCAGCGGCAGGAGAAGGCTGCCCGCGCAGCTGGCGGCCACGAGGGTCAGTCGGCGGCCCCGGCCGGGCTCGTAGAGGCCCGCGTAGAGCGCCAGGAAGGCTCCCGCGTCCAGCAGGAGGTGGTACCAGCTCAGGTGGACGAAGGGAAATGTCGCGACTCGCCACCACTGGCCCGCCATCACGTCCCCGGGAAAGAAGACGAGGGACCTGAAGACGCGTCCGCACAGAAGCGGCACGTTGGCCAGCGCGATGAGGGTCCCGAACACGATGAGGTCCAGTCGGACGTCCCTGGTCATGGATTTCATCGGAGCACCTCCCGGGCGGGGGAGCGGCGGCC
>JBJKRE010000372.1:0-9334 GCA_046704825.1 Acidobacteriota bacterium
TTGTTCTGCCCCACGGTCTGCAGTCTGTCTTCGGTCCAGACGATACGCCCCACGACCTTGTCGGGGTTCCAGGGCATTTCGGTGGGGAGCGACTTCGCCTTGGTGATGTCCCACGGAATTGGGATGGGTTTCCAGGGGAGCAGTACGTCGCCGTAGGTGATGGCGTCGCACGACTGGTCGATTTCTCCTATGGCCGTGTTCTTCTGTGTGGCAATGATCTTGACGCGCCCCACCTTGAGGACGAAGCGACCGATGTACTTGCCCGATTCGGGGTGGTCGACCTTCTGTCCTATCTTCAGGACCGAGAACAGCATCCCGTTCTGGAGCCCGTCGGCACTGCCCTCGTTCAGGTAGACCACGTCGCCCTGCCCCAGACTCTCCCGGGACCGTTCGGGCCCGGACAGAATGGTCAGGTGAGGCCGTCTGAAGCGTTTTACGATGAAACCCGAGCAGTAGACATCACGGGCCGTTACCGGCGGAACGGGCGCCTCCTGCTCGATCTGGAGACTTTCCTCCTTTTGCTTCTCGGGAGCCTTCGCTTTCGCCGGAGCGGTCTTCTCCTGGATCGGCATGGTCTCGCTGACCACCTGCGGTTTCTTGATGAAAAGCGGATCGCCGGGGTAGATCCAGTGAGCGTCCTTGATGTAGGGGTTCAGATCCCATATCTGGGGCCAGAGCAGCCAGGTTCCCAGCTTCTGCTGTGCGATCCCCGAGAGGGTGTCGCCGCGCTGGATCGTGTAGACCTCGGCGTCCTTCGGGATGTTCGCGGGCGGCTGGTAGGGCGTCCAGTGACCGTCCGAGGTTTTCACAAGGTGCTTGGGCGGCGTGGGCGATCCCTTGTAGGTTTCGGCTTTCTTCTTGATCGCAGGGGGTACGGCAGGCGCGGCCTGCTCCCCGGAAGTACCGGACTTCGGCACGGCTTGGGCATTCACGTTCGCCCCCCAACCCAGGATAAGCAGGACGGGAAGGGCGAGTGAGAAGTACCGCCTTCGAATTCGCATCGCTTTCTCCCCTCTCACGCGAGACCCATTCTCAAGGAAAGTTTATCGAACGGTCAATAAAAAGTCAAGTTTTCCCCATATAACCCGATGTAACGCTTGAAGTTTTTTTGCGCCGTCGGGCGGCCTCCTTCCCCTTCGCCGCGCAGCCTCGGAAAACGTCTGTTTTTCGGGCTTTCCGGCTGTTCACCATACGGGATTCACCCCTTGCCTTTGATGGCCTTCCTGATCTCGAGCGCCCGCGGATGCCTGAGCTCGATGGCCTGGGCCTTGTCCAGATAGCTGCGGCAGCGGGCCACGAGGCCGTGCTTCGCGTAGAATTCGGCCAGATCCAGTATATAGTCTATGTTGCCGGGGTCGAGCCGGTAAGCCTGCTGGTAGGCCTGTTCGGCGAGGTGCTTGGATTTGGTCGAGGGGTTCCTTTCGTGGATCCTGGCCATGAGGTTCTGCCCCTCGGCTCTGTCCGGATCGTGGAAGAGAGCCAGCTTGAGGCACTGGGAGGCTTCGAACACCTGGTCCTCCTCCATCAGCGCCACGGCCCGGGCGTAAAGTGCATCCGCCTGACGCTTCCGGAGGGCCTCCGACTCGCTGGGCTGCCCGCCTCCTGCGGCCTTCGAAGCATCCGAAGCCTCCGCTTCATCGCGATCGCGGCTCTTTCGAGATTCGATGAACCCCGACTCGATCAGCAGGTACGCTTCGCTGAGTTTGGCCTGCAGGAACAGGATGTCCTTGTGCAGGGTCCTGTAGACCTCTGGATGGAGATTCTCGCTGCTGAGCCTGCTCTGCATCGCCTCGTAGGCTTCGAGCGCGGCGCTGAGGGAGGTGCCCTTGTCGACGCCCAGTATGTCGTAGGGGTTCTGTCCGGGGAGCTGAAAGCTCCGCAGGAGGCTCTGAATGGCCTCGGACTGGCGCCGGACTTTCAGGTTTTCGGAGTCGAGCACCTCCTTGAGGCCCTCGATCCTGAAAGGCCCCGGAGCCGAAGGGCGCGACACGAGCAGCCCCAGAAGCAGGAGCAGGTAGAGCCCTTCCAGGATCACTCCATCCGGCAGGATGCCCATCTGGATGAGCTCGGCGGGCGCCCTTGCCTCCGAACACTGGGAAAGGATGTAGCCGTGTTCGGGCCGGATGGCGAGGTCCTCCGGGATGACGTCACCGGCCCGGACGACTCTTAGTGCGGGGTTTCTCAGCGGCGCCAGAACCTCCGCAGGCACCCGGCCCACCAGTTCCAGGAGCAGGGACGGGATATCTACGGGCACGAGCCCCTCCGGGATGATCACGTCACCGACGCGGGCGTCGAACCGCGCGCGGAGTGGACACTCCGAAAGGACGGACAGCACCGTGCCTTTCTTGGCTTCGCTAAGCCCCGTCGACGAACGCACGCTCTCTTCGAATTCGGCAAGGCCGATCCACGAGTCTTCGGTGCGGGCGTCTTCGTGCTCTATACCGGCAGCGGCCAGCGCCTGGTGGTAGCGCGCGGCGAAGTCCGGGTGCCGGATCGCCCACAGGTGTCCACCTCCGAACAGGAACGAGATCTCCGTCCCTTCCGCCGAAAGATGGGTCTGCCTGACGGCCATGTCGCTGAAGCCCTCGCCGAGAAACTCGAGCAGCGTCATGGCCGGGGGCGAGAGGGACTCAAAGAGTCCGCCGAGCACCTCCGACACGTCCTCCGGGCTCAGCGGCCGCGACAGGCGATTCTCGACGTTGAGGGTCGCCGCGGCGTCAACGGTCGAGGCGTCAGGGGCAGAGGGCATACACAGCACGGCCGCCGGGGCCGGGGAAAGACGTTCCCTTACCGCCTGCAGGAAGGCCAGCCCGTCCGAACCCTGAAGGGCCAGATCCACGCAGAGCAGGTCCGGGACCTCCTGCTCCACCAGCCGCATCGCCTGACCCGACACCGACGCCTTCTGAACGCGCCATCCTTCGGGAACGGCGCCTGAAACCATTCTGGACAATTCCGTATCCGAGGTGAGGAGCAACAGAGTGCGCATCATCATCCCTTCCAGGTTTTCAGGGCCAGGTCGAGTTCGGAGGCGCTCTTCGCCGCCGCCTCGAGCGGAAGTCCCTGCAGCGCGGCCTCGAGTGCCTGGCGAACGGCGCGCGCACCGGCGGCCGTGCCGCCCGGATGGCCGTGTATGCCACCCCCGAACTGCAGAATACAGTCGTGGCCGAAGATTTCAAGGAGTTCGGGCACGTGTCCCGGATGAAGCCCACCCGAGGCGATGGGCATGGCAGGCCGGATACCTTGCCAGTCCTGGCCTTCAGGCCCCGGCCCGTCTTCACCGGGGAAGGCGGTGAGCGCCCGGGCCGAGCGCACGACCTCGGGCCGGCCGCCGGCCATCTTGCCCACGGCCGATCCAACGTGGAGCTGGTCCAGCCCGGCCAGTCTGGCCGAACGCGCGAGCACGGCCATGGCGATTCCGTGGTCAGGGGTGCGGGTGAATGCAGCGTGCATGGCCCTGTGCCCGTGCAGGATCAATCCCAGCCCCGCACCGCTGAGGCTCTGAACGCCCGACCACCCCGCCGTCACGAGGTCCACCATGGCGAACCGCCCGCCTGCGTGGGCGACCTGGCCCGCCCTCCGGAGCATCACCTCCGTCCTCGCCGTCACGTTCGGGATGTACCCCTTGGCCTCGCCGGTTCTCTCCTCGGCTCTCCTGGCGGCTTCCAGGCAGGCAGAGAGCCTCTCCTCGAACGGGCAGAAGGACTGGGACGTCAGATTCTCGTCGTCCTTCACCACGTCGCACCCGTTGACCATCGCCTCATAAACGACCTCGGCCTGTTCACGGGGAGGCAACCCGATCTTGGGCTTTACGATGGTACCCACCAGGGGTCTTGCTCTTATGCCGAGCGCCGCCCGGATCCCCTCGACACCGTAAGCGGGCCCCGGGAAGGATCGGGCCAGCGCGGCGGGATATCGGATCCCCGTCAGCCGCAGCCGCGACACGTCCCTCATGCCGAAGATGTTCCCGGCCACCGAGGAGTACACCTGAGCCATGTTTCCGGCTTCGAAGAGTACGGCCCCGTAGGCGATCACCGCAACGTTGTCCTCGATGGAAATGACCCTTGCCCTCAGGCGCTCCCTAAGGCCGGGGGAGAGCGTTCCCACCTCCGTCCACGTGCCGATCGACGATTCGGCGGCGACGGCGTTGCAGGCCCTCTCCATCGTGATGCCTGGGGCCGTGGTGATCTCGAACCTGCACAGCAGGTCGTCCTCCTTCGGCCGGCCTCCCAGGTCCAGATATGCGTAGGCTTTTTCCGCCATGACCCCACTCCTCACTTCAGCTTGCGTCCCGCTTCTGCGCCCGTCTGCCTCCGGGCGGGGGCCGCCTGCATCATCCGCTCCCCGGACCCGCGGCGGGATACCGGGCGAAGATGTCCTTGACCAGGCCCCTCTCTGTGACGAAAGCGGTCACGTATTTGAGGTGTACTTTATCAAAAGCGGGATTAAAAACAACGACCCCCTCGGGTGCATCGGGCCAGACCTCCGCACCGTCCCTCTCTTCGACGGGCTCGTCGAGGTGGTCCCTTACCACCTTAAGCGTCAGCGTGGCGCAGTACGTCGGCACGTCGTACCGGGCCGCCACCACGCAGAAGATGCCCGTGCCCACCTTGTTGATCAGGTAGCCCGACGGAAGGACCGCGTCCGCCCCGAAGAGAAAGAGGTCGGCGCCGTCCAGTGCATATTTGGCGGCCGAGTCGACCATGTGGACGACTTCGATACCCTCCGAGGCCAGCTCCCCGGCCGTTAACCTGCCCTGAAAGCGTGGCCGGGTCTCGGTGTTGAGCACCTTGAAGCGCCTGCCCTGCCTGTGGGCCTCCTTGAGGATGGACACGGCCGTCGACGAATGACAGTGGGTGAAGACGGTCATGCCGTCGCCGACGAGCCCCGCGCCCACCCGGGCCAGCGCCTGTTCGTCCCGCTCGACGCTCTCCAGGAGCCCGCGCGCGGCCTCGAGCAGGGTCGGACCGGAGGTCGTGCCCTCGGTTGCGCCGATGAAGGCGTCCAGGAGGTTTGTCAGCATGGGCTCGTTGGGCCGGGATGAGGCGAGAAGATCCCGCAGGGCGCACCGGTCTGCCGATGGATCGTCCGAGAGGTCCTCGGCCAGCGCCGTCAGGGCTGCCTTCGCGATCGCGTTGGCCCCCTGGACTTCCAGTGCGGCGATCTTTCTTGCGGTCCGAGCAACCCTGTTCAAAGGTCGCCTCCCTTTCGCCGGTGCCTGTTCAGCTTATCTCCACCATCTCCGGATGCCGCATCCAGTAGTCCCATGCGTACCCGAGATCGGGCTCGTGTTCGGCGTGGATCCGGAAGATCGGCTCCCCGGCCCGCACGGGGTCTCCCACCTTCTTGAGCAGGTCCACGCCGGCACCGGCGTCGAGGGGGGCGCCCGCCAGCTTTGCGCACTTGGCGATGACGTGGTTGTGGATGGAGGCCACGACGCCGCCCCCCGCAGCAAGGGCGTCCCTGCTCAATCCCCCTATACCCGGAGAGTCCTGGGGCCCCTGGGCCTCTATGATGCGCTCCATTTTTTCCAGGGCCTTCCCGGACGTAAGGATTTGCTCGGCGAGCGACCGGCCCGTCCCACCCCGCACGGCGGGGTCGAATTCTATGATCCGCCCTGCAAGGTCGAGGCACTTCCCGCGAAGGTCCGCCGGCGCCTCCGGCGAATCGCTCAGCACCTGCATCACGTCCCTTGCCTCCAGCGCCGGCCCGATGCCGCGGCCGACGGGCTGGATCCCGTCCGTGGTCACCACCTCCACGTGCATGTCCATGCGGTCGGCCACGTACTCGAACAGCTTCCTCAACCTGATGGCGCGGTCGTATGAAGTCACCTTGGCCGTGGGCCCCACGGGGATATCGACGAGCACGTGCGTCGAGCCCGCGGCCTTCTTCTTCGACAGGATGGAAGCGATCATCTGCCCGGGTGCGTCCATGTTGAGGGGACGCTCCACGGAAATGATGATGTCGTCGGCCGGCGACAGGTCGAAAGAGCCGCCCCATGCCAGACAGCCGTTCTCCTTCTCCACGATGCGCTGCATCTGGTTGAGCGTGAGGTGTACGCTGGCCAGCGTCTCCATGGTGTCCGCGGTTCCCGCCGGCGAGGTGATGGCACGCGACGACGTCTTGGGGATGGTGAGTCCGTAGGCGGCCACGATGGGGACCACGACCATGGTGGTCCGGTTCCCCGGAATGCCTCCTATGCAGTGCTTGTCCACCACCATATCCCGCCCCCAGGAGAGCTTTTCCCCGAGTTCCACCATGGCGGACGCCAGGTAGTAGATCTCGTCCCGCTCCATGGCGCCCTGGGCGCAGGCCACCACGAACGCGGTCAGCTCGACCTTGGAGTAGGCGTTGTTCACGATGTCGCGGACGATGTACCGGTAGTCCTGGCTCCCCAGGACCTCGCCGTGGATCTTCCGCCGGATCAGTTCAACGGACCGCACCGGTTCGGGGTGCCGCACCTGCACTTCGGTCCCGGCGGCGAGCCCGAACTTCTCGAAGGCGTATTCGCACAGGCCGATCTCGCCCGACTCCAGGAAGCGCTCGTCGACGACGTGCAGCACACCGGTCAGAGTCTTGTCGCCGGCCACGATTTCCACCTTCGACAGCGCGGCGAACCCCTGGGCCCGGCACAGGTCGCAGTCCTTCCTCAGAAACACCACGTTTTCGCGGTAGGTGTCGATCCTTACGGGTCTGATTCGCATGCCTGCCCCCTGTCACGCGTCTGGCAGCCTCGACTGTGTGTCCTGTCCTGGCGCCATTATACCCGATGGCCCCGCCCCCTGGCACGCCCCTCAGGCATGCCCTCGGGTACGAAGTGCGCTTCCCCCATGAGCCGGTCCACCCGGATCAGCCTGACTCTGATGAGGTCGCCCACCTTGAGCGCGGCGCCCGACCGGCGCCCGTGCGCGGACAAACCGTCCCTGGAGAGCGTCATGAAGTCTCCCTCCATTGCGTTGAAGGGGCAGATCCCCTCGATGAGGTGGTCCACGAGTTCCACCCTGGCACCGAAGCGCGTGAAGCCCAGGATGACGGCCTCGAAGCCCTCGCCCAGCCGGTCCGCGAGAAAGGCCATCTGGTACCAGGCGGACACTTCCCGTTCGGCCTGGTCCGAGGTCCTCTCGGTCAGGCTGCAGTGGGCCGCTGCCTCGTGCAGGTCCGAGGGCGGCACCCGCCCGCCTGAGAGCGAGGCGTGGAGGTTCCGGTGAACGACGAGGTCCGGGTAGCGGCGGATGGGCGAAGTGAAATGGCAGTAGTACTCGAACCCGAGCCCGAAATGCGGTGACGGGTCGGGGCCGTAACGCGCCTGCGCCATGGCGCGCAGGATGAGATACGCCACGAGTTTGGCGGCCCGGTGCCCCTGGGCCCGGTCCAGCACCCGCTGGAGCGTGAAGGGATCCGAGAGATCCCCGCGCAGGGCGGACCCAAGGCCCAGAGCGTTCAGGAGGGGCCTCAGGGCCTCCAGCTTTTCGGCGTCGGGTTCGTCGTGGACGCGGTAGAGGATGGGGACTCCCCGCTGCACGCAGGCCTCGGCCACGGTCCGGTTGCACAGCAGCATGGCCTCCTCCACGATGCGGTGCGTGGCCAGGCGGACCGACGGCAGCACTTCCTCGACCTTGCCCGACAGCCCGAACCGCAGGGCCGCTTCGGGCAGGTCGAGATCCAGGGTGCCCAGGGCGAGCCTCTCACGGAAGAGCACGTCGGAGAGCTCGAACGCGTCCAGGAGGACCCCAGCGACGGGCCCGTTGCGCTCGCCCCGCTCGAGGATCTTCTGGGCCTGTTCGTAGGACAGCCTGGCGTCCGAGCGGATCAGGCTCTTGTAGAACGCTCTCCGCAGGACCCGTCCGCGACCGTCCGTAACCATCTCCACTGTGAAGGCCGACCGGTCTTCGTCCGGCCGGAGCGAGCAGAGGTCCGAGGACAGGAGGTGCGGCAGCATGGGGTATACCGTACCCGGGAGGTACGTCGAATTGCCCCGCCTCAGCGCTTCCCGGTCCAGCGCTGTGCCCGGGCGGACCATGTGCGAAACGTCGGCGATGTGGACCCACAGCCGGAACCCTTTGCCCTCGCGCCGCACGCTGATGGCGTCGTCGAAGTCTTTGGCGTCCGCCGGGTCGATGGTGACGGTGGGGAGATCTCGAAGGTCCGTGCGCTCTTCGGACGCGCCGCGGAGCCGTCCTTGGATGCCCTCCAGTTCGCGCTCGACGGCCTCCGGAAACGACTCGCTGAGGCCGTATCGGGCCTCCGCCGCGCGGATCGGCGTGGCGGGATCCTCCAGGTCGCCCAACAGGACGACTTTCGCCGCCGCCGGCGCATCGGTGTCTTGTCCCGGAATCACGGACACCACCTGCCCGTTTGCCGCCGAACCCCGCGGAATGGGGATGGAAGGCTGGACGCCGCCCATGGGCAGCAGCAGGTCACCCTGGACGATTCCCACCACGGGCCTACGGCTCCTGGATACGACGGCCATCACCCTCGCCTCGGTCTTCCGGCCACCTGCGCCGCGGCTGATAAGCGATGCGCTGACCCGGTCGCCTTCGAGGGCTCCTCCGGTGTGGACAGCCCGGACGAAGACGTCCCCGGCTGCGGCCGGACCGTCCGGGGTGATGAATCCGAATCCCCCCCGCGCCGCGTGGAAAACGCCGGTCAGCGATCCGCCCGTGCGCGCCAGCCGGTATTTGCGCTGGACGTATTCGACCTGCCGGGCGCCCACCAGACTGTTGAGGACACCGGTCAGCGCCCGCCGCCGCCCGGGCGGGAGACCCAGCTCGGCGGCGATCCGGCTCCGGGTGAAGAGCGTGTCCGGGTGCCTCTCGATCAAGGCCAGGACGTCCGCCCTGAGGCTCATGCCCCGCCCCTGCGGCGCCGCGCACCCGGCTTGCAGGACACCGGGAGCAGGGAACGGCCGTCCATCACGCGGCGGGGGTTCTCGACGCAGAGCCGCCGCGCCGCCTCCTTGCCGTAGCGCTGGGCCAGGAGACGGACCGCCTCGCGGATCATGGGCGGCCGGCTCCGGGGCGAGTGCGCGTCCGAGGCGACCACCCCGGCCCAGCCCTTCTCGAGCAGGGCAAAGGCGGTCTTCTGAACGGGCGGCCCCAGGGCTCCGGTGATGCTGTGGCTGGTGATCTGGAATGGGATGCCCGCGTCGCCGAGCGGCGCAAGGCGGTTGTGGTTCCGAATGACGTAGGCGTAGCGCTCCGGATGCGCAAGAAGGGCCTTGCGCCGCTCGGCGACGCGGGCATCCCATTCCAGATCACCAGCCACAGCATCACCGGAGCCCTGGGGCCGCCCGTTCAGAAGACCGCCTTTGCCCTGCTCGAGAAGGGCTGGGCCGGGG
>JBJKRE010000373.1:0-3714 GCA_046704825.1 Acidobacteriota bacterium
CGCTTCCGCCAGGCCACCAGCAGCCCGCCCGACACGACGAAGAGTACGAAGGCGAGGTGTACGACGACGGTGACGTCGGCCAGCCAGCAGTAGATCATGCGGTCGCTCCGAAGAAGTGAGCAATCGCCTCGCGGGCCGCCTTATTCCCCCTGCGGGCCCTCGAACACGCCGTACATGGGATCGGGACCCAGGGTATCGGGAAACCGGCTACGCAACCTCGTCCGCGCCTCGTAGCACAGGTGGCAGGCGTCGGCGTAGGCGGCTGTGTGGGGCAGGCCGTACCGCCGCACGAGTTCTGCGGGCCCCCCGGACGTGAGCGGACCTACTACGGGGTTGCCGTCCGGGTCGTAGGTTTCCATGATGTCCTTCAGCGACCGGTGGAAGACGTTTCCGATGGCCAGCCCCTGGCAGAGGTGGACGAACCCGGCGGGATCGACGTGGACGCGCCCGGGGGTCCGCAGGTCCTCGTGCGGGCATTCGGTGAAGCCGTCCCACGGCTTCGGGCGCACCTGCCCGGCGAGCTTCTCGGCCGCACGCCCCTTGAACATGACGGCGCATTCGCCCGCGGGTATGGTGCCCACGACCTGATAGGCACCGTCCGCGTCGGGTTGCGCGATGGTGAGGACCTCAAAAGGGATTCCCAGCTTCGCCGCGGCCCGCGTCGCGTTCCGGACCTGGGCGCTCATCACGGCGTCGCCGTGGTACAGGTCACCGCTGATGGACAGGCACGACGCGATGTCCTTGAACGGAGCCAGCCACCGGACGGCGTCGCCGTCATCCGCCGCCCAGTAGGCGTTGGACACCAGACCCACCGTGAACCCCATTCCCTTCGCAAGCTTCGCGCACTCGAGCAGAACGGGGTAGCAGAGAAAGGGCTCGCCGCCCTCGAAGTCGATCCGCGTGACCGTCCCGAGGGCCCCGGCCTGCTTCAAGATCCTTCGCACCGTCCGCAGGGTCATGGTCTCCTCCCGGCGGGGGCTTCCCCAGACGAAGCAGTGGTCGCACTCGTACGTGCAACGGCAGGTCAGCAGCAGGTGAACCGCGCGGAGTGTCATGACGTCTCCCCTTCCAGCGGTCCCCGCCCTTTCCGACGGGTTTGACCCATACCCCTCGGAAAGGCATACTGGAGACTTAGACATACCTTAATGTCCGCCGGCCGTCGGGGCCACCGCAGAACCAGGACCGGAGAACCGTCGGGCCGTCAACCGGGAAGCCGTTACCTAGGGAGGGGACACCTGATGCGTCTACGAACACTGTTGATCGCAACCATATCCTGCCTGTTGTGCCTCGCCGCCTTTACCGCCCAGCCGAAGGCCGCCAGGCAGGCCGCTTCGTCCCTCGAAAAAGGATGGAGCGCCTACAAATCCGCGGACTACGCCGCCGCCCTGAACGCCGCCCGGACGGCCCAGCGGGAAGAACCCGGCAATCCGTCGGTCCTGGAGCTCTGGGGCCGGACCAACCTCGCCATGGGACAACCCCGCATGGCCCTGGGAGCGCTGAACATCCTCTGCCGGAAGCGCGGCACCGTCGAGGACTACCGGCTCCTGGCCCTTGCCGACACGATGGCTGGGAGGGCCAAGCTGGCCGCGACCGCGCTCCAGAAGGCCGAGACGGGCAAGGATCCCACGCCGGAAGGTCTCTACGCCCTGGCGTGGGACAAGCCGACGGCCGGGGGGAGGCTGGCCCTCCTCGAGAAGATCGCCAAGGACTTCCCCAAGGCCTCCCCGGCCCTCGCCGCCGAAATCGCCTTCTGGAAGGGGCACGCCTCCGCCGATCTCAGGAAGCCTGAAAAGCCCCTGCCCGCGGACGGAGTCCAGGCCAAGCTCAAGACGCTCTACAACATGGAATGGGTCGTCTGCAGGACGGGCTCGGGCAAGGAACTGTGGCTGATGGTCGACACGGCGTGCCGCCAGACGATCCTGTCGAAAGAGACGGCGGAGAAGCTGAACCTCCCGGTCGTTCAGGCAGCATACCCGCCAGCTGGGGCATATCCGAAGGAGACCGCCCACCCCTATTCCATGCTGGACTCGCTGGACTTCGGCGGTTACAAGGTCGACAACGTGCCCGTGCTGGTGCTGGACGACCATCCGGCCACCCTCAAGTACCGCGAAGGCCGCAACGTGCTCAAGGGCATTCTTGGCATGGACCTGCTCGAGGGGCTCAAGGTGCGCTTCGACCGGCACCACAACGTCTTTCACATCCTGCCGGGCGACGCACCCCTCGACAAGCTCCTGGGAGGCAAGGCCGACGAGTGGCACGAACTGCCTGCCTTTTCCGTATATAACCAGGTATTCGTGCCCTCTTCATTGGGCACCAAAGACAAGGTGGTCGGCCTCTTCGACACGGGCTGCAGCCTCGTGCTCGCACAGGCCGACGCCCTGCCCGGATCGGGTCTCCAGGCCAACTCCCGCAACACCACGAGCCTCGCTCCCCGGACAAACTTCAACATGCCCGGCCAGGCCCTGGGCACGCCCCTCTCGAAGATGGAACGCATGAGACCGCAGGTCCTCGGCTGGCTGGAGGAGTGCCTGCCGATGGTCGGAGACGTCCGCACCATCCCGAAGGACGCGGACGTCGGGTTCGGCCCCAACAAGTTCAAGTTCAGAGACCTCCCCGTATACCCGTACCCCCTGGGCGGCGACGTGCCGGCGGCTGTCGTCCTGGGACGCAAGGTTACGGACTTCTTTGCGGTCGCGATGGATCTCTCCTCCGGCAAGCTCTATTTCAAGCAGGTGCTGTTCGCCAAGTAAACGAGCCTCGGAACGACGTCACGGGCCGTCTCCCCGTGGGGGGGCGGCCTCCCTTTTTTGCTGGGAACCGGACGGTCCTTCCCGTCGGGTTTCCCGGCACATAGCCTTGACGCCCGCGCTTCGGAACCATAGCTTCGAAATGAAGCGGCTCCAGACAGGAGGGAGGGAACCATGCGGTTGCTGAAGCTCGCGCCGGTTGTCCTGTTCGCCGTCCTGGCCGGCCCGGCGGTTGCGGCCCAGACGCCGAACCCCTGGATTATTTCCACCCCGGTGACCATCACGCAGCCCGCCGAAGTCGGGGACGTGGTGATCGTCTCGGGCGGGGACCTGGTGGTCACCGGCGTGCCCGAGCCCGGCTTCCGCATGGCGGGCAGTTTCACGGTGACCGGTACGGGCCGGGCCCGCTTCACCCAATCGGTCTTGAAGGTCATGAGCACCTTCAACGGCCAGTACCAGCTTGCCGTGGCCGGATCGGGCGTGCTGACCATCGACCAATGCACCTACTCGGTACCCGCCGGCGTCCAGCACGCGCTGGTCTCGGCGGGAGACGCGCGGATCGACGTCTCGGACTCGGACTGCCCCTTCGTCCAGTTTGTCGCCGCGGGACAGTCCGAGTTCACTGCAGAGCGGCTCGACGGCCAGTTCGAGTGCATCGTCCAGGACGAGGCGTCTCTATCGCTGACCGACATCCCGCGGGACGCCGGGGCGGGCAACCTCTGGGTCTGGCCGACCTTCATGCCCGGCAGCCGCGCCGTCTACTCGCCTCCCCTCCCGGGTTTCATCGACGAGTACAGTTTCCCGCCGCCGGACGCGACCGGCATCGCGGAGTCCTTTCACATCACCCGCTGCGACGTCCGGCTCTGGCCCCTGCTGGTGCGCGAGGGTTCCGAACTCACCCTGCGGGACATCTCCGCGGACAACTGGGTGGTGGTAGGCCTGCACCTGCCTGCGGACGCCTCCGTCT
>JBJKRE010000374.1:0-10981 GCA_046704825.1 Acidobacteriota bacterium
CCCCTGACCCGAGGGTCGTGAAGGCATCGAGTGGGACGTCCTCAAGAAATGTCACCGCCATTTCGACATCCGTCCGTAGGTTTGCGCCCGTCCAACGACGGAACGGGCGCACCTTCATTCTAACCGATCACGGAGAGATGCCAACTCTATTTCGGCTTTCCGTCCGCCTTCCCTGACGGAATGAGGGAGGCGAGAGTCGGCACGACAACGAGGGTGGCGGCCGTGCCCGTGAGCAGCCCCCCGAGCACGGTCACGGCGAAGGGTTGAAAGACGCGCGAACCCACGGCGCTGGTGACGGCGGCCGGCGCGAGCGCGAATATGGTCGTGAGTGCCGTCATCAGGATCGGCCGCAATCTGACGCTCGCCGCGGTGAACTGCGCGTCGTGCGCTTTGGCACCCGCCGCTCGCTCCCTGTTGGCGTACTCCAGGAGCACGATGGCGTTGTTGACGGAGATCCCCGCCAGCGTCAGGACGCCCATGCCCACGGAAACGTCCAGCCCGAGCCCCGTCAGAGCCAGCGCAGCGGCGGCGCCCGCGATGGACACGGGTACGGTCAAGAGGATGACCAGCGGCTCGAGCCAGGACTGGAACTGCAGGACCATGATCATGTAGATCAGAAGCATGGCGAGAAGAACGGCGAAGCCGAGTTCCTCGGCGGTCTTGACCAGCACGGGGTATTGCCCCGAAAACGCTATATCGTACCCGCGAGGCAGCCGGATCGCCTTGAATTTGCTCCGCAGTCTCGAAACCATGCGGGGAATGCTGCCGTCCACGTCCGTGATCAGGGTCACCTCACGCTGGCCGTTCAGACGGGTCAGCGCCGCCGGCGCGTAGCGGATCCGGACGTCCGCCACCTTCTCGAGCGGCACGTACCCTCCGGACGCCGTTGGCACCGGCAGACGGCGCAGGGCGCTCACGGAATGCGAGTCGTACCCATCGCCCGGGTCGAGCTTCACGATGACGGGGATCACCTCCCGCTGGTGGGCAATTTCAGTGGCCTCCACGCCAAGCTTGTAGGCTTTCAGGGTGTTCAGGAGGTCCGAGGCCCGCACGCCGTGTATGCCGAGCTGCGTGTACCGCACCCTCACCACGATTTCCGGAACGGGATATTGAGTTTCGTTGACCACTCCGGCGATGGCGGGATCCTTGTTCAGGATCGCCTGAATCTTCGACGCCAGGCTGCTCAGGGTCGAAAGATCCGGACCGAATATGGTCACGCCGAAGAGGGCGGGAAGTCCCGAGAAGCTCTCGTCCCTGTTCTCCTGGGTGGGCTGGTGATACAGGAAGATGACGCCCTTGAAACGGCTGTACGCCTGTCTGAGCCTGGCGGTGACCTGTTGCGCCGTCTTTTCGCGCCCCTTCCGCCGCAGCTTTATGTCCAGCTCGCCTCTGTTCACGGGGTCCACCACCAGGCTCCCGGCCGGCGCTCCGACCCTCAGATACACCGTCGTCACGTCCGGGTCCTCCAGGGCGATGCTTTCAAGCTGCCTTCCGACGCGGTCCATCTCCGGCAGAGCAGTTCCGTGGGGCATCCGGTATTCGATCAGCAGAGAACCTTCGTCCATGGGCGGCAGGAGGGATACGCGCGTGATGAAGACGGCGGACAGACAGCCCGCCGCGAACACGGCGAGAGCCGCGCCCAGCACCGTCTTCCTGTGGGCGACGGCGTATCGCAGGAGCGCCTGCAGGCGCCCGTCCAGAAAGGACAGAGCCCGCACGCCGATGAATCTCCCGGAGGGAGCGGCCATGTCCATCCGGCTGAAGACCAGCGGCACGAAGGTCAGCGAAACGAGCAGAGACGCGAGCAGCCCCGCGCTGATGGTCCACCCGAAGGGTTTCAGGAACACGCCTGCGAGGCCGGTGACCAGCACGAGGGGCAGGAAGGCCGCGACCGTCGTAAAGGTCCCCGACGCGTCGGGCCCCGCAATTTCCGCCGTTCCTTCGACCACGGCGGTCCGCCGCTCCACGCCGATCCGGCGGTGCCGGTAGATGTTCTCGGACACCACGATCGCGTCGTCCACGAACATGCCTATACCCAGCGCGAGCGCGGACATGGTGATCATGTTCAGGGTCTGGTGCAGCGCCCCCATGACTGCGAGGGTCGTAAGCATGGTGATGGGGATGGTCGCGGCGACCACCAGCGTCGGTTTGACCCGCCCAAGGAACACGAACAGAACGAGGACCGCCAGGAGGGCACCGAGCGCCAGGTCGTGAAGGATTTCGCGCCTGGCCTGCCCGATCATCTCGGACTGGTCGTAGAAGGTCCGGATCTTCGTGCCGGCGGGGAAGAGCGTCCTCAGTCTGTCCACGCTTCGGCTGACGCGCCTTGCTACCTTCAGCGTGCTGGCGCCCGGCTGCTTCAGGACGAAGAACGCCACGGCGGGCGCCCCGTTCCCGTAGACGCTGTAGTGCCTGGGGGCCCGCCAGTCCGTAACCCGTCCCACGTCTCCGAGCCGGACTATGCGCCCCGATGGCGTCTTGATCGGGAGGTCCCGGATGTCGTCGGTGGTCATGAGACGGGCGTCTCCGCGGATGAGGTATTCGCTGGACGAACGGTCGAGGTACCCCGCCACGTCGGCGCGGTTGTTCGCCCTGAGCAACCCGATGACGTCGTCGGCGGTCATGTGAAGGGCCGTCAGGACCTCGGGACGCAGGTGCACCACGAATGCGCGCCTGTCCCCCCCCAGAACCTCGATCCGCGACACGCCGGGGACTTCCATGAGACGTCCGCTCACGGCGTAGGTTACGGTCCGTCGCAGGGCCACAGGATCGCTTCCGTAGGCGACGTAGCCCATGACCTCCTGAAGGGTGGTCCCGATGGACTCGATCCGGGGGAGAACCCCCTGCGGCAGGAGCCCTCGGACCCTGGCAAGCCTGGCGGTCACCAGCTGCCGGGCCTGCTGCACCGACGTGTCCCAGTCGAACTGCACCGTGACCACCGAGATCCCCACAAAGGAGGTGGAGTTGACGCGACGGACGCCGTTGATGCCCCTCATCTGGCTCTCGATGGGACGGCTGATGAGGAGTTCGACGTCCTGCGGGGCGGCCCCCGGGTCGTGCGTGATGATGTTCACCACGGGCACGCTGAGCGGGGGAAAGATGTTCCCGGGCATGCCGGCGGCGGCGTAGAGACCCAGCATTCCGGCCACCACGAAGAAGAGCGTCGTGGCGAGCGGATGGTCGAGGAGCCGCCGGAGGAAAGGTTTCATCAGTCGTCGACCTTGTAGGTCTTACTGTAGTCCTTGTAGAAGAGTTCGTAGGCGCCGCCCACGACGACCCTGTCGCCCGCAGACAGGCCCGAGACGACCTCTTCCCAGCCCGACGCGCTCAGGCCCAGACCAACTCGGGTCTTGACGAACCCGTCACCCCGCTTCACGAAAACGAAGGGCGCCTCCCTGTCGTCGAACACCACGGCGCTCCGGGGCACGGCGAGCGACCGCCTGTGCGTCTCCAGTTCGATGTAGCCGCTCAAGTGGGCCCCCACGGCCGCATTCTTTGCCAGTTCAGGCCCCTCGATCCACACCACCGTCCCGCCGTCGGGCGTCCTGTCGGGCAGCACGGCCGTGACGTTCGCTTCTATCAGTCGCCCCCCGCCCACGCGCACCCGCGCCGGCCGGCCGCGCAGAGGCAGGTTCGGAGGCGGGTACGTGGTCGCCACGATGCGGGGCCTTTCGGGCGCCACGACCTCGGCGAGCAAGGCATTGCCGGGCACGTCCTGTCCCGGGTTGACCGTCCGGTCGCTGAAGACCCCGTCGACCGGCGACCGGACCAGGGCCTGCGCCCGGAGCGTCTTTAACTCGGCCCGTGCCCCCTCCAGGTCGTCCCGGAGGGCCGTCGCCCGGTCCTCGGCGGATGCCAGTTCGTTCGCGCTCACCACGCGGCTCTCTGCCGCCTGCCTCTTCCGCGCCACGACCGACTCCGCAAGTGCGAGCCTCTTGTTGAGGCTGGCCACCTTCGCCTCTGCCGCGCGAAGGCTCGGCTCGAGCCGCGGACCGCCCATCCCGAACAGGGGATCGCCCTTGTGGACGCGCTGGCCGACCTTCGCCAGCACCCTCAGGACCCGCGCGGGCGAGAGCGCTACGATTTTCACCGCGCCCGCGCTCTGCACCGTCCCGATCCAGTCGGTCCTTCGCGTGAAGTCCCTCGTTGAAACGCTCTGGGTACTGACCTGCGCGGGTACATTCAAAGGTGCCGGCTGGCTCTTGCGCCTCATCAGAAGCCAGCCCGAAACCAGTACGGCCGCCAGGGCCGCAATCGCGACGACGGTCCACACGCTTCGTTCGTCTCTAAGCCACGACTTCATCGTATCTCTCCATCGATGACCGTCTCGGGTTCTTCTGCTGGACGCCCTCCTTCATGGGCGTCTCCGCCGCCGTTTCGCTTGACCCCCAGCACCACCAGCAGCACGGGCAGGACCCCTATGGTCAGAGGGATCTGCACCAGCATGCCGCTGACGATGGCGATGGCCAGCGGCTGCTGCATGGCGGAACCCTGCCCTATTCCGAGCGCCAGCGGCGACAGGGCGAGGATAGCCGCCAGCGTAGTCATGGTGATCGGCCGCATGCGGTGGGTTCCGGCGGTGATCAGCGCCTCCTTCACGTCGAGATCTCCTTCGACGGACAGGAACTCGTTCACGAAGAAGATCGCGACCTCCGTCACGATGCCCACGATCATGGTCATGCCCATCATGGACGTGATGTTCAGTTCGGTGTGCGTCCACCACAGCCCGATGAAGGCCGCGGCGAGGGCCATCAATGTCGTAGTCATAACGGCGATCGCGATCCTGAACCGCTCGAACAGGTAGAGAAGAAGAAAGAAGACCAGGGCCACGGCCGCTCCGAAGACGGCCAGCAGTCCGGCGAAGGCGATCTGCTGCTGGCGGTAGAGGCCCCCCAGCGTGTAGTAGAGCCCCTTCGGTATGACCCCGGGGCGTTCCAGGACCTTCTTGACGTCCCGTATGACCGACCCCATGTCGCGGCCGCTGATCCTTCCCGTGACGGCCACCATGCGCTTCAGGTCGTCGCGAGTGATCTCCGGCTGCCCTATGACGGGCGTTACCGTGGCCACCCGGTCCAGGGGGAACACGTGGCCGTCCGGCGCACGCAGCCTGAGGGCGCGAACCTGGTTCGTGGTCCTGCGCAGGTCCTCGGGGATCCACACCCGGACCCCGACCATCTTGGGCGCCTGGAGTATCCGCGTGGTGACCGTGCCCTCCAGGTAGCCCGACACCAGACGCGTGACGGCTTCGGGGTCCACGCCCTCGAGCCCCGCCTTGGTGCGGTCGACGCGGATATCCAGGGCGTCGCCCGCCAGGACGATCCCGCTCTTTACATCCACCACGCCCGGGATCTTCGAAACATTCGCGGCTACCTCCGGTCCCAGCTTCATGAGCTGCTTCTCGTCGTCCGAGAAGATCTTGATCTCGATGGGTTGCGGCACGGCGGTCAGGTCGCCGATGAGGTCCTCCATGAGCTGGGCCTCTTCGATCTCCAGGCCGGGCACTTCGTGCTCGACACGGTTCCGCACGTCGTCCATGACCTCCTCGATGGGTCGCCTCGGAAAGGGCTTGAGGCGCACGAAGAAGTCGCCCGTGTTCGTTTCGGTCACTCCGCCGCCCAGCTGGAGTCCCGTCCGTCTGGAGTACGTGTCCACATCCGGGTCCTGGAGGAGGATCCTTCCCACCTGCCGGAGCATCCGGTCCTTTTCGGTCAGGGAGGTGCCCGGCTGGGCCACGTAGTCCAGCACGAATCCCCCCTCGTCCATGTGGGGCATGAAGCCCGACCCCACGTACTTGTAGCCCGCGTAACCGAGGGCCAGAAACGGCACCAGGACCAGGAGCACCAGGGCAGGCCTCCCGAGAACACTCGCCATGAGCGTCCGGTACCGCCCGTGGAGCCATTCGGTGAGGGCGCCGCCCTCCTTCTGGTTGGCGTCTTTCTCGGTCAGGAGCCGTCCGGCCAGGAGCGGCACCGCGAGCCAGGCCACGAAATACGAAATGACGAGGCTGGCCCCCATGGTGAGGGACAGCGCCTTGAAGAATGCGCCCGTCACCCCCGAGAGAAAGGCCAGCGGGAGGAAGATGATGATCGTGGACGTGGAGGAGCCCGCCAGCGGACGGGTGAACTCCCGCACCGCCTGCATGACCCGTTCGCGGTGCGAGCCGGTCCCGCCGCGCAGCCGCCGGATGATGTGCTCCATCATGACCACGTCGTCGTCGATGATGAGGCCCACCGCCGCCGCCATGCCTCCCAGCGTCATGATGTTGAAGCTCATGTGCAGCAGGTACAGGAGCAGTACGGTCACGGCGAGAACGCCCGGGACGGCGATCACCGCGATCAGCATCATCTTGAGATTTCGGAGGAACACCAGGAGGATGAGCGCCGCCAGGATCACGCCGATCAGGACGGCGTCGCGCACGCTGCCCGCCGACGAGAGGATGAGAAGGCTCTGGTCGTACCAGTTGGCGATCTTCACGTCGGGCGGCAGCTTGCTCTCGTAAGCGGCGAGCTTGGCCTTGATCTGCCTGGCGATCTGGACCGTGTTGCCGGTCCTCTGCTGGAAGATCTGCAGAATGACCGCGTCGTGGCCGTCGGCCGTAACCCGGGTCCAGTTGGGCGCCGTGGAGCGCGTCACGCGGGCCACGTCGGCAACCCTGACGACCCCGTCGGGGCCGGACCTGAGCACCGTGTCCCCGATCTGGCCGACGCTGCGCAGGCGCGTGTCGGACACCACGAGGTAGAGCTTGTCGTGATCTTCGAGCCGCCCCACGGCCTGGATGACGTTCGCCGCCGAGAGCGCCCTGGCCACGTCGCCGAAGGTCACGTTGTAGGCCTGGAGCCGCGCGGGCGTCGTGGACACCCTGTACTCTTCCTTCAGGCCGCCCTGCACTCCGACCTTCGCCACGCCCTGCACGGTGGACAGGAGGGGCGTCAGCTGGTAGACGGCGATGTCCCGCAGGGACACGAGGGACCGGGTGTCGGAGGTCAGGCTGTACGCGATGACCGGGTCCACCGTCGTGTCCATCCGCTGGACCAGGAAGGTCGTACCCTGGGGGAGCTGCCCGGCCACCTCGCTGATGGCCGACTGGACCATGAGCATGGACTTGACCATGTCCAGGCCCCACTTGAAGTTGATGTTGATCTCCGCGCTGCCCCTGCTCGTTGTGGATCGCACCTCGTGGACGCCCGGCACGCCCCGCACGGCTTCCTCTACGGGGCGCGTGACCTCGACGGCCATGCGGTCGGCTGGACGGTCTCCCGCGTCGAGCATGACCCTCACGCGGGGAAAGCTCACGCGCGGGAAGAGGGCCACCGGAAGGTGCAGGGCAGCCACCAGGCCGCCCACCATCAGCACCGCCAGAAGGAAGAGGAGCGATCGGCGGTGGGCCTGCATCCAGTCGGTGAACCTCATGGGGCGGGCTCCGCCTTGACGGCCATGCCGTCTTCCAGTTCGTAGTTCCCGAGGACCACGACCGGATCGCCTGCGGCCAGGCCCTTGCCGCGCACCAGGACCTCGCGCCCGTTGTCGACGCCGACGCTCACCTCGTGCCTGACGGCCTTCCCCCCCTCCACGGTGTAGAGCACGTTCCGTCCCTTCTCGGGCAGCACGGAGGCATAAGGGGCCAGGAGTCCCCGTCCCGAATCGACTACGTAGCCGCCGCGCACGAAGCTCCCCAGCGGCATGTGCGCGTTAGCGGGCAGAGACACGTAGACGTCCACCATCCTGCTGGCGGGGTTGACCGCCGCGCCCACGGCTCTCACGCGGCCCTCGACGGCTGGCCGCCCCTCCTCCGACCCGGCGGGGCGCAGGTCCACCGAATCACCCCGCCTGAGGGCATGCGCCTCCGAAGGCCGGACGCCCAGCCTGGCCTCCAGACGGCGGTCGTCGACCAGCGTCAGCAGGGCCTGTCCGGACTGGACGAGGTCCCCCCTCTTCGCGCGGACCTCGTAGGCCGTACCCGACGCCTGCGCCCTGATGGAAAGCACCCCTCCCGCTTTGCGCTTGAGGAGGCTGTCCAGCTGAGCTTTCGCGTCCTGGTAATCCATCTGCGCCTGCGCCAGCTGGGCCCTGTCCGCGAGCTTCAGCGCGTACCTGGCCTTAACGGACTTCAGGGCCTGCGCGCTGGCCTCCACGGAATGCCTGGCCCTCGCCAGAACGAGCTTTGTGTCCGGCGAGGCCTCGACCTCAAGCACCGGTTCGCCTCTGCGAACGTACTGGCCGTCCCTGACCAGGACTCTGACCACCCGGCAGGGATAGGAAACCGCTATGGCCGCCTGGCCGTCGGGCGCGGGAACCACGGACCCGTAGGCTTCGTCGGTGGCCTCTATTTCCCCTTCCCGGAGTTTGGCCGTAAGCACCGAGGCCGTCACCTGGGAAGGGACCTTCCGACCCGCCGCCGCCCGTTCCTCGGCCGCTTTCATGCCGCTGGAACGCCCGCCGAAGAAGGCGGCCAGGGCCACGAGGACGATCCCCAAAGCGATTCCCGCTGTCAGCAGAAGGCGTCGGCCGCTCACCGCCTCCCCCCCTTCGAACCCGCCGCCGGTTGCGTTTTCTTCTCGTACGCGGGGAAGTACCGTCCCGATGCCAGTTCCAGGGCCGTCCCCAGTGAAACAAGGTCGTAGCGCAGCTGCAGCGCATCCATGCGTGCCGTCCACATCTCCCTCTGAGCCCGGGTCAGATCCATCATGTTCACGTCTCCCGTCTTGAATGCGGCCTCGTAGGCCACGGCCAGCTTTTCCATGGCCGGAACGGTCCGCCCCGCCGCCCGGATCCTGCGGCGGACGATCTTCATGTCCGCCAGCACCTGCGACACCTGGGCGCGGGCTTCGAAGAGCCTTGCGGAGTATTCGTCGTAGAGCTGCCTCCGGGTCGCGCGCTCCTGTGCGATACGACCCTGGTTGTGGTCGAAGAGGGGCAGGTCGATGGAGACGGCGTAGCCCGTCGTCACGACGTTGCCCGTGTCCCTGAGGTGCGTCAGCCCGAGGATCACCGCTGGGAACTGATTGCGGATCGCGGCGCGCAACACGTCGTTCTGGCTCTCGTAGCCCTTCTTGAGGGCCATCAGGTCCAACCGCCTCGATGACAGGTCCTCGACGAGCGGCGCCGCCGCGGGCAGAGAAGTCCAGTCGGGCAGCTTCACACCCTTCTGAAGGGGCACCTTCTCATCGGGCGGCAACCCAAGGAGGTGGTTAAGCCTCTGTCGCTGCTGTACGAGATTTTGCTCCTGGTCCAGCGCCATCTGGCGGGCCTGGTACCATGCAGCCCGCGCCGCCGCCACGTCGCTCTCCGGCACTTCGCCGCCGGCGGCGGCGCTCTCGAGCGCCTTCAGTTCACGCGAGAGGCTCTTCTCGCCCTTGCGAGCCAGAGACAGTTCCCGCCGCCCGACCATCAGGCGGTAGACCTGTAGCTTGGCGGCCTCGGCCACCTGCCACTCCTGCCAGGCCACGCCCAGGTCCACGGCTTCCTTGTGCGCCTCAGCCGACTTCTTCACCAGACCATGCGTGAGCAGGCTTGTTACCAGCCAGTCCAGGCCGGTCCCGTATCCACTCACCGTTCCCTGGTAGCTTCCGCCGGACGGGATGTCCTGGCTGTACGAAAATACGGGATTGGGCAGCAGACGTGCCTGGAGGAGCTGCGCGCCCGCAAGACCGGCCTGGTCGCGAACCGCTCTCAGTTCTGGATTGGCCAGCACCGCAAGGATGGCCGCCTCGTCCGGTGAGAGCCCGTCCTTAATGTCGAAGTCGACGGGTTTGAGAAGCGGGTGCTTGATCCTGGCGGCCTCCACCTTGACCGCCTGCATGTCGGGCGGCGCGAGGGCCTTCTGCTCGGCCTTCCGGTCCAGCGGCAGCGGATGGTACGTCGCACAACCCGCCAGGAGAAGCGGCAAGCCAAGCGCAATCAACAGATTACAAATCTTTTTCACTCGGAAACCTCCTTCGGAGGATGAAGACTCCTGCTAAGAAGAACCATTGTAGAGACTCAATATTACCGGAGCATGACCGGGCAGGGGCAATATACGATTTGGGACTTGGGATTTCAGAAACCGCTGAGGACGAGTCTTCGAATGGGTCGAGGCGACTCGATCACTATCCTCCCGCCCCCTTCACCCCCCGGGTCGCGGGAAGAATAAGGGTGAAGACACTGCCCTCTCCCACCCGGCTGCGAGCCGTGAGGTCTCCCCCGTGTGCGCGTGCGATGGCACGGGCAAGGCTCAGGCCCAGGCCGTTGCCCGGGCGGCTGCGGCTCTGGTCGCACCGGTAAAAGCGGTCGAAGACCCGATCGATTTCTCCGGGGGGGATACCCGGGCCCCTGTCGGAGACGGTGAGGACGGCCCTGTCCTCCCGGGCCTCCACCGCGACTGCGATTTCGCCGTCGGCGAAGGCGTACTTGACGGCGTTGTCGAGGAGGTTCGCCACCACGCGCTGGAGCCTTGAGGTGTCGCCCATAACGGGCGCGGGCTCTTCCCCGCTGTAGCACAGGCCGAGCCCGCGCTCCTCGGCGGCTGGTTGAAAGAGGTCGCACGCGTCGCGCGCCAGCGCTCCCAGGTCGATCCGCCTGAGGTCGAGCCTGGCCATGCCCGCCTCCGCCTCCGAAATGTCCAGCATGGTGTTGATCATCTCCAGCAGACGGTCGCACTCTTCGACCGTCCCGGCCGCCATGCTTTCGTACTCGGCGGCGCCCTCACCTCCGGTCAGCGCCATTTCGGCAGCCCCCCTGATGCGGGTCAGCGGACTCTTCAGGTCGTGCGCGATGTTGTCGTTGACCTGCCCCATCTCCGTCATCATGAGCTGGATGCGCTCGATCATCCGGTTGAACGTCGAGGCGAGCCGGTCGATCTCGTCGTCCCGCCCCGTCACCGGAACCCTGCTCTCGAGGCTGCCGCTCGACATGCAGGCGGTCAAGGTGGAGGCCGCCAGGATCAAGCACCCGCTTCTCAAACCCGTCGACTTCGACATTAAGGACGGGCTCTCACCGGACGAGG
>JBJKRE010000375.1:0-20000 GCA_046704825.1 Acidobacteriota bacterium
GCGCTGAACCACCCCCGCCTCGCAGCCACGCGGGACACCCCGTACGGCCGCGTGACGCTCACGCGGCTGGAGGGGCAGGTCTCCGTGTTCGAGAACGACGCGCTCGTCTTCGAGAGCCAGGACGCCGACGCGGAGGCCTTCGTCCACATGGCGGCCCTCCAATCCGCGGCGCCGCGCAGGGTCCTCGTGCTCGGCGGCGGCCCCGCCGGCATCGTGCGCGAGGTGCTCAAACACGCGCCGCAGGCGGTGCGCGACGTGGAACTGGACGCCGGCTCGGTCCGGCTCATGGAGGCGAACCTGCCCGGGTCCTTCGGCCGCGCGCTCCAGGCGGAGAACGTGCGGCTCGAGTTCGGCGACCCGAGGCGGTACCTGGAGGAGGCCCGCGGCTTCGACCTCATCCTGGTGGGCATGCCTGGGCCCGAGTCGGGGCAGGCTAACCGGTTCTACACGCGGGAGTTCTTCGCGGCCTGCCGGCGGGCGCTGTCTCCGGACGGGGTCCTCGGCTTCAGGCTCGGGGCGTCCGAAAACCTCTGGACGCCCCTCCTCGCCCGGCGGACGGCGAGCGTCACCCGGGCCCTGCGCTCGGCGTTCGGAGACGTTCTGGTGCTGCCGGGCCCGGTCAGCGTGGTCCTGGCCTCTAGGGGACGGCTCGTGCGCGACCCTGCCGTCCTCTCGGCGCGGCTGATCGGGCGCGGGATCCGCGCCCGCCTGGTGACGCCGCCCTTCATCCGCTACGTCCTGACGAACGACCGGCTGGCAGAGATCGAGGCGAAGCTTGGCGCGGCGGACGCCCCGCCTAATACGGACGCCCGGCCGATCTGCTACCAGTACACGCTCGTCCTCTGGCTGTCCCGCTTCTTCCCGGCCCTGGGGACGATGGATCTCTCACCCCTCGAGGCGGGCGCCCCTCGGACGTGGCTCGCGGTGGCGGGGGTGCTGCTTCTGGCGGCCCTGGCCGCGGCGAGGCTGTGGCGGAGGGCGCGGCGGGCCGCACTGGCGTCGCTCGCGGGTTTTTCGGGCATGCTCCTGGAGGGGGTCCTGATCCTGGGATTCCAGGTCCGCAGCGGCGCCCTGTACCAGGACATCGGGGTGCTCCTCGCCGTCTTCATGGCGGGGCTCAGCTCGGGGGCTCTGGTGCTGGACGTGCGGAGCCGCCGGCGCGGAGGCGTGGGCGTGGGGACGGGGCTGTGCCTGGTCGGGGGGGCGTCGGCGCTGGGTCTCCTGACGGCGTGGCTTCCGGGTGCGGGGATGTGGCCGGGACTCGCGGGCGCCTCGCTGCTGATGGCCGCGTGCGGGTTCTTCGTCGGCGGACTCTTCGCCTACGCGAGCCTCCGCCGCGTCGATGACCAGGCGGCCGTGATCGCGCCGCTTTACGCCGCCGACCTTCTGGGCGGGTGCGCCGGTTCCCTGCTGGGCAGCCTCTTCCTCCTGCCCGTGCTGGGCCTGCCGGCCTCTGCGGCGCTCGCGGCGTCGGCCTTCGGCGCGGGTCTTCTGCTCGTCTGATCGCCCGGCGAGGCGACGGCCCCGCCGCCCGTGCTAAACTGGCCCTGCTCGCGGAGCGGGTCCGCCGCCCCCCGGACGTGGGGATGGCGCCCGCAGGACGAAATCCCCGACCTCGTCGACCGGAGAGACCCATGCAGACCCTGAGCGTCGCTCTCACCCTCGTCGTCCTGGCCGCCCTGGGCCTCATCCTCTTCACCGCGCCCATGAAGTACTCCACCTTCGAGAAGAACGTCTTCATCGCCGGCGGGGCCCTGTTCTTCCTGCTCGCCATCTGGAACGGCGGCGTCCGCCTGACCTGGGCGCGCATGATGCCCTTCGTCGAAGCCGGGAAGCTCGACGCGGCCAGGACGGCGGTCGGGTCCCTCCAGGTCCCGCCTTACTGGGAGCTGGCGGCGGCGCTGTTCTTCGGCGTGTACTGGTTCTTCGTGCACATTCGGCGCGCCGCGCGCAAGCTGAAGAACTCGTAGTCACGCCGGATCGGGCGCGCTCCCTGCGGCATTTCTCAGCCCGACCGCCTATATTGAAAGCAGCGAATGCACGAGAGCACGCGAAACGGCGCACGTGCCCGGCACGGCGCGAAAACGGGCGCCGCGCGCAGGCCGTCCGGGGCGTTGTCCGCAAGCGCCGGTGGAGGTGGTGTATGGTTCGTATCCTTTCACTTCTGGCGGCGGTGTGTCTGATCGCGGGCCCGGCCTGCTCCAGGCGCGCCCCAGCGACCTCGGACGAGGCCGCCGTCAGGGCCGTCCTGTCGCGCTACGTCACGAGCCTGGAACGCGAGGATCTCGACCTCTACGCGCAGCTCGTGGCCAGCGACCCGGTCATGGTGAACTTCGGGGCCTTCGGGGATCCCATCCTGGGGTGGGACGGTCTCAAGGACGCCATGGCGAAGCAGAACCGGACGTACGACTACACCCGGATCACCGTCCGGGAGGTCCGGGTCCACGTTATTCCCTCGGCCGGCATCGCCTGGGCCACGTCTCTATGGGACTTCACGACGACCAACGGGGGCCACGAGATACACCTGCCCGTCCGGTGCTCGTGGGTCCTGGAGAAGCGCAAGGGAGCCTGGGTGATCGTGCACTTCCACAAGTCGGTGGCCGCCTGAGCGACGGTTGAGTACCTGCAGGTGGACCGGGAGCAGCGATCGCAACTGTGCCCGGAGGTGGTAAGCTCGCTGTCGGGAGGATCTCATGAGGAAAACAGCCACCGTACTCGTTGCCGCCATCGTCTTTTCTCTGTCCGTCTTCGCCGCAAAGAACGTGAAAGCCGACGCCGTGACCAAGGCCGAAACGGCCGCCAGGAGCTGGCTGGCGCTCATGGACGGCGGGCAGTACGCAAAGACGTGGGAGGAAACCGCCCCCGTCGTCCGGGAAAACGTCACCAAGGCCCGGTGGACGGACCTGATGACCAAGTCGTGGTCAGCGCTCGGCCACGTGCTGTCCAGGAAGCTCGAAGGCGCCGAGTACAAGACCGGTCTGCCCGGGGCGCCCGAGGGTGAGTACGTGGAGGTGACCTACGACACCCACGTGTCCATCCAGGGTGACCTCCGCGAGCAGGTTGTCCTGGTCCTGGGAAAGGACGGCGTCTGGAGGGTGGCCGGGTACCACTTCCTTCCGCCCAAAGCGTAGGCAGGCCGTCCCGAGGACGTGAGCGGTGGAGCGGGACGCGGCCCGCTCTTCCCGTTTTTTTGCGTCCGTCGGCCGGGCCGCCGGTTGGATGGTTGAGGCGAGGAGCGCATGCAGCTGGTCCTGAAGACCTGCGAGGTGAGGAGCTGGCGGGAAGACGACGCTCGGCCGCTGGCCCTGCACGCCGACAACCCGAAGATCTGGCGCAACCTCCGGGACGCCTTTCCGCATCCCTACACGATCGAGGACGCCCGGACCTTCATCACCATGGCGCGGTCCATGGACCCCGAGACCCTGTTCGCCATCGCCGTGGACGGCGAGGTCGCGGGGGCCATCGGGTATCACCTCAAGACGAACGTGGAGCGGATCTCCGCCGAGCTGGGGTACTGGCTGGCCGAACCCTTCTGGGGACGGGGCGTCACCACCGAGGCGGTGCGCGCGGTCACCGGCCACGCCGTTCGGACCCACGGGCTGTCGAGGGTCTACGCCGTGCCCTACGAGTACAACGCCGCGTCGTGCCGCGTACTCGAAAAGGCGGGCTACACCCTGGAGGCCCGCATGCGCAGGAGCGCCCTCAAGGAGGGCCGGATCGTCGACCAGTTCCTGTACGCGTTCGTGGTCCCCGGTTGACGCCGACGGGACTTGCAAGATTCGGCGGGCGTCATACGTTCATCTTAGGGGGCCGGAAGGCGGCCGGGAAGGACCACATGGGAAGCGGTACCCCGGCGCACCGGCCCCTCAGCGAGGAGAGCCCGAAATGAAAGCCATGGTGCTGGGGGGCGTCAGCCGCCTGTCGGACAACCCGTCGCCCCTGTCGTACGTCGATGTGGAAACCCCGGTGCCCCGGGCGGGCGAGATCCTGGTCAGGGTCAGCGCATGCGGCGTCTGCCACACGGAACTGGACGAGATCGAGGGGCGCACCCCTCCGCCCAGGTTCCCCGTCGTACCGGGGCACCAGGCGGTGGGCCGGGTCGAGGGGACGGGGGACGGCTGCGGCCGCTTCGCCCAGGGCGACCGCGTGGGCGTGGCGTGGATTTTCGACGCGTGCGGGCGGTGCGAACTCTGCCGGTCGGGGCAGGAGAACCTCTGCCGCTCGTTCCGGGCCACGGGGCGGGACGCCAACGGCGGGTACGCGCAGTACATGACCGTGCCCGAAGCCTTCGCCTACCCCATCCCGGAGGCCTTCACCGACGCGGAGGCGGCGCCGCTGCTGTGCGCCGGCGCCGTCGGCTACCGGTCGCTCCGGCTGACGGAGCTGAAGGACGGACAGAACCTGGGGTTGACGGGGTTCGGGGCGTCCGGCCACCTCGTGCTCAAGATGGCGAAGTTCCGGTATCCCGCCGCCCGCTTCTTCGTTTTCGCCCGCAGCGAGAAGGAGCGTGCCTTCGCGCTCGAACTGGGCGCCGAGTGGGCCGGCGACACCACCGACGCCCCGCCCGAAGCGCTCCACGCCGTGATCGACACGACGCCCGTCTGGCGCCCCGTGGTCGAAGCCATGCGGCACCTGGCCCCCGGCGGGCGGCTGGTGATCAACGCCATCCGGAAGGAGGACGCCGACAAGGCCTGCCTGGCCGACTTGGACTACGCCGAGCACCTCTGGATGGAAAAGGAGATCAAGAGCGTGGCCAACGTGGCGCGGAGGGACGTGAGCGAGTTCCTCGACCTCGCGGCCCGGATCCCCATCAAGCCCGAGTACCAGGAGTACGCCCTCAGCGAGGCCAACACCGCCCTGGGCGAGCTGAAGGCCCGCAGGATACGCGGGGCCAAGGTGCTCGGGATCGACTGACAACCCGCCTGACAGCCGGACTCTCCCGCTCCCCGCCGGGGATCTTCAGTGGAACTCGTCGGGTGTACAATGGGACGACGGTTCGCAACACACACCCACGACGCGCGACAGAGGCGGCCGATTTTGTTTGGGGGAGGTGCCGGGGACTCAAGGGCGGGGGCCTTCTGATTTAATGCAACGCCCGCGCCGGACCCGGCGCCCGAAACGGACAGGACAAAGGGATACGAGAAAGGCGCCGTCGGCCGCCGGGAGGTGACCCATGCCCACGCCGGATGCAGCCCAGGCCCTGAGCATCCTCAGGGACCCAGCACAGTTCCAGTGGTACGTCATACCGCTCTTCGCCCTGGTGGTGTACGTGTACGCCGTGGAGGTGGAAAGGAGGAACTGGAACATGGTGTTTGCCGGTCTGGCCTTCTGGGGCATGGACTGGTTCAACGAGATCTGGAACGGCCTGGTGTTTCATTTCACCGACTACGCGCCCGTGTGGGGTGCGCCCGGGAAGACGGCCTACCTCATCCTGATCGGCCTGAACATCGAGATCTGCTTCATGTTCGCCGTCGCGGGCATCACGTTTTCCAAGATGCTTCCCCGGGACAGGGCGCAGAAGGTGCTGGGCGTACCCAACCGGCTGGCCTTCGCCGTCGGCGGGTCGATCTTCTGCGTCTTCGTGGAGTACCTGCTCAACGCGGCGCACGCGCTCACGTGGGACTACGCATGGTGGAACGTCCGCGCGCCGTGGCTCATATTCCTGGTCGGATACCTGCCCTTCTTCCTCGTCTCCTTCGCGGTATTCGACATGCGGAGCGTCCGCCGAAAGGCAGCGGTGGTGGGAGGCATTCTCGGGTTCGACGCCGCCTGCCTCGTAGTCTTCGCCGGCATACTGAAATGGATCTGAGCCCCGCGGCGCAGGATCAGCAAGCAGCTCCCGCCGGGGAGTGCTCCCCGGGGATGTAGAATGCAACACTGGCGGCAACACGCAAGGGAGGACACGCACGTGCAAAAGAAGCTACTGGTACCGGCTCTCGTTCTCGTCGTCGTCGGCATTCTCGTGCTCGTGCCGGGTACGCAGGCCCAGTACGACTCGGGAAGCGCAACCCAGGACGTCAACGACACCAACTTTCCCGACGTTCAGAAGGTCGAGGGCGACGTCACCGTCAAGGGGCCGCTCTCCCACGCCAGGCTGGTCAGGAAGGAGAGCATCATCGTGCCGCCGTCGAGGCGCGGCGACCCCACGCAGATGGTCCAGGCAGGGACCGTGACCACGGACGGCTTCACGCACGTGGTCATGAGCCTCCAGGGCGAGGTGTCGAGCACGGGCTACCTGCCCGGTCTGGTCGGGGCCGTGCTCGTGCCGGACGAAGAGCCCGTCATACGGGCCCTGAACCAGGCGGGGCGCATCGAGTTCCCCGTGGAGGTGGCGGCGCAGCTGGTACCCGGGTCGGGCGGCTACTTCGACGCCAAGCAGGCGTCCGAGCCGGTGGGCTTCAGCCGGTACCGGGTCTACCTGTACAACTCGTCGGACAGGGGCGTCCAGGCGAGCCTCTACGTCTACATGACGAACTGAGCCGCGCCCGCGCGGCGCCAGGCGGAAAGGAGCCTCATGGCTGAGGACAAGAGCTTTCACATGACGCCCGAAGAGTTCCGGGCCTGCGGCAGGGCCGTGGTGGACTGGATCGCCGACTACCAGGAGCGCGTGGAGTCCCTGCCCGTGCTGTCGACCGCCGGGCCGGGCGAGGTGCGCGCCGCCCTGCCGGTGGGCCCGCCGCAAGAGGGCGAGCCGTTCGACGCGATCCTGAAGGACGTGGACGGGATCATCCTGCCCGGCATCACCCACTGGCAGTCGCCGAACTTCTTCGCCTACTTTCCGGCCAACGCCTCGGGCCCCGCGATACTGGGTGAGCTTCTGTCGGCGGGTCTCGGCGTCCAGGGGATGCTCTGGGCGACCAGCCCGGCCTGCACGGAACTGGAAACGCACGTCCTGGACTGGATGGCAGACATGACCGGCCTGCCCTCCCGTTTCAAGTCGGACGGGACGGGCGGCGGCGTGATCCAGGATTCGGCCTCCAGCGCCGCCCTGTGCGCGGTCGTCGCGGCACGCGAGAGGACCACCGTGGGGGCGGCCAACCGCCTGGGCTGCGACGGCCGCCTGGTTGCCTACACGTCCACCCAGGGGCACTCGTCCATCGAGAAGGCCGTGCGGATCGCCGGCATCGGCGCCGAGAACCTCCGGCTCGTCGAGGTGGACGAAAGCTGCGCCATGCGCCCGGACGCGCTGGCCAGGCAGGTGGACAGGGACAGGCAGGCGGGCCTCGTGCCCTTCTTCGTGGCGGCCACGGTGGGCACCACATCTTCCAACGGCATGGACCCACTTCCGCCGATCGCCCAGGTGTGCAGGGAGCACGGCCTGTGGCTGCACGTGGACGGCGCCATGTCGGGGTCGGCCGCCGTGTGTCCCGAATACCGCCACTTTCTCGACGGGCTCGATTCGGCCGACAGCTACTGCTTCAACCCGCACAAGTGGCTCTTCACCAACTTCGACTGCGACTGCTTCTACGTGGCGGACCGGAAGGCCCTGGTCGGGGCGCTGAGCATCCTGCCCGAATACCTGCGCAACAAGGCCACCGAATCGGGCGCGGTGATCGACTACCGCGACTGGCAGGTGCCGCTGGGGCGCCGGTTTCGCGCGCTCAAGCTCTGGTTCGTCATCCGGCACTACGGGGTGGAGGGCCTGAGGCACCACGTCCGGCGGCACGTGGAGCTGGCGCAGACCTTCGCGGACTGGGTGCGCGCAGACGACCGCTTCGAACTGGCCGCGGAGCCCCCCCTGAACCTGGTGTGCTTCAGGCACACGGGCGGCGACGGGGCGAACCAGGCGATCATGGACCGGGTGAACGCCGGAGGCGGAATGTACCTGACGCACACCAAGATGGACGAACGGTTGACGCTCAGGCTCAGCGTCGGCCAGACCCACACGGAACGGAGGCACGTCGACAACGCCTGGCGGCTGATCCGCGAGGCTGCGGACGGGCTGGCCGGCCGGTGAGCCGGCGGCCCCGGCGCGGGGCGGGCGAGACCCGCCGCACGGACGAGGGGTGAGGGACATGAACGTATCCGTAATCGATCCGATAGACCAGGCGGTCAAGTGGACGAAGCGCATCCTGTTCGACGAGTTTTCGCTCGCCAAGTGGTTCGTCCTGGGCTTCTGCGCGTTCCTGGCGACGCTCGGGGAGGGCGGGGCCGCCAACGCCCCGACGCAGATCTTTCGATGGCGCGAGAGGGGCAAGACGGCCAGCTTCTCCGGCATGGACAACTGGGTGCGCATGCACCTGGGTGCCGTCATCCTGATCGGCGCCGGCATCCTGCTGCTGGCCGTGGCCCTCGGGCTCCTGTTCACCTGGTTGAACAGCCGGGGCAAGTTCATGTTTCTGGACGGCGTGGTGCGGGACCGGGAGGCCGTGGCGGAGCCCTGGCACCGGTTCAGGGCGCGGGGCAACAGCCTGTTCTTCTTCAGAATCGTCCTGGGCATCGTGTCCTTCCTCGTCCTGGGCGGCCTGGCGGTGGGAGTCGTCCTGCTGATCATCCCGGCCGCGAGGATGCACCACGTGGGGGGTCTATCGTTGATCGCAGTCGTCCTCGGCGCGGCGCTGGTCGTCGTGCTGGCCTTCGCGCTGGCCCTGGTGATGGCGGTGCTGAAGGACTTCGTGGTGCCCATCATGTACCGGCGGGAGTTGACGACGGTGCCCGCCTTCCGGGTCTTCCTGTCGGAGATCCTGCCGGGCAACGTCCTGGCGTTCATACTTTTCTATCTGCTGAAGATCGTGCTCGGCATCGCGGCGGGCATCCTGATCTTCGTCGGGACGTGCCTGACGTGCTGCATCGCGGCGATCCCGTACATCAGCTCGGTGGTCTTCCTGCCCGTTTTCGTGTTCTTCCGGTGCTACTCGGTCTACTTCCTGGAGCAGTTCGGTCCCGAGTGGCGCTTCTTCGACGCTGACCGGACGGACGGTGCTCCGCCGGCGGCGGCGCCCCCCGAACCGCCCGCCGAACCCGCTGGGCCGGATCCGGAGGTTTAATCCGCGAAGAGGCGGCGCCCCGGGCCTTGAAACAGATCGGGCCCGGGATTGTTGGAGAACATGGGGCGGCGCGCAGGCGGGGCGACCTGCGAGAGTGGTTCAACAGTCTGCCAGGAGGACGCTGACCATGGGCATCGACGTGATGGACGGAGCGGCACCCGCGGGAGACGACGGGAGCGAAGCGGTCCCCGCCGCGCCGGCGGAAGCGGAGCTGGAGAACCGCGAAGAGCGGCGCGTCCGCGGGGTGGAGTTCCTCGTTTTCCTGTTCCTCATCGTCCCGACCATGCTCCTGTCCTTCTTCATCACCCGGCAGCACGAGCTGGGTTTCCTCCTGGTGGCGACGGCCACGATCATGCGGGATCTGGCGCTGGTGGCCCTCGTCCTGTTCTTCATGTGGCGGAACCGGGAGCGCGTGGCCTCCATCGGCCTGTCCATGAAGGACGCCTGGGAAGACGTCCTGCTGGGCGTCGTCCTCTTCGTGCCGGTCTTCTTCTCCGAGGGTCTGCTCCACCTGGTCCTGAGTTCGCTGGGGCTCTCCAGTGGAATGACGAAGCTGCCGGCCTTCCTCACGCCGCACGGGACGTTCGAGTTCGGCCTGGCACTCGTGCTGGTGGCCGTGGTGGCCGTCGCCGAGGAGACGATCTTCCGCGGCTACATCATCAAGCGGCTCGGCCTGGTGTCGAAGAGCCCCGTCTTCCTCGTCCTGGTGTCCGCCGGGATCTTCTCCCTGGGCCACGGCTACGAGGGCTTCGCGGGCGTGCTGGTGGTGGGCTGGCTGGGCGTGGTCTTCGCGCTGGTCTACCTGTGGCGCAGGAACCTCACGGCCCCCATCGTCATGCACTTCCTCCAGGACTTCGTCGGCATCATCCTCGTCCCCCTCCTGCACATCAAGTGACGCCGGCCGCATGGTACACTGCGGCCTGATCACTCAAGGGAGGGAATCCATGAAATTAGCGCTTCTGTGCCTCGGTCTGGCCTTCGCCGTGCCGCTCATGGCCGGTCAGTCCGGCCCCTTCGATCCCGTGCCGGGGAATCAGAAGGAGCAGTACCGGTTCGACCTGAAGGACAATTTCTACCCGAACGAGGCCGCCTGGAAGGCCGATATGGCCAAGGCCCGGGACATGATCGCCGCCGTCGAGAAACACAAGGGTCAGGTGCTCGAGTCCCCGTCCTCGCTTCTCGGCGTCCTGAACGGCGTCCGCGACCTCGACGACCTCCTGGTCAAACTCTTCGCCTACGGCGAGTTCCGTGAGGCGATCGACACGGGCGACCGGGCGGCCTACGAGGCCTACGAAAAGCTGAACGCCGACGCGCAGTCGAGCCTGAGCTTCGTCCAGGTCGAGCTGAAGAACCTGACGCCGCAGAAGATGGACGCCTTCATAAAGGCCGAGCCGGCGCTGTCGCCCTACCGGTACTACCTGGAAGACACGGTGCGCATGGGGCCGCACACGCTCAGCGAGTCCAAGGAGTCGATCCTGGCCAAGTTCGGGCCGGACCTGACCTCCTGGCAGCCCGTCCTCTTCCAGAAGACCTTCGACCGGACGGACTTCCCCAAAATCGACGCGGGCGGCAAGAAGCTCGACGTGCACATCGACTACGAGACGCTCATCCGGAACCCCGACCGGAAGGTCCGCGAGGAGGCCTTCAAGGGGTACTACCACACCTTCGAGAAGATCAGCGACCTCGTGGGGTTCGCGCTGTACCGGGAGATGCGGACCTACAACGACGAGGCGAAGCTGAGGGGCTTCGAGACCTTCTACAACCAGACCCTGTTCCAGCGTTACCTCACGCGTCCCCAGGTGGACAACCTCTACGCCCAGATCGAGGCCCGCCTGCCGCTCTACCACGCCTACCAGCGGTTCCGCATGAAGCAGGTCGAAGACCGGCTCGGCGTGAAGCACGCGGAGATCTGGGACATGGAGATCCCGCCCAGGGGCGCCCCCGAGCCGCGCTTCACGGCGGACCAGGGCGTCAACGTCGTGGAGGACAGCCTGAAGGTGCTGGGCCCCGAGTACAGCCGAGACCTGGACAACCTCCTCAACCCGAAGAACGGCCGCATCGACATCGTGGGCGGCCGGGACCGGGGGCAGGGCGCCTTCACCGAGGGCTTCTACGGCTTCTTCATGGACAACTACCAGGGCTACCTCACGAACGTCTCCACCATCGCCCACGAGGCGGGGCACGCCGTCCACTACCGGCTGGTGGTCGACAACCGGAAGCACATCCTCTTCGCCGACGGCCCGTCCTACATGACCGAGTCCTTCGCCATGTTCAACGAGTGGCTCCTCAGAGACCACCTGCTGAAGACGGAAAAGGACCCCGCCGTCATCCGGACCATCAGGCAGGACGCCGTGAACGAGATGATGTATCTGTGGGAGCTGGCGCGCAGGGCCAAGTTCGAGATGGTGTCCTACGACCGGGTGGCCTCGGGCGAGATCACCGGGGACGAGGGCTTCGACAAGGCCTGTGAAGACACGGGCCGGACCTACGACCTGTGGTTCCAGACGGTCCCCGAACTCAAGGTCCACTGGATCCGCAAGCACCACTACTGGACCGTGCCCACCTACTACGTGAACTACGTCCTGGCCCAGGTCCTGGCCATGAAGTACTACGAGATGTACCTCGAGGACCCGGCCGGCTTCCCGAAGAAGTACGTCGCCATGGTGCGCAACGGGTTCGACCGTCCGGCCGCGGACCTGCTGAAGGACTTCCTTGGCGTCGACCTGGGCGACCCCAGGCTGCTGGACGGGACCTTCGACCTCATCCGCAAGGACTTCGACGAACTCAAGGCCGCCGGCACGCCGGCCTCTTAAGAACTCTTCGGGAGGGGAGCGTGCGGCGCTTCCCTCCCTGCAGCCACACGGAGCGCCAGCCATGCTTTCCTTCTGCGTATTCTGCGGATCCAACCAGGGGCGCAACCCGGCCTTCGCCGCCGCCGCGCGGGAGCTCGGAGCGGCCATGGTCCGGCGGAACATCGTCCTCGTCTACGGCGGGGGGAACATCGGTCTGATGGGCGTCCTGGCCGACACGGTTCTGGAACTCGGCGGACGCGCAGTGGGCGTCATCCCGGGCTTTCTTGCGGAACGGGAGGTCGCCCACTCGGGGCTGACCGAAATGGTCCTGGTGAAATCCATGCACGAGCGCAAGGCGGCCATGGCCGATCGGTCGGACGCCTTCATCGCCATGCCGGGGGGGCTCGGCACGCTCGAGGAACTCTTCGAGGTGTGGACGTGGCGCCAGCTCGCTCTCCACGCCAAACCCTGCGGGCTCCTGAACGTGTCGGGCTTCTACGACGGCCTCACGGCCTTCCTCCAGCACGCCGTGGACGAGCGCATGCTCCGCGCCGAACACCGCGCCATCCCGTTCGTCGAGCGAGACCCCGTCGCGCTCCTGGAGAGGCTCCAGGGAGCCGCCGAGGCCGCCCGCGGTCGCGGTTTCGACAAGAGGAAGACGTGGACCTGAAAAGATAATTGGGAATTGGGATTTGGGATTCCGGACTTAGAAACGATTGACGGAAGGCCTTCGAAGAAGGTCGATCCTCCCACCTTTGTTCTCGCCTAAAGGCGACCACGAGAATTCGCGCCCGTCGGGCGGGAATTCCTATTCTTTCAGCATCTCCTCGAAGCGGGTTCTGACTTCCGGGCCTTCCAGCTGCTCCAGCGTGGTGAGGAATCCCTGCGTGTCGGAGACACGCCGAGCGACCATGGCCCGGCACAGGTCGAGAAACTGCGTGCGGCCGATCATCTTGTCGAGCGTGTAGAGCAGGACCGGTCCCTTGTCGTACAGCACGGCCTGCACGGTTTCGGCTTTTTCGAAGCCGGTGCGGTCCAGGCCCCAGATGGGCGGCAGGCCGTCGATCCTTGCAGCCTTTTCGGCCAGCCGGGCGTGGAATGCGTCTACACCGAACCGCTGGCGGACGGCCAGCAGTGCGCTGTACTCGGCGAAGCTCTCGTTCAGCCAGTCCTGCCAGGACGCGGCGGGCGCCATGTGCCACCAGAGGTGGGCGCCTTCGTGACCGAGGTACCGGACGAAGTGGTCCTGTTCGCCGGCGAAACTCCGGTCGTCGATGCCGGCCAGCACCACGAGGCCGGGGCGCGCGTAGCCGCCACCCCGGGTTCGCCGGGACTCGATGACGGTTATTTTCGGGGCTTTGGCGCCGCCGAACCAGCCGCGGTAGAGCTGCAGGAGCCACTCCAGGTCCTTGCCGATCTTCAGGGCCGTGGCCCTGCGGATGCGGCTGTAGTGGACCCAGACGCTGGCCTCCGCTCCGCTGACCTCCAGGCTGTGCATCGTCCGGGCGGCTGTCAGCACGATGTCGGTGGTCGGCCGGTCGCAGCGGAAGTGCCAGGCCTCTCCCTCGCGCGTATAGCTGCCGTAGCTCCTGAGCTGATAGGCGGGATCGGCGTTCACCATCAGGTCGTAGGTCAGGTCGCCGTAGGCCGGGTTGCAGGGATACCAGGGGAAGTACAGGCCGATCTCCGTCCAGTCCGGGGAGACGACGTTCGCGGACCCGTTCGGCGGGGTCGAGACCGTACCCTCGTACCTGAACCTTACGGAGGTGATGCCGCCGCCCTTGACCCGGTGGCCGAGCTTAACCACCAAGGCGTCGGCTTCGGGCATGAAGGGCGCTGCCTCCTCCGGTTTCGGGGACACGTCGAACCCGTCCACCTCGGGGCCCGTCACCGACGAAACCTTGAGCTGGTGATGGAGGAAAAAGGTCAGCCTGTCTGCGCCGTCGGGCGGCACGCGGAGGCGCAGCAGGACGTCGCCCCGGATAAAACGGTGGGTGGGGTCGAGCGTCGCCCGGATGGTGTAGCGGTTGGATCGGGCGTCATGCGATGCGCTCCTGCACCCCGACACGGACACAAACGCCGCGGCCATGCCTGCGAGCATCAGGACCACGGCACCAACGCCCGCCAGACGCCTGCCGTTGAAGGTGAACATGTTTTTCCTCTTCCT
Source organism: Acidobacteriota bacterium (assembly GCA_046704825.1). Taxonomy (GTDB): domain Bacteria; phylum Acidobacteriota; class UBA4820; order UBA4820; family DSQY01; genus CAVRTJ01. Next base: position 13,947 of record JBJKRE010000375.1, read on the forward strand.
CGGCCGCTGCCTACGGCCTCCTATCATGGTAAGGCCAAGACGGGCTCTTTGCCAAGCCCCCGGAGCGGTTTCGGTTACAATGGCCGGTGCCCCTGGAGCGGGAGGAAGACGATCGTGCCGGATCCGGACGGGAGGAGGCAATCCTTCTATGAGGCCATCTGGGATGCCGTGCGGCGCATCCCCCGAGGACGGGTGTCCAGCTACGGCCGGGTCGCCAGAGCCGCGGGGCTGCCGGGCCGGGCCCGGCTGGTGGTTTACGCACTCCACGCCCTGGCCGCGGAGGACGTCCCGTGGCACCGGGTGATCAACGCGCGAGGTGCCGTCTCCCTGCCCGAGGCCGACGGCCAGGCTGCCCTTCAGCGCGCGCTCCTTGAGGCCGAGGGCGTGGTCTTCGAAGGCGGCCGGGTGGATCTGGCCCGCATCGGCTGGTACACGGACAGTTGAGGGGCCCCGGCTGCCTTCCCTGCCGTTCTTCCGGGGCATGTGCCCCTGTCCCGTCCCTGTCCCGTGCGGGCGGGTTGTCTCCATGTGAGTGCGCGGTCACACTGTCGTTCCTGAACGAGGGGCTTGGTCCGCGGCCGGATTTCCGGCGCGCGGACCCTTCACTGAGAGGAGCGAGGGATCGATGCGCTATCTGGACGACAACCGCGATGTGCGGTTCAACCTTCTCGAATGGCTGGACCTCAAGGAGATTCTTGCGTCGGAGCGTTTTTCCGATTTCGGGACCGACGACTTCTCCATGATCCTCGACGAGGCCCTCAAGGTCTGCCGCGGCAGCGTGGCGGAGGCCAACGCCGCCGGCGACCGGGAGGGAGCGAGGTTCCGAGACGGCCGCGTTGTCATGGCCGCCGGCTTCGACAAGGCCTATCGGGACCTGGCGGAGAACGGCTGGATCGGCCCGACCGCAAGTCCGGACTTCGGCGGCATGGGCCTTCCCGAATGCGTGGGAACGGGCATCTCGGAGTTCATCATGGGGGCCAACACCTCCCTGAGCCTGACGGTCCTTCTAACGCGCGGCGCGGCGCACCTCATCCAGAGCTTCGGCTCGGACGACCTGAAGAGCCGTTTCGTGGAACCCATGGTCACCGGGCGCTGGACGGGCACCATGTGCCTCACGGAGCCGACCGCCGGCAGCGATCTCGGCGACATCAAGACGAAGGCGGTCAGGCAGGAGGACGGCACCTACCGCATCCAGGGCCAGAAGATCTTCATCACGTCGGGCGACCACGACCTGACCGATAACATCATCCACGCGGTCCTTGCTCGCACGCCCGAGGCGCCGGCCGGCGCCAAGGGCCTCTCCCTCTTCGTGGTGCCGAAGTTCCGGGTCAACGCGGACGGCACGCCCGGGGAGCCCAACGACGTGGCCTGCGCGGGGATCGAGCACAAGCTGGGCATCCACGGTTCGCCCACGTGCACGCTCGTCTTCGGCGAGCGCGGCGAGTGCGAGGGGTACCTGCTCGGCAAGGAGCGCCACGGACTGCTCCTGATGTTCCAGATGATGAACGCCGCCCGCTACGAAGTGGGCGTCCAGGGCCTCGCCATCGCCTCCGCGGCGCACGAGGCGGCCCTCGAGTACGCCCGGATGCGCACGCAGGGGCGCGACCACCTCGACCGGGACCCCCACGCGCCCCAGGTCCCCATCACGCGACACCCGGACGTGCGACGGAACCTGCTTTTGCAGCGGGCCTACGTCCAGGCCATGCGCGCGCTGTCGTCGTACACGGCGTGGTGCATGGACATGGCCGCAGTCTCCGAAGGCGCCGACCGGAAGCGGTGGCAGGGGCTCGTGGAACTGTTCACGCCCGTCTGCAAGGCGTGGTGTTCGGACTGGGGCTTCCGCGTGACCGAGTGGGCCCTGCAGGTGTACGGCGGCTACGGCTACACCGCCGAGTACCCCGCGGAGCAGTACCTTCGTGACGCCAAGATCTGTTCCATCTACGAGGGCACGAACGGCATCCAGGCCCTGGACCTGGTGGGCCGCAAGTTCCGGATGCAGTCCGGAGAACCGGTCAAGCACCTCGTGGGGCTCATGGGAAGAACCGCAGAAGTCCTTGGGACGCACGCCGTGCTGGGGGGATCGGCGCGCCGGCTCGCCGAACTGCTCACCGCGCTGAACGCGGTCCTGACGGAGGTGCCCGGGCGTCAGGACGCCCAGCTCCTCATGTTCCTGAACGCCGTGCCGGTGCTCGACCTCGTGGGGCATGCAGTGAGCGGGTGGCTGCTGCTTGACCAGGCGGCGCTGGCGCAGGACAGGCTCTCGGGCCTGCTGGCGGAGAGGGGTGTGAACGGGGCTGAAGGCCAGGCTCTTCGCGCTTTTCTGGAGGACAGCGGCGAAGCGCGCTTCTACCACAACAAGGTGCAGGCGGCAGTACATTTCGCGCATCGGGCCCTGCCCGTCGCGGCGGCACAGGCCCGAGCGATCCTGGAGGGAGAGAAGGCGCCCATGGAAGCGATCTTCTGACCGGCATTTGAAACAATGTCCAAGCTGGGCCGCCTCAGTGCGACGCCGCCGCGCGCCGCGCATCGTTCACCAGACGGTGGGCAAGGCGCGTGGGTTCGGGCAGGCGGTAGCGCGGGGCGCATGCGAGCACGAGAGAGAGGGCAGACGGCAGGTCCGCCCGGTGGCCGGGCGAGACGAAGACGGGCTTGACACCCTTCCGCGTTCGGAGGGCCGCTCCGATGGTGTCGCCGTCCAGGCGGATGGGCGACCATCCCCCCCGCTGTTCCGCCGGCTCGTCCACCTCGCCGCATAAGAGGCTCTTGGCGCAGCCCACCGCGGGCACGTCCAGTTCGACGCCCATGTGGCAGGCAGCCCCGAAGCGCCGGGGGTGGGCCGTGCCCTGGGCGTCCACGATGGTGACCTCGGGCCGGGTCCGCAGCCTGCGGAAGGCCGCGGCCAGGACGGGGACCTCCCGGAAGCCCAGCAGTCCGGGGATGTAGGGGAAGTCCACCTCCATCCGGACCACGGCCGAATCGATCACTTCGAAGCCGTTGTGTGCGTCGCACACGACCACCCCGCCCCAGAAGGTCTTTCCGTACTGGTTGATGGATACGTCGCCTCCGCGGACGAGGCGGGGGGCTGGCGGTAGAGGCGCGAAGGCCAGCTTGGCCCGCAGCCTGATCTGGTCTTCCAGGGCCTTTCGATGCACCGGGTTCCTGTACTCGGGATCTTTCACGGCGAACTCCCCGTCACGCTTCTTCCTCATATGGTATTCCACTGGAGGAGCCGTGAGTAGGGGAGTGGGGTTCGGGCTGTCTTTCGAGGGTGAGCGGTCGCGGCGATGCCTTCGGCATCCTACGATCGGCCACGCCGGGGCAGGTCGTGAAGCACGATGGGGGCATGCCTCTGGGGGCGCTACCCGCCTCCCCCGGTCATGGCCGATCGGCGCTTCGCGCGCCGCGGCCTTGTGCCATTACTCCTTGGCGCCGCCCCCCCACCTTTCAAAGAAGCGCCGACGGGAGCGGACCCTCTCCTTTGTCAGACTTCACGGCCCGGCGCCTCGACGTACAAAAGTACGACTCGGCGCCGAACCCTGGCAGGATGCTGGGGGCTCTAGTGGGCCGCGTTGCCAGCGCCACGGTCCCGGATGCAAGGCATCGCGACGCCGTCGATGCCGATCCGATGCGCATCGTCTAGGAGCGACAACACAGCAGGCGGGACCGTGCCGCGGCAACCCTTCGGGCGCAAAGGGTTGCGGGCCACCTGCTTCGTTCCGGCTCGTCGAAAGGGTGCTCACCCTGTCTTCCTCGCCGCGCCTCGCATCTGACCCGCAAGGCTCTTGCGCGCGGCCCATGAGAGTTCTGCGGCAGCCTGCTGGGGCGCCCGCCCCGGGGGGCCGGCCGAGGCCCCCCGAGGGGAGCGCTTCAAGTCGAATGGGATCCGGGTCAGGCCCGGCCGCGCACCTTGAGCGAGAGCAGGTTGCTGATGACCGACTGGGCCTGGGAGAGCTTGAGGAGACGCTGGTTGCGCTTCTGCAGGGCCAGGGTGTCCGACTGGTCGGGCACGATGCCCCGCTGATCCCTAAGCAGTTTCTCCACCTCGAACTGGAGGGCGCGGATCTCTTCGGTGGTGAGCCGCTTGAGGTTCATCGGTGACGGAATGATGTACCCCTCCATGAGTGACGTGGCCATGCTGTACGCCGAACCGCCCATAAACGCCATCCTTCACCCCCTCTTCTTAGAACTGTCGGCCAGTTTCCTCATGTACCAGCCCCGCGCCTGCTCGAGGAAGGTCCTCGTCTGGTCCTCGCGGAAGTCCGGGTACGTCCACGGAAGGCTGTCGAACTTCCCGTCCCGGACGATCAACGTGACTTCGCCGTAGATGCCCTTGCCGAGGTAGATGCGGTGGGCGAAGTCCTTGGTGGACGCCAGGACCACCCTCGCGGGAGCGATGTAGCCCGGATCAAGGTTTATCCGCCTGCGCCCGTGGTTGGAGAAGAGCCGTTCCCGGTCGTTGGTGAGAAGCTTGATGTCCGGCAGGAAACCGGGAGGTACGAATTGCTCGAAGACGACGATCCGCTTGTAGAGGGGGCTCCCCATTTCCCTGTCGTAGTAGTGGGTGTGGTCGAACCGGTAGGGCGCCTGCCCCATGGCCACGGGCCCGAAATCCTCCTGGAGCGCTCCCAGGGCGTCCTCCAGTTCGCTCGGCTCCAGGTAGCAGACCGCGCACAGCAGTGCGCAAGGGGTTTCCGGCTTTACCGAACCCATCGAGAGGACACCTCCCCCCTATATATGATGATGTGGGCGCCCTCTCGGTGAACGCCCCGTACGCTACATCTCATAGCGTCCGAGTTCGTCGGGCGAAAGGTTCTGCAGCCACTGCTGGAGGTTCTCGTTGAAGTCCTCGGTTTCGGCGCTCTTCTGAAAGATGCTGTCTTCGACGTAGATGGGAACGCCCGTCCTGACGGCCAGAGCGATGGCGTCGGAGGGCCTGGAATCCACGTGCAGCTCACTTCCGTCGTGGGCGAGGATGATGTCGGCGAAATACGTGTTGTCCCGCAGGTCGCAGATTCTCACCTCCACGAGGGAGCTGTTAACCTTGCTGAGGATCCCGCAGAGAAGGTCGTGGGTCATGGGCCTCGGCACCTTGATGTTCTCGAGCTGCAGCGCGATGGCGTTGGCCTCCGAGGTCCCGATCCAGATCGGGAGTATCCTGCTTGCCTCGTCCTCTTTGAGTACCAGGATGGGTCTTTCGGTGACGGGGTCTAGAAGCAGCCCCTGGATCTTCACTCTCTGATACATCTCTCAATACCCCTGTCCTTTCACACCTGAATATAGGGAAGTGCGCCGCTCCCCGTCAAGAAGCGGGGGGAAGCAGGCGGGCGGGTCTCTGAACGGCGGATGGAGACTGTTAGAAATCAAGGGGTTAGCCGAGCCCCGAAAATAATTCGAAAAAAAGCGTAAATAGGGCTTGACAGCCCCAGGGGGGAAGTGTATTATCTGTCGTTGCTGGCCGGGCACACTGAGGATCGCGGTCAGCGGCGAAGACTCCAGCCGGAAGGAATTAGGGGTTGACACGCCGAGCAAAAGATCCTATAATAATTAATTGCCGACCCCAAAAAGGGGACAAGGCGACGGCTCTTTGAAAACTAGGTAGCGAAAGACGAAAATCGTGCGGGACTTTAAAAAGTCTACGATCGAATCCGAACGTTTTTGGACAGCTCTCTAAACTAACTGGAGAGTTTGATCCTGGCTCAGAACGAACGCTGGCGGCGTGCTTAACACATGCAAGTCGAACGCGAAAGTCCCCTTCGGGGGGCGAGTAGAGTGGCGCACGGGTGAGTAACACGTGGGTAATCTGCCCTCGAGCGGGGGATAACGTTCCGAAAGGAGCGCTAATACCGCATAACCCGGTAGGGACCTGGGTCCCGGCCGGCAAAGGTGGCCTCTGCTTGCAAGCTATCGCTTGAGGAGGAGCCCGCGCCCCATTAGGTTGTTGGTGAGGTAACGGCTCACCAAGCGCGCGATGGGTAGCCGGCCTGAGAGGGTGGCCGGCCACACTGGCACTGAGACACGGGCCAGACTCCTACGGGAGGCAGCAGTGAGGAATTT
>JBJKRE010000375.1:22500-36074 GCA_046704825.1 Acidobacteriota bacterium
CGTTCTCCCCGAAATAGCTTTAGGGCTAGCCTCGTTCGTTTCTTGGCGGAGGTAGAGCACTGAATGGACTAGGGCGGCGTCAGCCGTACCGAATCCAATCAAACTCCGAATACCGTTAAGTTAGAGAACGGGAGTCAGTCTGTGGGGGATAAGCTCCATGGTCAAGAGGGGAATAACCCAGATCGCCAGCTAAGGTCCCTAAGTTCTGGCTAAGTGGAAAAGGTTGTTGAACTGCCCTGACAGCCAGGAGGTTGGCTTAGAAGCAGCCATCCTTTAAAGAAAGCGTAATAGCTCACTGGTCAAGCGGTTCTGCGCCGATAATGTACCGGGGCTCAAGCCAGGCACCGAAGCTGCGGATTCCTTTCCGGTTCGCCGGGAAGGAGTGGTAGGGGAGCGTTCTTACGAAGATGAAGTCGGACCGCGAGGACCGGTGGATTCGTAGGAAGTGACTCTGTCGGCATAAGTAGCGATAATGACGGTGAGAATCCGTCACGCCGAAAGCCCAAGGTTTCCTGGGGAAGGTTCGTCCGCCCAGGGTTAGTCGGGTCCTAAGGCGAGGCCGAAAGGCGTAGTCGAATGGAAAACAGGTTAATATTCCTGTACCACCTTGAAGGCGTTATCAGCGAAGGGGTGACGCGGAAGGATAGGTCAGCCAACCGATGGATGTGTTGGTCGAACGTTGTAGGTGGGCTTGGCAGGCAAATCCACCAAGCCGTTAACACCGAGGACGGAGAGGGCCCTGAGTCCTTGGACAAGGGGTAACTGATTGAGTCCATGCCGCCTAGAAAAACCTCGTAGTGAGTCTTCAGGGTGCCCGTACCGTAAACCGACACAGGTGGGCGAGGAGAGTATCCAAAGGCGCGTGAGTGAGCCCTCGGGAAGGAACTCGGCAAAATTACACCGTAACTTCGGGAGAAGGTGTGCCTCCGGTAAGTGAAAGCCCTCGCGGTCGTAGCTGAAAGAGGTCGCAGATAATCGGCCCAAGCGACTGTTTAACAAAAACACAGGTCTCTGCAAAGTCGTGAAGACGACGTATAGGGACTGACGCCTGCCCGGTGCCGGAAGGTTAAAAGGAGGGGTTAGCCGCAAGGCGAAGCTCTGAATTGAAGCCCCGGTAAACGGCGGCCGTAACTATAACGGTCCTAAGGTAGCGAAATTCCTTGTCGGGTAAGTTCCGACCTGCACGAAAGGCGTAACGATTTGGGCGCTGTCTCCCCGAGGGGCTCAGCGAATTTGTGGCACCGGTGAAGACGCCGGTTACCCGCGACTAGACGGAAAGACCCTGTGAACCTTCACTGCACCCTAGTACTGAATTTCGACATCACGTGTGCAGGATAGGTGGGAGGCAGCGAAGCCGTGGCGTCAGCTGCGGTGGAGCCAACCTTGAGATACCACCCTCGTGATGTTGAGGTTCTAACCTGGGCCCGTTATCCGGGCTGGGAACAGTGCTAGGCGGGTAGTTTGACTGGGGCGGTCGCCTCCTAAAAGGTAACGGAGGCTCCCAAAGGTTCCCTCAGGCTGTTTGGAAATCAGCCGTAGAGCGTAAAGGCACAAGGGAGCTTGACTGTAAGACCTACAAGTCGAGCAGGCACGAAAGTGGGGCTTAGTGATCCGGCGGTTCCGTATGGAAGGGCCGTCGCTCAAAGGATAAAAGGTACTCCGGGGATAACAGGCTGATCCTGCCCAAGAGTCCACATCGACGGCAGGGTTTGGCACCTCGATGTCGGCTCATCGCATCCTGGGGCTGAAGCCGGTCCCAAGGGTTCGGCTGTTCGCCGATTAAAGCGGTACGTGAGCTGGGTTCAGAACGTCGCGAGACAGTTCGGTCCCTATCTGTCGCGGGCGCAGGAAACTTGATGGGTTCCATCCCTAGTACGAGAGGTCCGGGATAGTCGGAGCTCTTATGTACCAGCTGTTCCGCCAGGAGCACTGCTGGGTAGTGAACTCCGGTGGGATAAGCGCTGAAAGCATCTAAGCGCGAAGCCCTCCCAGAGATGAGGTTTCCCTCCCCTTCGGGGGCTGAAGGGTCCTGGTAGACGACCAGGTTGATAGGCTGGAGATGCAAGCGTGGTGACACGTTTAGTCGACCAGTACTAATAACCCGTGAGGCTTGACCATAACTTAACCTTCTACCGTATTCGTGGTGGCTTGCCCGATCACTGATTGATATAAAACTACCGGATTTTCCCGGTGGCCATAGCGAGGAGGGCACACCCGTTCCCATTCCGAACACGGAAGTTAAGCTCCTCAGCGCCGATGGTACTGCGTGGGCAACTGCGTGGGAGAGTAGGTCGCCGCCGGGAAGCTAAAAGAGAGAAGGCCCCTTTCGAGGGGCCTTTTTCTTTTGGTCCGGCCGGTCACTGGGATGAACCGCAGAGCGCGCAGAGGATGCAGAGAAAAGACTGGTTCTCACGGTGAGGCGGTGAGGCGGTGAGAAAGAACTCACGCTTGACTGTTTACTCTCTTGACGGCCGCCGAGGCGCTATACTGATGGCCCTAAAGGTTATCGACGAGGGGATCTTCGCGGGGTAAGCCGCGGGATCCCAGCCACGCTGGACAATTGCGGCGAACTCAAACAGGGCTAAGCCGTTTTAGGGTAATCGCTAGGAGGACTTGATATGAAATTGCTTTCGAGTGAACGAAGCATCGTTGTGGCGATCGACCTGCAGGGCAAGCTGATGGACATGATATACCGGCCGAGGCTGGTCGTGGACGCCACGGTGCGCCTCCTTAAGATGGCGGACCTCTTCAGGGTGCCGGTGTTGATGACTGAGCAGTACCCGAAAGGCTTGGGGCCCACGCACGCGGAAATCGCAGCGGCGTACGAGGGCCTGGAAGTCGAGAAGAGACTGGTCGCGAAGGAGAGCTTCAGCTGCTGCGGAGAGGCTGGCTTCGAGAATGCCCTGGGCGACGTACGTCCGGGGTTGAAACCGTCGGAGCGCCAGATCGTCGTGGCCGGGATCGAGGCGCACGTCTGCGTCATGCAGACGGTTCTCGAGCTTCTCGCGAATGGTAACCAGGTCCACGTATGCTGGGAGTGTGTCAGCGGCAGGGGCGCGGAGTACCGTGAGCACGCCCTTGGCCGAATGGCACAGGCTGGCGCAGTGATTACGAATCACGAGTCCGTGGCTTTCGAGTGGGCGAGGGGCAAGAACCATCCGCAGTTCAAAGCTCTCAGCGCCTTGCTCAAGGAAGGGCAGATTACGGGCTGAGGCGGAGAAGGGATCAGAAGAACCGGCCGGTCCCTCGTCGGGGCCGGCCGGTTCTTTGTATCTGCGAATTGTCTATTACAAGGGCGGTCAGTGGGGCGGTTCATCCGGAGGCGGAACCGCCTCCGGCGCCGCGGGTGCTGGTGGAGCAGCCTGTGTAGGAGGCGCGGGTGGCATGGGAGCCGCAGTCTGGTCCGACTGTGCCGCCGCGGGCGCCTGCGCTTGCTTGGTGAGCCCCTCGAAGAGCTTGGGCACGATCCATCCGACGACGCCCAGACCGATACCGGCGAAGATGCACTCGATCCATCCGAGCACGAAGATGTAGGTGAGGAGCGACTTGCTCAGCGTGAGGAGATAGAACTCGGCGATGTAACGCACGCCGTAAAGGAATAGGCCGATCCAGAAACCGAAAAACAGCCCGCGAAGAACGATGAACTTGGCGTTCTTGTAGATCTTGAAAAAGTAGTAGGTGAAGATCAAGGCGAAGATGAACTCACCCAGGAACATGAGTGGCAAGAGCTTTCTCAGTTCTTCAGGCGAGCGGACCAGCCCGCCCTGTGACATCAGCACGTTGTTGAAAACGTAGTTGTAAAAAATGAGGTCAACTACGAATACAAAAATGAAAACGCCGAGAAAACCGAGTATCCAGCGGATAGCCCTCATCACACACCTCCCTTAGGTACTGCCAAAAGATTAGCACAACAAGCGGGCGTCTGTCTCGTCGGCCGGGTGAGACTTCCCTGCTGCCACTGTGTTGAACACGAAGATGGGACCCGAGGGCCTCGCCCCCAAAAAAAATCAGTTGCGGTGTGAGCGGTGGGCGGCACAAGGTGTCAGTTCCAGCGCCGCTATACGGCCGAGAGGTGCTCGGCCGCCGCCATACCGAGCTGCGGTCCAGAACGCCGCGGATGTCGGGCGAGAAATCGAGAATCGGCTTGACGGAGAACGCGCTATTCGTAGAGGGACTCGCCGACGGTAAGCTTCCTCAGATAGATGACCTCACAGGATCCGTCACCCTGATCGGTCCGGCTCAGGGACGAATGCCAGTGCAGGGCCCTCTCTCCCTTCCGTCCGTCTACGAAGACCAGGAACCCCTCGAGCCGGACCGCGTCGCCCCTGTCCAGGAGCGCCAGCGCTCTGCCGAGGTTGCGCGTCGCGGGAATGATGTGGTTGTTGGACGAATGGGCGACGATGTAGCCGTTGCCCTGCGGAAAGCCCGCGTCGTACCTCCACCAGTACCACCGGTCGCTCTGGGACCAGGAAACCTTCCTGTAAAGTCCCGAACGTACCAGGTCGCCCCATGCCAGCGCCACGTCCCAGGGCGCAAGGTCGGCGCTCCAGCCGTAACGGTAGCGCTTGTGCCCCAGTACGATCCCGGATACACGGTAGGCCGCCTTGCGGGTCACGGTCCAGTCGACTCCGCCTGCCCGGATGTGAAACGACGAAGGCTTTACCAGAGCCTCCTGGACGGGATCCTGGGCCGCGTCCACCGTACGGAGCGCGATCTTGGAAATGGGCCTCCCGCATGCGACCAGAATCGCCAGGAAAGCGACTCCAACCGCGACCACGCAGAGGCGGGGCGCCCTTCTGCAGGGGGATTCCCTCACGTCTCGGCTCCGGTCGAACCGGCCCGGTGGGCGGAGATCAGCACGCGCTTGAACCCGTAAAAGATCGGGCCGGCGGGCCAGAACCGCTCCAGTTCGGCCCGGAACGCATCCAGGAATTCGTCCTGCAGCCCCACGGGAAGCCTCTGCAGGTAGGGCAGCATGGTGGTTCCCGAGAGCCAGTCGGCCATGGCGCCGGCGTCCTTGAGTTCGTGCGGATAGACCTTCTCGCAGACGTGAAGGTCCTTGGCCCCGCATGCGTAGAGTATTTCGGCGTAGCGCTCGGTGGACAGGACGGGAACCCTCCGAACCCAGCCCTTGAGTGCGGTTCCGAAAGGCTCCCTCGCAGCCAGCTCGGCGATCATGAGATGGGCGGGGTGGGCGTGGTTGGAGGGGAGCTGCATCAGCAACTGCCCCTTCGGCAGGAGAAGCGAGAACAAACGCGGCATGAGTGTTTCGTGTCCGTCCACCCAGTGAACGGCGGCGTTTGAAAAGACGAGGTCCCATGCGCCCTGCACGTCCTCGATCGCCATCTTCTCGAAATGAAGGCCTTTGCGAGCGCGGGTTCCCGCACGATCGAGCATGGCGGCGGACGTGTCGATGCCGAGGAGGTCACTTTCGGGGAGCATGTCAGCCAGCCGAGCGGTCAGCTCGCCGGTGCCGCAGCCCAGGTCGATCCCCCGAATGCCTTTGCGGACGGTCAGGAGTCCGGCGAGGTCCTCGAACGGGGCGAACCGTTCCTTCCGGAAGAGATTGTACCTGTCGGGGTCCCAGCGCATCTCAGTCTCCTGATGACTATACCAACGGCATTCTGCAGAGACACTTTAGCACATCGCACGGTGGGGGCGCTGCGAATGGGGTATTCCAAACCCATGTACCCGCAGCGGAGACGCCGAGACGCGGAGGTCTGCTTCGCAGCCCCGGTTAGAGGGAAGAGGAGAAAGGGATGAAGATTTAGGAAGCGGGAGTTGGGATTGCGGATTTGAAAGGCGGCACACGGCAGGCCTTTGTAGCGGTCGGCGGGAGGCGGCCGACGACCTTGCTTCTTAACTCTTCACCCTTTGCGGCGCCGAAGGCGCACTCACTCGATCACAGGATCACTTGGCCAGTCGATCACAGGGCCGGCAGGCGCACTAATCACTCGCTCACCCTTTGAGGACTGCTAGGGGGCGCATCATGGCGACGACGCGGGCCAGCCCCGCGCCCTGGACGGCCTCGATGACCGCGTCGATGTCCTTGTAGGCCTGGGGGGCCTCCTCCTTGATGGTCGTGCGGTTCTCGCAGATGAGCGTGACGCCCTCCATGGCCCGCACGAAGGCTTCGTCGCTGATCACGCCGGGCCTAAGGACCTTGCCGTCGCGGCGGCGGATCTTCCCTGCGGCGGCGGTGCGGCTCAGACGCCGGCCCGCACCGTGGTTGGTGGAGCACAGGGCCTTCTCGTTTTCGGGCACACCGGCGAGCAGGTAGGAGTGGGTGCCCATGGATCCGGGGATCAGGACCGGCTGGCCCGTGGCCGCGAAGGGCGTGCCGGCCATCCGGAGGGAGGAAAAGGCTCGCGTGGCGCCTTTTCTGTGAACCCAGAAGCTCTTTCCGCCGTGCTCTTCCCACTTGGCCATGTTGTGCGGCACGTCGTAAAGCAGTTCGAGGTGGAGGTCGGGGTGGTGGTAGAGGAGGTTCTTCCGCACCAGCGCGGCCATGAGGTGCCGATTGGCGAAGGCGAGGTTCGCCCCGGCGTGCATGGACCCCAGGTAGGCCCTGCCCTCCGCGGAGTCGGCGGGCATGAAGCAGAGTTCGGGGGAGGGGTGGGGATCGGCGTACCGCTTCCGGCGCGCCATGGCCATGAACTCATCTCCGACCTGATGCCCGAACCCTCGGCTCCCCGAGTGAATCATCACTACCAGCTGTCCCTCGAAGACGCCCCAGGCCTTGGCCGTGCCCGGATCGTCCACCCTGACAACCTCCTGGAGTTCGATGAAGTGGTTGCCCCCGCCGAGTGTTCCCAACTGGTTCTGGCCTCGCTCGATGGCCCTCTGCGAGAGCGCCGAGGGATCGCCCGGCATGGCCCCGCCTTCCTCGATGTGGGGCCACGTCTGCGGTTCCGTCGCGGGGTCGACGAACGCCCATGCGGGGTGGTCTCTGCGCTTCACGGCGGCCAGGGCGGGCACGCCGTGTGCCAGCACTTCCAGAAATTCGGCCCTGTCCATGGGGATGTTGCGCTTGCCTTCGCCCAGGGGGATGTCCCGCCGGATGGACCCGGCGAGCAGGGCCGCGTCCACGTCCGAGGCGAAGCGGTCCGTGGTGAGTACGCGCATGCCGCAGTTGATGTCGTAGCCCACGGCCGCGGGGATGACCACCTCCCGGGTGGCCACGACGGAGCCGATGGGCACGCCGTAGCCCACGTGTATGTCGGGTGTCGCGATGACCTGCTCGACGGTCGGAATGCGGCAGGCGTCCTTTAGCTGTCTGAGCGAATCCGGTTCCAGGGGAAGGCGCGGCGAAGCGTAGAGCGTGGGGGCCACGCGCATGCCTTCCTCCATGGGGAAAATGCGGACGAACTCGCGCACGGCGGGCACCTCCCTTTCTTGCAAATGTAAGGCCCGCCGTACGAACCATCAACGGGGAAGTGAGCCCGCTCCCCTCCCTGGGTCAGCCCGCGAGATCCGCAGTGCAGTGAGCACACTTGGTCGCTTTGAGCGGTATGGCGGACAGGCAGTGCGGGCAGTCCTTGGTCGTGGGTGCCGGCGCCGGGGCCTCCTTCTTGCGCGTCAGCCGGTTCATCTGGCGGACGACCAGAAAGATGGCGAAGGCCACGATCAGAAAGTCCAGGACGGCGTTGATGAAGAGGCCGTAGTTCAGCGTCGCTGCGCCCGCTTCCTTTGCGGCGGCCAGTGTGGGGTAGTGCTTTCCGGTCAGGCTGACGAAGAAATTGGCAAAATTCGTGTTGCCGAGAAGAAGCCCTATGGGGGGCATCAGGACGTCGTTCACGAAGGAACTGACGATCTTTCCGAAGGCGGCGCCAAGAATGATGCCCACCGCCATGTCCATCACGTTGCCCCTCATCGCGAAATCCTTGAATTCCTTCAGCACGTCACACCTCCTTTGCCCGCAATCCGGGATACGGAATCAGTCGGAGCGTCCTCGCCGGTTCTGCTCAAAGCGTAAACCAGCGAGGACGGCCAGGGCAATCCCCGGGGTGTTCGTGGGACGCAGGGCGTCTGGAGCAACGGCCGGCGTTCAGATGGCGTCGAGGTCGGCGCCGAGTTCGTCCCGCAGGGACGGCGGCGCTTCCACCTCCGATTTTTCGTTCGGGTGGTCGACGCCGAAGACCAGGGGCTCGTCGCCCGCCAGCTTTTCCCGGAACTCGGGCGTGAGCGCGAAGGTGAGGTAGTGGACGGTGCTGGTGTAGTCTTCCCGGCTTCGACCCTCTTCGCCCACCGCGTCGATGCGACATCCGCCCACGCGGGCGTAGAAACTCTGCTCGACGTCGACGAGCTTCGGGAGCGTCTTCTTGAGAACGTCGAGGTCCGGGATCTCGATGTAGAGCGTGGCCTTCCACTCGCCGCCGGAGGGGACCAGGGGGCCGTAGGTGTCCAGCTCTTCCTGGATCACGTCGTCCTCGACCATGCGTTCGGCGCGCATCATCTCCTGGATCTGGTACCAGACGGTGCGGCGGTTCTCGAAGAGCAGGGTCAGGGTGTCGCTGACGTGGAGGCGCCGCCGGTCCTTGAGGGCCATGATCTCGGCCCTCAGCTTCGGCCGCTCCTTCTCGTATTCGAAGAGGTTCATGAGGTCCTTCTGTTCCAGTGTCTTCACTGCGGCTCCTTTCTTCGCCGGTCTCGTTCGGGGCGCGCCTCCCCTGTCGGCGGGGGCGGTCCCTGCCGACATCGGTGCGTTACGGTGCGGCTAGACCTCTATGCCGTAGGCCTTCGCCAGGAGCACAACGGGATGGACGGCCGGCTTCCCCGTGGCGTGCTCGATCTGCATGGCCGAGAGGGGACACTCGGTGGCGACGTGGCCTTCCGCATTCCTTACCTTGTTGAACAGTTTGCGCCCGACCTTCATGGAGTGGTCGTAGGTTTCGGTGCGGATGCCGTAGGTGCCGTCGTGGCCGGAACACGCGTCGAGGATCTGCACGGTGGTGTCCGGCAGGTCGCGCAGCAGGTCCCGGCCCTTGAAACCCACGCCCATCTGCTTCAGGTGGCACGGAAGGTGATAGGCTACTTCGCCCAGGGAGGACGGCTCACGGTCCGGCCAGAGTCCCCGCTCTTTCAGGGACGCCAGGTAATCGAAGAGGTCCCGCGTGGCGTCGGCCACGGCCCTGGCGTCTTCGCTCTTGAGCAGGAGGGGGTACTCCATGGCCAGGCTCATGGCGCAGGAGGACACGGGCGCGAGAATGGTCAGTCCCTGTTTCGCGTAGGGTGCGAGGACCCGGACGTTCTTCTCCGCCTTTGCCGCGGCCGTTCCCACGTCTCCGATGTCGAAGGAGGGGATGCCGCAGCAGTCCTGCCCGGGCGGGACGACCACCTCGACAGCGCAGGCCGCAAGGAAGCGAACCAGGGCTTCGCCGAGCCCCGGGTAGTTACCGTCAACCAGGCAGGTGGTGAAGAGCACGACCTTTTCCTTCGCCGTCTCCGGCTTCGGCAGATTCTTGAAGATTCTGCCGAAGGAGCGGGAAGCAACGGGCGGCAGGGGAGCGTCGGGGTGGATGCCCAGCACCGTCGAGAGGACCTTGCGGGCGGGCTTCATCCGGTTGACGGCGTTGGCGAGGGGCGCCACCGGACGCGATTTACGGGCCATGCCGGCCGGATCCGCGAGCATCTTCTTGGAGAAACTGGCGCCCTCCTTCCTGAACCGGACGGCTTTGTGCCGCAGGGCGAGGTGGGGGAAATCCAGCTTGAACTCGTGCGGAGGGGTGTAGGGGCACTTCGTGTAGCAGAGCTTGCAGTAGAAGCAGGCGTCCATGACCGAATGGAGCTCGTCGTCGGTGAGGTCGTCCGCCGTGACGTCCCGGGTGTCGATGGCGTCGAAAAGGATGTCGAAGGAGGGACAGAGTGCCGCGCACAGCCTGCACCCGTTGCAGACTTCGAAGACGCGCTTCTCCTCCTCTGCCAGGTCCTTATCGTCATAGAAGGCCGGCGAAGCCGGGTCGAACACGAATTCCTTGATGCCGCCCAATCCCTTGTCGGACATGAAGTGCCCCCCTTTCAAAGGCGAGGCGCCGGGACCCGATGACGGGCTGGTTCCTTTCAACGGCCCGGCGCCTCGATCAACCTGGTCCGGATCCTATTTGAACTCGTCGAGCACTTTCTGGAAGCGGCCCGCATGGGCGCGTTCCGCCTTGGCCAGCGTCTCGAACCAGTCCGCGACCTCGTCGAAGCCTTCTTCGCGGGCCGTGCGGGCGAAGCCCGGATACATCTCGGTGTACTCGTACGTTTCGCCGGCCACGGCGGCGGCGAGGTTCAGCTTGGTTTCGCCGACTGGCTTCCCGCTGGCGGGATCGCCGACCTCGGCGAGGTAGTCCATGTGTCCGAAGGCGTGGCCCGTTTCGCCCTCACCCGTGGAGCGGAAGACGGAGGCGGCGTCGGGGTTGCCCTCCACGTCGGCCTGTCGGGCGAAGTACAGGTAGCGGCGGTTCGCCTGGGATTCACCTGCAAAGGCCTCCAGCAGGTTCTTGTGAGTCTTGGTTCCTTCGAGTTTAGGCATCGTTCTCCTCCTTGGACTGGAAGGGGTGTGGGGCCCTGGCGCACCGTGCGCACAGGCCCTTGATCGTGATGTCCCATGTGTCGGGGCGGAAACCGTCGGGCAGCGTGAGGTCGCACCGGTCACCGTCCCGTATCGGCATGTCCCAGATGTGGCCGCATTGGCTACACATCACATGATAGTGAGGAAGGACATTGGCGTCAAACCGGTCCGGACCGTCGTCGATTCGGACCCTGCGCACGTGTCCAGTAGAAATCAGGATGTCGAGGTTGCGGTACAGGTTGGAGGTGCTGACGCGTCCGTAAGCTATGGCCATGCCCTCGGCGATTTCGGCCGCCGTCGGGTGCTCCCGGCTTTCCATCAGGAACTCAAGAAGCTGCATCCTCTGCCTGCTGTGGCCTTTGTGGTTCGGAACCATTCTCAACCTCGTTTACGGGCCTGGGGGCGTCGCTCCGCCAACTCAGCGGCCTCTCACTGCTCCGCAGACGTGGCCCGGAGCATCCAGGCCATCTTCTCGTGTTTCTCCATCAGGCCGGTCAGGAAGTCGTTGGTGCCTATGTCTCCGTACTTTTCGTCGCACGCTTCCAGGTCGGTCCGAAGCTGGCGTATGACGGCCTCGTGGTCCTTTGCGAGCTCAGTCACCATCTCTCGGCTGCCGCGCAGGCCGCCCGGGACCTCCTGGAGCCTTGCGTGCTCCGCGAACTCCCGCAGGCTGCCCAGGCTGGTCCCGCCCAGGGCGCGCGCACGCTCCGCCACGTCGTCCACGATCTCGTCCAGTTCTTCGTACTGGTTCTGAAAGAACAGGTGCAGGTCGTGGAAGTGCGGCCCCGTAACGTTCCAGTGAAAGTTGCGGGTCTTGGTGTAGAGCACGTATTCGTCCGCCAGAAGGCGGTTCAGGATGCCGACGACCTCCCGCAGGTTCTTCTCTTCGATCCCTATATCCAGTTTGGTATCCACAGTCATGGGAGTCCTCCTTTCGCCTTTCGTTATCTTTAACGGAATGATTTTCGGAATAATTCCCAACATGTGAGCAAATTCAAATCGAACCACAGAACCCGCAGAGGGCACAGCGGAACACGGGACTTCACAATGAGACAGTGAGGCGGTGAGAAGCAATCTGAGGATCGAGAGACGACGGCGGACGGGCCTTCGAAGCAAGAATGAACAGGGAGGACGGGAGTCGGGGAGAAAAGAAGTCTCGAACCGCGGAGGCGCGGAGGCTTGCGGCGCAGGCCGGTTAGAGGGAAGAGGGGAAAGGGAAGAGGCAGGACGATGGCAAGGGGGTCTTGGAAGGCCCGCCCGCGACCACTCTCTTGACCGCTTGATCGGTGGATCACTGCGCCGCAAGCCCGTAGGGTGAACCCGAGGGCCGCAGGCCCGAGCGTCCACCAAATGGAGACCGAGCCTGATCGATCAGCGCACCAGTTCAGCCAATACCGAGAGAGATGGTGGACGCCGCTTCGCGGGGGCCACCCTACCCAATGACCGGATCGCTGCTGTTCTTCGCAGGCCCGTCCCCAGCCGTCCTTCCTTTAGCCTTTCGGCCTTAGCCCTTAGCCCTTGGGAGACAGCCCTTTCCCTGTCGCTTCCTCACCGCCTCACTGCCTCATTGTGAGATCAGGTAATCTCCAACGTGTCCCTGCGCGTACGCGATGTTTTCTCTCGTCGCGGTGGGCGCTGGGAGGTTCGCCGGTTTGTTACAATGAACGGTCTGGAGGTCCCGCGTGAAGGAGCTTGAGCATCCAACGACCGGTGGAAGTCTTGCGACAGGCTATCATCGTCCGCCAATCACCAGGATAGCTGCTCTCCTCCTCGGGCTGGTCCTGTTGGCCTCCTGCGCGCACCGGCCCGTGAAGCAGAAACCGCTGATCCCTGCCGGCGGGGCGGTCATGGCCCCGGCGTCTTGGCGTTCCCTCCGGACCTTGGACGACGACTTGGACTTCGCGGGTCTGGCGGACGCCGTGAGGGGAAGCCTGGGCTACTACGACAGGCTGCCGGCGGGGAAGACCTTCCGGTTCGGGACCCGGACCGTGACGGCGGCCGAACTGTCGGCCACCCTGAAGGCGTTCCTGAAGATCGTCGCTAACCCCTCTATGTCCGCCTCGCAGAAGACGGCCGATATCGAGAAGGGCTTCGCCCTCTACCGCAGCGTGGGCAGCGACGGCAGGGGAAGCGTCCTCTTCACGGGCTATTACGAGCCGGAACTCCAGGGCCGCCGCCACCCGGACGCGACCTTCAAATACCCCCTGTACGCCAGGCCCTCCGACCTTCTGAGTATCGATCTCTCAAACTTCCCGCTGGCCCATTCCAAGGCCACGGTCTTCGGCCGGGTGCAGGGTGAACGCGTGGTGCCCTACTACACCCGGAAGCAGATCGACACGGAAAAGGCCCTTCAGGGCAAGGGGCTGGAGCTGATCTGGCTGGACGACCCCGTGGACCTCTTCTTCCTCCAGATCCAGGGTTCGGGCCTGGTCCTTCTGCCGGACGGGCAGAAGGTCCGGGTGCAGTACGCGGGCAAAAACGGACAGCCCTACGTGAGCCTCGGCCGCTACATGGTGAAGAAGGGGCTTCTGGGCAAGGGACAGGTCTCGCTCCAGAGCATCCGGGCCTACATCGCCGATCACCCGAAGCAGATGCGCCGGCTCCTGGACGTAAATCCCAGCTACACGTTTTTCCGCCTGGAGAACAGCGGGCCCTACGGCAACATCGACGTGGCCCTCACGCCGGACCGGTCCATCGCCACGGACGCCCGAATCTTCCCCCGGGGTGCGCTGTGCCTCATCAGGACGGAGAAGCCCCTTCTGGATTCGAAGAACCGCGTGGTGGGCTGGGAGCCCTTCACCCGGTTCGTCCTGAACCAGGACACGGGCGGGGCGATCACAGGCCCCGGTCGCGTGGACCTCTTCTGCGGCGCCGGCCCCCAGGCCGAAGCCACCGCCGGCCACATGCAGGAGCAGGGGGAGCTCTATTTCATTCTGGAACGTGAGTAGGGGAGCAAGGTTATTTGGGATTTGGGAATTGGGATTGCGGATTTATAAGACGTCCCGGGCCGGGCCTCCGA
>JBJKRE010000376.1:0-5199 GCA_046704825.1 Acidobacteriota bacterium
GGGGGGAATTCACAGTGAGGCAGTGAGGCGGTGAGGATGGAATTTGGGATTTTGGAATTGGGATTTGGGATTTAGGAACGGTCGGGGACGGGCCTTCGAAGCAAGGATGAACGGGGAGGATGGGAGGAAGGGAGGGCTTAACCTTGGGATTTGCGAATCGAAATCGAAATCGGGATCGAAATCGAAATCGGGATCGAAATCGGGATCGGGATCGAAACTACGGCATTTAAACCTGAAAGGAGTGATTGTAGATCGATACCAATTCCGATGGCGATCCCGATAGCGACGACGACGCCGTTGGCGGTCCGCGGTCCGTCGTTGTTCTTACAGCTTTACTTCTTGACTTCTTCACTCGCGCCGCCAGGCGCTCCGTCCGGCGGAGCGCCGCTGTGGCGTTCTTCTTTTTTTGTCTTCTCGGTTTCCTCGATGACGTACTTCTTGCCGGGTTCGAGGATGCTCTGCACGTGGAGGAAGGCGCCGCCTAGGCGGCTGCCGGAGCCCTGCTTCTTGCGGTAGTAGATCCAGCCGCGGGATTCCATGGCGAGGAGAAGGCGGTCGGCGAGGAACAGGAAGAGGGCGAGGCCGGCGACGAGGGCGGTGAGAAGAATGGCGGTACGCATGGCCGGGCCTCCTGGAATGGGCTGTGTGCCTGCAAGGAAAAGGTAAAGCGAAGCGAAGGTCCGGGCAAGGAAAGGTCGGATGGTTGAGGCCGATGGCGGCTTCGAATGACCATCGGTCGCAGCGGTGCCGGTGGCACCCAACGATCGGCCGCGCCGGGGCAGATCGTGAAGCACTCTGGGGCAGTGCTACGGGG
This sequence comes from Acidobacteriota bacterium, assembly GCA_046704825.1. Taxonomy (GTDB): domain Bacteria; phylum Acidobacteriota; class UBA4820; order UBA4820; family DSQY01; genus CAVRTJ01. The sequence goes on from JBJKRE010000376.1 coordinate 815, forward strand.
ACGCTTCCCGCCTGCCCCGGTCATAGCCGATCGGCGCTGCGCGCGCCGCGACCTCGTGCAGTAAGGACGAGTCCCCCCTCCCACACTCTAGAGAAGCGCCGACGGGAGCGGACCATCCGCTTTGTCGGCCTGCGCCGTCCGCATCCTCGACGTACAAAAGTACGACTGCGGTGCGGCCGGCTTACCCTTCGCGCGCCTGGCCCACTCGCGTCGGAACGCAATCCTTCGGGCGATCAAAGATCGACCGAAAGATCCTGCGGGAGCGGGTCTTCGGAGGAAGACACGCGAGTCGATCACTTGGTGACATGATCACTGTGCCACCAGACGCATCTACAACTTCGGATACACGTCAAGCCAATGGAGGAGTATTATGTTGACAGTCCCTAAAACGAAACAAAAAGAAGGAGGTAACCCGATATGAGAGTCGAAGGCTGCCAGATTGAAAGGACAAAACGGGATTACATTTTGCGATTTGGGCGTAATGAGGCTGTTTCTTCTTTCCAGTTGCCTGAGCTGCTCTCTCTTCTTTTGCCTCATAGCCTTTGGAGAAGGCGCACCTGATCCATCCCCGCCTTCCCTATCCATTCCCCAAGGGCTCTACGTGAGTCGGAGGGGATGGGAAAAGCCTCCGAAGGCGACGGGCCTGGTCGGTTATGAATGGACAGCGTCGGCGGGTGTAATCCATCTGTCCCGGGATGGCAATTTTGAAATGATCGCATGCCTTCTCAGAAGGGACAGGAAGGAGACCTTCATCAGCGGAGGCGACGGTCAGGCCATCTGGCTCGGCAGGGTGGAGGAACGCGGCGGCAGACTGGTCGCTCGGTACCGACTGGTCATGGACATCTCTGGTGTCCTAAGGGGGAAGCCGGAGAAAGAGGCAAAGCTCTTTATCGGCAAGGATTTCATTGTCTTCAAGGGCGACATCTATGACCTGGCTCGCGAGCTCTCCCTTGAAGACTTTGAAAGTTATATAAGCGAATGCAAAGCCGAAGAGAAGCGCGAAAGGAAGTAGTTAAGTGTATCTCGTGGCCATCCAGGCCCGCGCACGCGCTGGACAGTCCAGATATAAGGAGCCGCCTACACCATGAACAACGCTCTCTTTACTCCGCTGACTTTTGCATTTTGCCTGATGGGCTATTTCGTGATCACGTTGTGGAAGACGGGTCCGTTCAAGTGGAAATATCGGATCAACTCAATAAACAGGGTGTTGGGCGGGTCGATATTCTTGATGGGCGTCATGGAGATTGCCTTGAGCGCGGGCCATGTTCACCGCTTTCCCGAATGGGCTGACGATATCATTCTGGTCAGCGCCGGCTTGGGCATGGCGGCGGGGGCGATCATGGTGAAGTCTACATTCGATCGTCGCCAGAAGAAACTCGACGAGATCTTCAGGCGGCAGGGATGAGGTGAGTTCTTCTTAGAGAAGGGGGGGTGGACGATGATCAGCCGGATTTGGCACGGGTGGACGGTGCCGGAAAATGCGGACACGTACGAGAGGATGCTCAAAGGGGAAATCTTCGTGGGTATCGAGAATCGGCGCATCGCCGGGTTCCGGAGCATCCAGCTCTTGCGGCGTGAGGTGGGGGACGAGGTGGAGTTCGTGACCATCATGCGCTTCGACAACCTGGACGCGGTGCGGGAGTTCGCGGGCGAGGACTACGAGGCCTGCGTGGTGCCGGACATGGCTCGGGCGGTCCTGAAACGCTTCGACCAGCGCTCACAGCACTACGAACTGCTCGTCGAGAGGCCGTGAAACCTGTCCCGGGCTTTTGTCACGGGGTCAGGCGCGCTTGAGGATGACGGTCTTTTTGTACTTGGTGCCCCAGTCGACCATGGCGCGGATGAGGGGCCTCAGGTCTTCGCCCATCTCGGTGAGGGCGTAGGTATAGCGGACGGGGTGGGTCTGGTAGGCCGTCCTGCTGACGATGCCCTCGTTTTCCAGGCGCTTGAGGCGATCGGTCAGGATGTTGGTGGGGATGTTTTCGGGGCTGGCGAGGAAATCGCCGAACCTGCTGGCCCCGAGGAACATGTCCCTCACCACGACCATGGTCCACTTGTCGCCCAGGATATCGAGGGTGCAGGCTACGGGACACGTCGAACGTCTCTTCTTCACGCCCATGCAAAGAGTATAACGCAGTCACTTGCAAATTAAAAGGTACCGTGCTAGGTTGATTGTGACTTGTAAAATGCAAGTCACGATCAGAAGGAGAGGTCACGATGAGCGAAACGAAGAACTACACGACCACGGAACTCGGGCCCATGGAGGCCATCACGCGCGTCATGCTCAAGGACGCCCTCGGGCTCACAGGCGCCGAGATTTCGGCCAACCGGCTCCCGGCCGGGAAAGAGATCCCCTTCGCCCACTCCCACAAACGGAACGAGGAGATCTACCTCTTCACGGCGGGCAAGGGTTCGTTCTGGCTCGACGGCACCGTCCTTCCCGTCAAGGAAGGCAGCGCCGTGAGGGTTTCCCCCTCCGCCCTCCGGTGCATCAAGGCGGACGAGGCCGAGCCCCTGTCCTACTTCTGCGTCCAGGTGGACCAGGGCTCCCTGGTCCAGGCGACGCACGACGACGGCGTCCGTTCGGACGTGAAGCCCGCCTGGTAAACTGGAACGGCGCAGCGGGTCGGTCCCGCCGGGAGCGGGGCCGGACCGCGGGGGGATTCTCCCCCTGCGGGACGATGGAGGATCGGCCGTGAACACCCTGTTGGTCTACTGGCACCCGGAAGAACGGAGCTTCAACGCGGCGATGCGGGATACGGCCGTGCGCGTTCTGGGCGGGGCGGGGCACGCCGTGCGGGTCTCGGACCTGCACGCCATGGGGTTCGATCCCGTGTCGGGCCGGCGTAACTTCACCACCGTCAAGGACGGGGCCTACTTCAAGCAGCAGGCGGAGGAGATGTACGCCACGGAGGCCGGCGGCTTCGCGCCGGACATCGCCGCCGAGCAGGCGAAGCTCGAATGGTGCGACCTGATGATCTGGCAGTTCGCCCTGTGGTGGTTCGGCCTGCCTGCCGCCCTCAAGGGCTGGGTCGACCGGGTCTTCGCCATGGGCAAGGCCTACGGAGGCGGTCGGATCTACGACACCGGGTTCTTTCGCGGCAAGCGCGCCCTGCTCGCCCTGACCACCGGCGGACCCGAGGACTCTTATCGCCCCGGCGGCCGCAACGGCGACATCATGGGCGTCCTGCGCCCCATCCACCGGGGGATTCTGGCGTTCACGGGATTTTCGGTTCTGGCGCCCCAGATCGTCTACGGGCCGGCGCACCTCGACGACGCCCGGCGCAGAGAGGCGCTGGCCGCCTGGTCGGCGCGCCTGGCGGGCCTGGGAAGCGAACGACCCATCGAGGTCGGAGAGTACTGACTGGGCCGCGGTCCCGAAAGCGCAACCCTCCCGCTTCTTATCCGCGCTGAAAAGTCCGGGACACGCCTTGTCCGGCCCACCGGCCGGGGCCGGTGGACGGCGGAGGTTTCAGGCTCTAACTTATTGGCATTAAACCAGTTAGAGTTTCGATCGGGCGAAGCCCGAGGGAGGACCCCATGACGTGGAAGAGAGGTCTCGTCGCCGTTGCGGGCGCGCTGCTCGCAGTGTGTTCACTGAGCTTCGGGGCTCAGGAGAAACTGAAGGAAACCAAAGAAGCCGGGCACCCCAAGGAGCCGGGGTTGGTGATGGTCCACATGGACCACGTGAAGCCGTCCATGCTAAAGGAGTACAAGACGGCCGCCCTGGACATGGTCGCCCTCATGAAAGAGGAGAAGCTCGATTCGCCGCTGTTCGACTTCTGGGGGTTCAAGAGCGAGAACTCGTTCACCTACAGCTACGCCAGCCCCGTTAGGAACATGGCCGACCTGGACGTCATGTACGAGGAGTGGATGAAGCTTGCACACGGTCCGGACAAGGCCAAGTGGGAGGCGCTGGAAAAGCGCATGGGTGCGACGGTGGACAGCATGGACCGGATCGTGGCCATGCGCGTCGGCCAAGCTTCGTACATGCCCGAGAAGCCCCGCCTGGACCCCGGTGAGGCCAGGTACCGCTGGTACGACTACTTCTACGTTCAGCCCGGCAAAGAGAAAGCCTTCGTGGACCTGGGCCGGAAGCTTGCCGACGCCGCGGCCAAGGGGGGCTTTACGGACCCCTGGGTGGTCTACTCGGTCCTTTTCGGAGAGAAAATGCCTCTCTTCGTGGTCGTGTCCATCGACAAGGACCCTGGTGACTACGACAGCGAGATGGCCGCCTTCAACAAGTCCATCGGCGAGGAGGGAATGAAGATCATGGACGAGATCATGGCGCTGACGCGCGAATACCGCGGCGAGGGGCAGTGGTACCTCCCCGAGTTGTCCTACAGGTCGCCCTCGTCCCCGACGGAAAAAAAGGAGATGAAAAA
>JBJKRE010000377.1:0-5326 GCA_046704825.1 Acidobacteriota bacterium
AGGAGTGATCGAGTGACCAAGTGACCGAGTGATCGAGGCGCGGGATGATCTTCGAAGACCCGTCCACCGCCGTCTTTACTTTAGCCCTTCGCCCTTAGGCCTTAGCCCTCGGGAGACAGCCTTTTCCTCACTTAATTCCCGGCGCTACCGTCTGCGGAAATCCTCGCGCCGGGAACGTCTCGATTCCCACGGCGTGATGTAGGGCGACAGCGGCAGGCGGTCTTCGGCGGCGGACTGCTCGCGGGGGGCCTCGGGCGGGGCCCAGGGTTCGGCGCGGTGGTTGCCCGCGATGGCCTCCAGCTCCCTGTGGGCCAGGTCGCGGATCTCCTTGCGCAGGCCCTGGGCGGCGATGACCTCGGTGTAGGCGCGGCGGCCTTCCACCAGGTCGTGGATGTAGGCCTTGATCTGCGCCTCGTCGTAGAAGTTGGCGGGATCGTAGGGCGTCAGGTCCACGCCCTCGCAGGTCACGACCTCTTCGGTGTTGAGGCGGCCCTTTCTGTACTCGTTGGTGCCCCTGAGGTCGCCGCGCTGGAGGGCGGCCATGAGGTCGAGGGGCACGCGCGTGACCTTGCGGACGAGGGTCTTCTTGCCCGTGGCCCTGTCCTCGTCGATGATCTCGCCGACGCCGCCGGTGTTGTACTGGACGAAGTGCACCTTGCCGGGGTGGCGGTGCGTGAGGTCCATGACGATGTCGTAGAAGGCGTTCACCTTGCGGCCCTGGGCGCCGACGATGAAGGGGTCCGTGCCGACCACGCGGACGGACTCGCCGGCCTTTTCGGGCTGGGTGGCGAAGGAGTGGGTGGACTCGCCCCACAGGTAGGCCAGCACGCCCTGTTCGGGCGTGAGCCGCTGGGCGAAGGGCATGATGGTGTTCCGGCGGGTGATGAAGGCGAAGACCAGGCCGTCGAGCTTGTCTAGGGGCGGCAGGTCGATGGACTCGGCGCAGATGGAGACCAGGCGGCCGTTGCGCTTGACGGCGAGCTGGCGGCGGTCGAGCACGCCGCGGCCGTTTTCGCCCAGGCGCTCGTCCTGGAAGTCGATGGTCCCGTCCGCCTCCACCATGACGTTCTCGAGCAGGGCCGACTTGTGCACGAGCGAGCGGTACATGGCCTCCTGGAGCTTGAGGTCCACGTCGGTCTTCACGTAGAAACCCTGCTCGGTGCCCAGCGCGCTTCCGTCCCGCTTGAGCATGACGATGTCGTCCTGGGAGACCCACGTCCCCTCGCCCCGGTCCGCGTCGAGGCCGAGCTGGTGGCAGGACCAGGTGGACTTGCCCGTGGCCGTCAGGCCGAACATGAGGACGCCGTATTTTTTCAGCTTTCCGCTCGCGCCGTCGCGGGCCCGCACCACCTTGCTGCCGGCGTGCAGGCCGAGCATGCCGCGCTGGTCGGCCCGGAACATGGCCTGGCGCAGGAAGCCCTTCTTGCATTCGCCCGTGTAGTCGGTGCCGAGGGCGACGTTCACGTCGTGCTCGGGAATGGCCAGCACCTGCATGCGGAGCATGTGCTCCTCGGGGATGTCGATCATGACCAGCTCGGGGCCCTTGCGCCCGTTCTTGACGGGGCCCATGGTGGAGGCCCACTCCAGGGCCAGGCGGTAGTTCTTCACGTCGGCCACGCACACGTAGAGGTTGCAGACGGGGTTGAACTCGCCGTTGTCGCCCATCTGCCGCCGGATGTGGACGAAGGGCATGGTCCTGATGAGCTGGAGGACCTTGTGCAGTTCGTCGGGGGCCTTTTCGACGATGTCGAGCTGGAGCGGCGAGGGGGTTGGCAGGACGATCTCGGGGCCGCTGCCCAGGAAAACCGTCCGGGGCGCGATGCGGGAGGAGAGCTTGGAGTACCAGAGCGCAGAGCCGTTCTTAATTTTCCGGGCCGTGGCGAGCGCCTTGCGGCGCAGGGACCGCATGGAGGCGTGCTCGATGTTCGGCCCGTTAAGAGACGCCTTGAGGTTTTCGGCGAACCGCCTGTAGACGTCGGGATCGTACGGCTTTGTCATGGCCCCCTCGCTGCGTTCGTCTCCGCAAGGTGCCAGCATATGTGGAAAGCCCCAGGGGGTGCAAGGCGCCCCGTCTTCCTCTTGAGCTTCAGGGGCAATTGGCTTATCGTGGGGCCAAGGCCCGCAAAGGCCGTGGCGCAGGCAACGTGACCCGTGGGGAGTTGTTCAGCAGCCTGCCAGCTGGAGGGGATCATGGTCCTTACGTATTGGCTTATCGCAGCAGCCGTAGTCATAGTCGCCGCCGCGGTCGTCTGGGCGCTCAACTACCGCAAGGCCGGCCCCAACCAGGTGCTGGTCATATCGGGCCGCCACTCCACGGTCAGCGAGCCCGACGGGCGGACCCGGCGCGTGGGCTACCGGCTGCAGATCGGCGGCGGGACCTTCGTTCTGCCGTTCCTCGAAACGGTGGAGATCTTCCCCCTGGAGGTGCTCTCCATCTCGCTCAGGTGCCCCGAGGTCCTGACGGCGCAGGGCGTGCTCATCGCCGCCGAGGCCCAGGGCCAGGTCAAGGCCAGCGCCCGGGAGGACCAGCTCCACCGGGCCGTGGAGAATTTCCTGAGCAAGGGCGCGTCGGGCATGACCTACGTGGCCCAGGAGGTCCTCGAGGGCCACATGCGGGCCATCCTCGGCAGCATGGCCGTGGAGGAGATCTACGGCCAGCGCGAGGTCTTCGCGTCCAGGGTCCGCGAGGCGGCGGGCGAGGACTTCGACCGCCTGGGGCTCGAGCTGGTCTCCTTCTCGCTGAAGGACATCACGGACGCCCAGGCCTACATCACCAGCCTGGGCGCCCGGCGCATCGCCGAGGTCAAGCGCGACGCCGTCATCGCCCAGGCCGAGACCGAGCGCGACGCGGCGATTCGCGCGGCCGAGTACCGCAAGGAGGGCGACGTGGCCAAGCTGCAGGCCGAGGCCGAGCTGGCGAAGGCCACGCGCGACTTCGAGATCCAGCGGGCCGAGTTCCAGGCCTCCGTGAACGTGCGGCGCGCCGAGGCCGACGTGGCCTACGACCTGGAGCGCGCCAGGCTCTCCGACGAGCTGAAGCGCCAGGAGTACCAGGTGCGCCTGACCGAGAAGGAGCTGTCGGCCAAGATCGAGAAGAAGGAGATCGAGCGCCGCGAGCTGGAGCTGGAATCCACGGTGAAGCGCCCCGCCGAGGCCATGCTGCACCAGAAAAAGCTGGAGGCCGACGCCGAGGCGTACCGCAAGGAACTGGAGGCCAAGGGCCGCGCAGCGGGTGTGAAGCTCGAGGGGGCGGCGCAGGCCGAGGCCGTGAAGGCGGCCGGCCAGGCCGAGGCGGCGGCCATGCGCGAAAAGGCCGCGGCCTGGCGCGAGTACACCGACGCCGGGCTCCAGGAAGAGGTCATCAAGGTCCTGCCCGAGCTGGCCCGGGCGGTCTCCGAACCCCTGTCCAAGGTGGACAAGATCATCATGGTCGGGGACGCGGACGGCGCGCCGAAGATCACCGGCCAGGTGGCCTCCGTGCTGGCCCAGCTCCCCACGGTGGTGGAGACCCTCACGGGCGTCCGCATCCAGGACCTCGTGAACCGCAAGCAGACGCCGGCGGAGACGGACAAGGACGATAAGTAGTCTCCCGGCGGGGCGGAGCGCCGGGCGGCGGCACGTCCGCGTCCGGCCGAGTCCGTCCCCCCGCCGGTTCTATCGGGGAAGGACCTGAGAGCATGCTTTCCGAACGGGCGAACCGGATCGCGTTGTCCCCCACCCTGCGCATCACGGCGCGGGCGCTCCAGATGCGCGCCCAGGGCATCGACGTCGTGGACTTCTCGGTCGGCGAGCCCGACTTCCCCACGCCCGATCCCGTCAAGAGGGCGGTCAAGGCGGCCGTGGACGCCGACTTCACCAAGTACACGGCCAACGACGGAATCCCCGAACTCAAGGCGGCCATCCGCGACAAGCTCCTGAGGGAGAACGGCCTGGACTACGCGACGGACGAGATCATCGTCTCGCCGGGGGCCAAGAACAACCTCTTCGACGTGGCCATGGCCCTCTTCGAACCCGGCGACGACGTGCTCGTCCCCTCGCCGTGCTGGGTCTCCTACCCGGACCAGGTCCGCCTGGCCGGCGCCAACCCCGTCTTCATCCCCACCCGGGAGGAGGACGGCTTCCGGCTGACCGCCAGGGATCTGGCCGCGGCCGTCACGCCCAACACCAAGGCCCTCCTGCTGAACTACCCCTGCAACCCCACGGGCGCGGTCTATTCGAAGGAGGACCTCGAGGCCATCGCCGAGGTCTGCGTGCGCGAACAGCTGTGGGTGATCGCCGACGAGATCTACGAGAAGCTGCTCTACGACGGGCGGCGGTTCACGTCCATCGCCTCGCTCAGCGGCGCCGTCAAGAAGCTCACCGTCGTGGTGAACGGCTTCTCCAAGGCCTTTTCCATGACGGGCTGGCGCCTGGGCTACGCGGCCGGGCCCAGGGAGGTCATCGCCGCCTGCGCCAAGATCCAGTCGCACAACACGAGCAACGCCACGTCCTTCGTGCAGAAGGCGGCCGTGGCGGCCCTCACCTCCTGCTCGATGGAGGTGGAGCGGATGCGGCAGGAGTTCGAGCGGCGCCGGAACTTCCTCGTGAACAAGCTGAAGGCCCTGCCGGCCGTGTCGTGCGTGTCGCCCGCCGGGGCCTTCTACGTCCTGCCGAACGTCCGGACTTACCTGGACCGTGAGTTCCAGGGCGCGCCCATCCGCAACACCTACGGGCTGGCCTATTACCTCCTGAAGGAGGCGGCCGTGGCGGTGGTGCCCGGCGAGGCCTTCATGGCCGACGAGCACCTGCGGCTGTCCTTCGCCACGTCCATGTCGCGGCTCGAGGAGGGCGTGCGGCGCATCGAGGGCGCCCTGGCCAGGCTCGAGTCGCCCAGGCGCCTGCGGCCAAGGGCGTTGAACAACGTGACGACCAAGGTGCAGGATTACGCCCGGACGCTGGCCGTCCCCGGCCACGAGGCGCGCAACGAACTGCTTGCACTGTCGGAGGCGAACCTGCCGGCGGACAGCTACTTCGAGTGGAACGCGTCCATCGCGGGCGCCGTGGTCCAGCTCAGGACCAACTCGCCGCACCTGGCGGACTTCTACCAGGAGAACTTCTACCCGGCGCCCCTGGAGGGCGACCTGGAGCCCCACGCCATGATCTACGGCGTGAAGGACATCCCCGGACGCGAGGCCCAGGCCCACCTGAGCCTGGACACGGCCACGGGCTTCCTGTTCAACACGGCCTTCTACGGTCAGGCGCGCTCGCTGGCCCTGGCGCTCGCCAGCGACGCCGCGGCCCGCGCGTCGGGCGGCCTGCTCGTCCACTGCGCGGCCCTGGACCGTGA
>JBJKRE010000378.1:0-5594 GCA_046704825.1 Acidobacteriota bacterium
CGTGTGCAACGCAACATTCCAGGACGGGGACGCGTCCGGGGCCGAAACCGAACCCGCAGACGGCTTACCTCCGGACGGCGCGGAAGGCTCCCCGCCGCCCGCCAGACGCGCCAGGTCCAGGTTGCCGTCGGGGGCGCGCACCGCGCGCAGGCGCCCGCCCGCCGCCTCCAGGCCGTCGATCACCACCTTGCCCGCCGTCGTGTCCAGGCTCAGCCCCGAGATCGTCGCCGCCGGCGCCTCCAAGAAGTCGGCCTTCTCGCCGGCGAAACGCAGGTTCAGCCCCCTGGCCCCGACATTGACCCCCATCAAGCGCACTGTGTTCTTTCCGCCGGAGGCGTCAAAGCTGTAGCGGCCCGAGCAATCCAGCGTCCCGCCTTCCACGACGAAAGGCAGAAAGTCCCGGTCGTAGGGTGCGTAGCGCGCGGGACGCAGACCGGTGGCCTCGATCCGGCCGTCGAGCCGCAGGGGAGAAAAGGTCACACTCCCCGCCTGCTTCAGCGTCTCGGCCTCTCCGGTGGTAAGAGACAGCTCCTCGGTGGCCGGCCGGCTCAGATTCGTCGTCAGGTCCCGCACGGTCAGGTCGAAGTGAGACAGCGTCATGCCGAAGGCCGGCCGCACGGCCTGGTCGTCGAAGTGGACCGTCCCTTTTCGAACGGCGATACTGCCCAGCACTACATCGATGCCCGGCCCCGTCTTCCCCGGCTTCGCTTCCGGTTTCGCCTCGGCAGACCCGCCCAGTTCAGCAACATTGAGGGCGCCGCCTTTGTACCGCCGCACGTAAAGCTCGGGAGAGTCGAGCGTGACGCTCTGCACGACGCCCTGACCGGTCAGCAGGTTCAACGCTCCCACCGAAACATCCACCCGGGGAAAGCGCGCAAGCGGACGCCCGTCGCGCTGGTTTAGGGCCAGGTTCTGCAGATCCGCCGCGCCGCTCAGGATGACCTTCGTATGCCCCGCGTAGTCTTCCAGAAAGATCAGCGCCAGGTTCGTCCCCAGGCTGCCAGAGATCACACGGAACCCCAAATCCGCAGGCAGATAGGGTAGGTATTTCGCCAGGTCCAGGTCCCTGAACCGGATCGAGATGCGGCTCACGCGGCTCTCGCTGAAGGGCCGGCCCTCGCCGTGGATGTCCACGGTCCTGCCGTCCACGACGGCCGTCAACCTGGGCGTGACGTAAACGTCCACCTTGCTCGGGAGGTTGGAGAGAAAAGGCAGGGCGATCCTGAGGTCCCTGACCTCGTGCCGCGTTCCCGTGGGCCGGTCGTCGAAGGTGATCGAGGAGCCCAGAACGCGGATGTTGTTCAGGGAATAGCGGAGCGGCTTGCCCCCGGTCTTACGGGACCCGGACTTCAGGAGATCGGAAAAATTGTACGAGCCGTCCCGCTTGCGGACCACGTTCACCCTCAGGCCCTTCAGAACCAGCGCATTTAACACAGGCGCGCGTTCCGGTACGGACCAGATGGAGAAGTTGAGGCTGAGCGAGTCGAAGGCGACGAAGGGAGAGGCGCCGTCACGCCCCTTTATGTCGACCCCTTTAAGCGTCGCGTTCAGATTGAACGGATTGAAGCTCACAGCCCGAATCGTCACCGGCCGGTGCAGCTCCCGCGCCAGCGTCCGCGTGAGGTAACCCTTCAAAATGGGCGGCACCGCAAAGAACCCCAGGACCGCGAAGAGGATCACGGCCGCCCCGAAAATGTACAGGACCAGCCGCATGCGGCGTCCATTGAGGCGAGAACCCAACCGGACCAGCACTCCCCGTCCCCGTTCGAGAGCCGCTCTTATCGAAGGCATGCGTCCTCCAGCGCCAGTATGCAGTCAATCTAGCTCCAAAGACGGGCCCCTTGCAACGAATTAAGAAAAGCGCGGGGCCGAAGCCCCGCGCTGGTTCGTGGGAAACTCGAGACACGGCTCACACGGGCGGCAGTGCCACCCCGCAGCCCGGCGGGTCGTTCAGCGTGTTGCTGTCGTAGAGGCTCGAGTAGAGCCCCGTCGTGTAGTCGTAGAGGTAGCCCCACGCCGTGTGCCCGTTCGGGTCGTAGTACAGGTACACGTACTGCGACGCGCCAGGCCGGCTCCAGTACATGGTCCCGCCGTTGTAGACGTTCAGCGTCCCCGTGAAGGTCTTGCCGCCCGCCGCGGACCACTGGAAGGTCCCCGTCGTGCTGTCCACGCACAGGGCCGAGGTGTTCCCGTCGTCGTGGAAAGCCATATTGAAGGGCGAAGTCCCGCAGATGGTCACGTCGTCCACATACATGCCCGTGGGGCTTTCGTCGCCGTCCTGGTACACCACGAACTCGATCCGCACCATCTGGCCCGCAAAGGGCGTCAGGTCGAAGGTATGGTACTGCCAGCCCTGACCGTTGGTACACTGAAACATGGCCGTGGCCAGAACGTTCCCCGAAGTGTCCTCTATGTAAACCGCCTGCCAGTCGTATTCGATATCGTCATCTGTGTAGGGCCAGACCCAGAAGCCGAGCCGCCAGGTACCCGCCGGCACGGTGACCGTTTGGTAGAAGGAGCTGTCTCCCTCGGGTTCGTAACCGTCATTCTCGCCGAAGTTGCCTAGCTGGGCAGAATAGACCCCCGAATGGGAATAGGTGCTCGTTACGGTGGGCGCATCGTCGAAGCCGTCCACGGTCCAGCCCGTGAAATCGCCCGACTCGAAACCCTCGTTCGAGAGGTCCATGCAGGTCGTTGCCTCGGGCGCGGGACAGATGGATACGTCGTCCACGTACATCCCCGTCGGATCCTCCGCCTCGTCTTGATGCACCAGGAATTCGATCCGGACGGTCTGGCCGGAGTAGGGCGTCAGGTCGAGACTCGCATACTGCCACGTCTCGTAATCGTCACATCTCAGCATGAGCGTCCCGATAACGTTCCCGGACGCGTCCTCCACGTAGACCGCCTGCCAATCATATTCGATGCTGTCGGTTGAGTAGGGCCAGTACCAGAAGTTGAGACGGTAACGCCCGGCCGGCAAGGCCACCATCTGGTAGAAGGAGCTGTCGCCGTCGGGCTCGTAGGACTCATCACCGCCGAAGTTCCCCAGCGCCGCCGAATAACTCCCCGAGTGCGAATAGTCGCTCGTCACGACGGGGGCGTCGTTGGTGCCGTCCACCGTCCACCCCGTCAGGTCGCCGCTCTCGAACCCCGGATTGGTCAGGGTTATGCAGTCGGTCTGCTGGGGCAAGGGACAGATGGTTACGTCGTCCACGTACATGCCCGTGTCGTCCCCGTAGCCGTCCTGGTGTACGAGGAACTCGATCCGGATCGTCTGCCCCGCATACGGCGTCAGGTCGAACATCCTGTGCACCCAGAACTCGGAGTCACTGCACTGCAACATCGCCGTATCGAGTATGTTCCCCGAGATATCCTCGATGTAGACGGCCTGCCAGTCGTACTCGATGTCGTCCGTCGAATAGGGCCAGTACCAGAATCCCAGCATGCTGTTTCCCGACGGCACGGTCACCGTCTGGTAGAAGGAGCTGTCGCCGTCGGGTTCGTATGACTCGTCACCAGGGCTGAAGTTCCCAAGAGCCGCCGAATAGGTCCCCGAATGCGAAAAGGTATTCGTGACGACGGGCGCGTCGTTGGTGCCGTCTACCGTCCAGCCCGTGAGGTCGCCCGCCTCGAAGCCGGGATTTGTCAGGCTTACACAGGAGGCCGTGGCCATGGGCGTCACGAGGCTCTGCGCGGCTGGAGACAGGGCCGGCAACGGATGCCTGGCCATTTCGGCCGCGCGCCGAGCACGCTCACGTGTCCTGGAGGCGTGGATGGCCGCCTTCCTCGCCTTTAAAGACGTGGATTCCTTGCTCTTTTGCGCTTTCAGGGGCGAAAGGCCCCAGACGGCCGCGGGTATCAAAACCGCCGTCGCCACTATCACGATGAACCCTCTGACTCCCGCGTTCACTCTCACTTTGCCCTCCTATGATGGATATTCTCCGGGACCTTAGCTCATGCATCCACAACCGTCTTCAGATAGACGGGTCCAGCGATCTCCGCTCACTCCATAGCTCACCTCACCACCGAGGCCTCAAGACGCCCGCGGCGGGCTCATCCCGCAGCCCGGCGGATCGTTGAGGGTGTTGCTGTCGTAGAGGCTCGAGTAGAGCCCCGTCGTGTAGTCGTACAGGTAGCCCCACGCCGTATGGCCGTTCGGGTCGTAGTACAGATACACGTACTGCGACGCGCCAGGCCGGCTCCAGTACATGGTCCCCCCGTTGTAGACGTTCAGCGTGCCCGTGAAAGTCTTGCCGCCCGACGTCGTCCACTGGAAGGCCCCGGTCGTGCCGTCCACACAAAGCGCGGAAGTGTTCCCGTCGTCGTGGAAGCCGCTCGTGTAGGTCGCGAGGATGTAGGAGCCGGTGCCCGTGCACCCGTTCGCGTCGGTCACGGTGAGCGTGATGCTGAAGCTGCCCGACACCGCCGGCGTCCCCGTGAACTCGCCGCCGGCCGACAGGGTGAGACCCGCCGGCAGCGCGCCGCCGGTCAGCTCGAAGGTGAAGGGCGCAACACCCGCCGACGGGGTCAGGGCCTGATCGTAGGCCTGCCCCTTCACGGCCGCGGGCAGCGGGGCCGGCATGATGCCGATGGTCGGGCAGACGACGGTCAGGCTGTACCCGCGGCTCGTCGAACACCCGTAGGCGTCCTCGGCGGTGATCGTAAATTCGAAGGTGCCGGTCCGGGTCGGCGTGCCGGAAAGCGAATCGCCGATGAGGCCCAGCCCGTCCGGCAGCGTACCCGTCACCCCGTAGCTGTACGACCCCGTACCACCGGTGACCGAAAAGACCTGGCTGTAGGGAAGGCTCGCCGTCGCGTCCGGCATGGGTGACGCAGGCATCAGCGTCAACACCGGGCAGACAACCGTCAGCGTATAGCTTGCCGTGCCGAAGCCCCCGAGGGCGTCGGTGGCCGTGACGGTGACGGGGAAGGTGCCCAGCTCCGTCGGCGTGCCGGAGAGAATCGCCGTCCCGTCGCCGTTGTCGGTGAACGCCATCCCCGCGGGCAGGGTCCCGGTCTCTTCCCAGGTGACGGCGCCGGAGCCGCCGAACTGGCTGAAGGTCACGTTCGAGTAAGGCAGCCCCGCCGTGCCGCCCGCCACCGACGCCGGCAGGATGCCGATGCCGGCCAGCGCCTCCGAGTGGCAGCCGCCGGCCGCGATCGCCGCCACGCCCCTCAGGCCCAGCGGTGGATCCACCGGGCTGCCGCCGCAGTCCCCCCAGGCCACGACGGTGCCGTCGGCCTTCAGCGCCACGATGTGGTTCCATCCCCCGGCGACGGCGACCACGCCCGAAAGACCGGCCGGTACGTCCGCCAGCTCCCCCCAGGCGACGACGGTGCCATCGGCCTTCAGCGCCACCGTGGTCCAGCCGGCCGCCGCGATCGCCGCCACGCCCGTCAGACCCGGCGGCACGTCCGTTTCCCCGTCGCCGTCGAACCCCCAGGCCACGACGGTGCCGTCCGCCCTCAGGGCCACCGAATGCTGCCACCCCGCCGCGACGGCCACCACGTGGGCGGTGGCCGAATCCTGAAGGGTCGGCGGCACGTCCGTCTGGCCGCTGATATCCCACCCCCAGGCCACGACGGTCCCGTCG
>JBJKRE010000379.1:0-9263 GCA_046704825.1 Acidobacteriota bacterium
CCATGTCCCTCAGGGCCTCGTCGCCGAAGACGACGTAGGCGGGGACGCCGCGGGACGCCGCCAGGCTTCGCCTGAGGGTGCGCAAGGCTTCGAAAAGGGCCCGGTCCACGCCGTCCCAGGCGTCCGAGGCGGCTCGGCCCCGGGGCCCTGCGGGGGAGGGGGCCGTGCTCGCCGGGGGCCCGGCGGCAACGTCCACGCCGAGCCTGGCGGCCCCTTGGGCCGTGAGGCGGAGTGGGCACTGCCCGCCCGTTCGGGCCAGGAACTGCTCGCTGACAAGGGTGTCGATGTGTGCGCGAATCTCGAGCCGGGTCATCTGGGACAGCGAGCCGTAGCCCGGGAGGGTCTGGTGGCCGTTGGCCAAGATGCGCCGGTCCCTGGATCCCTTGAGGAGGCGGGTCACGTAGGTCTCGCTGAAGCGCCCCCGGAGGCGATGCACGCAGGCCAGGATCGCGGCGTGAGCGGCTCGGTCGTCGGTGTCACCGAGGGTGTCGCCCAGGCAGACGTCGCACGCGCCGCAGTTTTCGTCCGCGTAGTCCTGGCCGAAGTACCGGACGAGCGCTGCGTGGCGGCAGGCGTCCGTCCGGCAGTAGTCGTCCATATCCCGGAGCTTCTTCGTGGCCACGGCGAGGGGCAGGGGCTCTAGGTCCCTGAACAGGCGCTTCCACGTCATCACGTCGCCGGGCGCATAAAACAGCACGCATTCTGCTTCCAGACCGTCGCGTCCGGCCCGCCCGCTTTCCTGGAGGTAGTGCTCCAGGGACTTGGGCATGGCGGCGTGGACCACGAACCGGACGTTGGGCTTGTCGATGCCCATGCCGAAGGCGACGGTGGCCACCATGACCACGTCGTCCTCCCTCAGGAACCGCTCCTGGTTTCGGCGACGGTCCTCGTCGGTCATGCCCGCGTGGTAGGGGAGCGCCGTATAGCCCCGGCCGGCGAGTTCGGCGGCGAGGTCGTCCACGTCCCTGCGGCGGATGGCGTAGACGATGCCGGACTCGCCCCTGTGCCGGCCGAGCACGGCCTCGATCTGGGCCGCGCCCCGACCGCGGCGGGCGGCCCGGTACAGGAGGTTGGGGCGGTCGAACCCGCCCACCAGCACGGTGGGGCGCTCGAGCTTGAGCTGGGCGGCGATGTCGTCGCGCACCTTCGGGGTGGCCGTGGCCGTGTAGGCGTGGATGGGCACGCCGGGCAGGGCCTTTTTCAGGGTCCCGAGGCGCCGGTACTCGGGGCGGAAATCGTGTCCCCAGTGGCTGATGCAGTGGGCCTCGTCCACGGCGAGGTAGGCGGGCCGCACCCGCCTCAGGGTCTCGAGAAACCCGTCCGTCAGCAGGCGCTCTGGCGATACGTAGAGCAGTTTGAGCTTGCCCGATCTGAGCGCCCCGAAGACGGCCCTCCGCGCGTCGTCCGGCAGGCTGCTGTCGAGCCTCGCCGCGGGGATGCCCCGCTCCGTGAGCCCGTCCACCTGGTCCTTCATGAGCGAGATAAGGGGCGAGACCACGACGGCGGTGCCCGCGGCCAGCATGGCCGGCACCTGGTAGCAGAGCGATTTGCCGCCTCCGGTGGGCAGCACCACGACCGAGTCGCCACTCGACAGGACGCACTCCATCGCCTCGCGCTGAAGGTCCAGGAACGCGTCGTAGCCCCAGTACTTCTTCAAAGTCATCAACAGCTGAGATTCCATGACGCCCTCCCGTTGCCCGGCGCTCCGATCCCGCCTGTTCCCGCACAGGTTCTGACTGTCTCTACACTATGCCAATCGAATGTGTGAATGTCAAAAGAAGGGACGGCTCGTAAGCGGGCCGGGTGCCTGCCCGAGGCGAACGTGGAGCCGTCTCGGCGAAATTCGTCTATACTGCGGACGGAGGGATGCATCTAGTGAATACCGACGATCCATGGCACCCGCACGGAAGGCGCAGAAAGGGCCCGCCCTGGTGCTGAGAAAAGTCCTCTACACTCTGCTTTTCGTCGTCGCGCTTCCCCTGTCTCTCGTCGCCTGGGCGCGGGCCGCCTCGCCCTACGTGCGGATGCCGGCCCCCTTCGCGCCCTGGACGGGCGCCGCGGCCGCACTGGCGGCCCTGGGCCTCATGGTCGCGGGGCTCTACAGCCTGTGGTCCAGGGGAGGAGGGCTCCAGGTGAACCCCTTCCCGCCCTCGAGGCTGGTGACGAGCGGCCCGTACCGGTACCTCGGCCACCCGGTCTACGTGGGATTCTGTGTCGCCGTGGAGGGGGTGGCGCTCGTGTTTCGCTCGGGGAGCGGGTTCTGGCTGGTCGGCCCGATGGTGATGCTGGGCTGCGCGGCGCTGGTGTTCGGGTACGAGAGGGGCGACCTCGAAGCGCGCTTCGGGACGCTGCCCGTTCCGGCCGTGCGCCTGCCCCCGGACGATCCGGCTCCGCCCACCTGGATGGACCGCGTGTCCGCCTATCTGCTCGTCCTCGGTCCCTGGGCGATCCTCTACGAAGGGCTGAAGACCGTCGGCGCGCCGCCGGACGCGTGGTCGGCGCTGTTGCCCCGCGAGGGACACCTGCCCGTCGTCCAGTGGATGGAGCTCTTCTACATCAGCATCTATCCCATGGCCGCGCTCGCGCCGCTGGTTGCGGCGACGAGGCGCGACCTCCGGAGGTTTTCGGTGCGGGCGCTCATGGCTATGGCCCTCGTTTTTCCGATGTACCTGACCTTGCCGTTCGTGGTGCCCGCGAGAGCCTTCACGCCCACGAACTTCTTCGGGCACCTGATCGTGTGGGAGCGGATCAAGGACACCCCCGCCGAGGCGTTCCCCTCGTTCCACGTCATCTGGGCGCTGCTCGCCGGTGAGGTGTTCGCCGGCCGCATGCCGAAGCTGAAGTGGTTCTGGCGGGCCTGGGCGTGGATGATCGCCGCAGGCTGCGTGCTCACGGGCGCCCACGCCTTCGTGGACGTGGCGGCGGGCTTCGCCGTGGTCGGGCTCGTGTCCCATGCCGGGGCGGTTTGGGGCAGGATGCGGGGCGCGGCGGAGCGCCTCGCGAACTCGTGGACGGAGTGGCGCCTGGGCGGCCTGCGCGTCGTCAACCAGGGGTTCTACGCAGGGCTCGCGGGTTTTGCGGCGCTGGCGATCGCGGGAACGCTGGCCGGCCCCGGGGACGACGCCGGCATCCTGCTCACCGCGCTGGCGGGGCTGGTGGGCGCCGCCGTCTGGCCGCAGGTCGTGGGGAGTGCGCCGCGGCTTCCGAGGCCTTACGGCTACTACGGGGCGCTGCTCGGCGTCGCTGTGGGCGCCGCGGCCATGCCGGAGCTGGGACTCAGCCCGTGGCTGGTTCTGGCGGCCTTCGCCGTGGCGGCCCCGTGGGCGCAGGCCCTGGGTCGTCTCCGCTGCCTCGTGCAGGGCTGCTGCCACGGGCGGCCCGCACCTTCGGCTGCGGGTATCCGCTACACGCGGGCGGACGCCAGGGTCTGCCGGTTCACAGGCTGGAAGGGCGTCCCTCTCCACCCCACGCCGCTCTACTCGGTGCTCTGGAACGTGCCCGTCGCCATGGGGACCCTCCGGCTGTGGACCCTCCACGTACCGCTCACGTTCATCGCGGGGTTCTACCTCCTGCTCACCGGCTTCGGGCGCTTCGTCGAAGAAGCCTTCCGGGGCGAGCCGCAGACGCCGGTGTGCGGTGGGCTCGGACTGTACCAGTGGACGGCGATCGCCTCGGTGGTCGCCGGTGCGGTCCTGACCTGCCTCGGCGGGGCCGCCGCCCCGGCGATCCACCTGCGCTGGCAGGTGCTTCCTCCCGCCCTTCTCTTCGGGTTCCTCGCGTTTCTGACCACGGGCGTGGACTTTCCCGGCTCGCGCAGGCGCTTCGGCCCGTTGGCCTGACCTCCGGGCCGAGCCGGGGGCACCTGGCGAGACCGCCCGCCGGTTGCCGGATGGTCCGGCCTTGGCTAAAATGACCATTGGACGGGGAAACGGCCCCGACAGCCCCGCAGGGCTCCTGCAAGGTCGGCCGCGGGTGGACCGCTTGCCGCAGGGTGGGAGGGCAGGATGACACGGACAAAACGGTATCCGTTGGCCCACCCGAACCGATCCGGGACATCATGTCCATAATCCCCAAAGACCCCATCGTCTGCGACCTCCTCGTGCTGGGCTCCGGCATCGCCGGCCTGCGCGCGGCCATCGAAGCCGCGCAGGCTGGGTGGCGCGTACTGGTGGTCACAAAGGACCAACCTAAAGAATCGAACACGGAGTACGCCCAGGGCGGTATCGCCGTACCCCTGGCCGACGACGACACGGAGTCCCATTTCGAGGACACCCTGGAGGCCGGCGACGGGCTGTGCGACGTGGAAGCCGTCAGGGTTCTGGTTCGGGACGGCCGGGAGCGCGTTCAGGAGCTGATCGACTGGGGGGCGGAGTTCGACCGCGAGGACGGCCGCCTGAACTACACGCGGGAGGCCGCGCACAGCCGGAGCCGCATCCTCCACGCCCACGGAGACGCCACCGGGCGAGAACTTGAGCGTGCCCTGAGCCTCAGGGCCAGCCGCGAAGAGAACATAACCGTGATGCCGTTTCACACGGCCATATCACTCATAAGGGGTGCGAACGGCTGCAGGGGGGCCTGGGCGCTCGACGAGGCCGACAACCGACCCGTACCCGTTTTGGCCAGGGCGGTGGTCATCGCCACAGGCGGCGTGGGGCGGCTGTTCCAGGAGTCGACCAACCCCGCAGTGGCCACGGGGGACGGCATCGCCATGGCGATGGATGCCGGACTTGTGATGGCCAACCTGGAGTTCGTCCAGTTCCACCCGACGGTCCTCTACCTCTCCGGCGCTCCGCGCTTCCTTTTGTCCGAAAGCATGCGAGGGGAGGGTGCAGTGCTGAGGAACGCAGACGGGCGGCGCTTCATGGAGGACTACCACCCGATGGGCGATCTGGCGCCCAGGGACGTGGTGAGCCGCGGCGTGGTGAGCGAGATCCGCAGGCAGGGCGGCCGACCCGTGACGCTGGACATGACGCACCTCGACGCCGCCTTCGTGAGCCGGCGCTTCCCAACGATCTACACCACGTGCCTCAAGTACGGGCTCGACATCACGCGGCACCAGATTCCCGTCCATCCGGCGGCCCACTACATGATGGGCGGCGTGGAGACCGACCGGGAGGGACGGACCTCCATGCCCGGCGTGTTTGCGGCGGGCGAGGCGTCCTGCACGGGCGTACACGGCGCCAACCGCCTGGCGAGCAACTCCCTCCTCGAGGGGCTCGTCTTCGGCACGCGCGCGGCCCGCGCGGCGCTTGCCGAATGCGGTGTGGGGCCGGACCTGGGACCCGTGGACCCGCTCGACCTGGAGGGCTGCCGGGACCTGGACGTGTCCAACGAACTGCGCCGCCGCATCTCGGCGGTGATGTGGAAGGGCGTCGGGATCATCCGGCACGCCGACGGTCTGCGCGCAGCGCGGCTAGAGCTGGAAGGACTCAGGCGCCTCCTGAAGAACGGCTGTTTCCACAGGCGTATACTGGAGACGGCCAACATGGCCTTCCTCGGCGATGCCATGGCCGCATCCGCCGCCTACCGGACGGAGAGCCGCGGCGGGCATTACCGGGAGGATTACCCCAGGACCGACGACGCCAAGTGGCGGCGGCACAGCCGCCTCGTGAAAGACGGAGAGTGCTTCACCTTTTAGGAGGCCCCTCGTGTTTAAGAAAGTCCTCATCGCAAACCGCGGGGAGTTCGCCATCCCGATCATCAGGGCCCTTCGGGACCTCGGCCTGCCGAGCGTGGCCGTCTTCTCGGAGCCCGACCGGCAATCCCGACACGTCCGCCTGGCCGACGAGGCCTACCTGATCGGCCCTGCGCCCTCGGCCCAGAGCTACCTGAACATCGACGCGATCCTGGCGGCGGCGAAGAAATCGGGCGCCGACGCCATCCATCCGGGCTACGGTTTCCTGTCGGAAAACGCGACCTTCGCCCGGCGATGCGCCGAGGCGGGGATGACGTTCATCGGGCCGCCGCCGGAGGCCATCGAAGCCATGGGAGAGAAGACCCACGCCCGCCAGCTCATGTCTGCGGCGGGCGTGCCGGTTGTTCCGGGTACCCTGGAGCCACTGGCCGATCTGGACACGGCGAAGAGGGAGGCCGAGAAGGCCGGATACCCCATCATGCTGAAGGCCGCGGCCGGCGGGGGCGGTAAGGGGATGCGCCTCGTTCATTCGGCGGAGGAACTGTCCTCGGCCTTCCGCGGGGCCGTGTCAGAGGCCGTGGAGGCCTTCGGCGACGGGTCTGTCTACATCGAGAAGGCCATCGAGAGGCCGCGTCACATCGAGATGCAGATCCTGTGCGACTCGCACGGAAACGCCCTGTACCTGGGCGAGCGCGAGTGCTCCATCCAGCGGCGGCACCAGAAGATCATCGAGGAGGCGCCCTCCCCCATGGTGACGCCCGAGATGCGCGCGAAGATGGGCGAGATCGCCGTCCGGGCCGCCAAGGCCGTCGGCTACGTCAACGCCGGCACCATCGAGTTCCTTTCGGACCAGAATGGGAACTTCTACTTCATGGAAATGAACACACGGCTCCAGGTCGAGCACGCCGTCACCGAAATGGTGACGGGGCTGGACCTCGTGCAGGAGCAGATCCGCATCGCGGCGGGCGAAGCCATGAGCATCCGCCAGGAGGACCTGGACATACGAGGATGGGCCTTCGAGTGCCGCATATACGCAGAGGATCCGCTGAGCGGCTTCCTGCCCTGTCCCGGAAAGGTCGTTGCCGTGAGGCTGCCGGAGGGGCCCGGCGTGCGCGTAGACTCGTCCATCTATTCGAGCGGCGAGGTCTCCATCTACTACGACCCCATGATCGCCAAGGTGATCACGTGGGGGCACGACCGCCGGAAGGCTGCGGCGTCCATGCTGCGGGCGCTGCAGGAGTTTCAGATCGTGGGCATCCGGTCCAACCGTCACTTCCTGCTGCAGATCGTCGACCACCCCGAGTTCCTCGCCGGTAACCTGGACACGGGCTTCATCACGAAATACCTGGGCCCCGGCGAGTACAAAACGCCGGAGCCCCACTACGTGGCGGACATCGCGGCGGCCATCGCCGCGTACGAATCGTCGCTCAGGCAGAAGCCGTGTCCGAAGGGGCAGGCAGGCATCAGCCCGTGGCGGCGGGCCCTGACGGGGAGGAACTGACATGCGCTACGTGATCATGCGCGACGGGCGGCAGATTCCCGTCGAGGTGATGGAGAAGAACGGCGGCTACGCCGTGACCATAGACGACAAGACCTACGACGTGGACAGCGACTTCGTGCTGCCCGGACTCTACTCGCTCCTGGTGGACGGCGTGAGCTTCGAGGCCAGCGTATACTCGCCGGAGACCGACGTCTACAACGTGCACCTCTACGACGGCATGCGCCGCGTGGAACTCCTGAGCCCCATCGGACTCGTCCTGAGGGCCCAGGGCGGCGGAGCCGGCACGCAGGCGTTCAGCGTGAAGGCCCCCATGCCGGGCAAGGTGGTCAAGATCCTCGTGGAGGAGGGCCAGGAGGTCGCCAAGGGCCAGGGCGTCATCGTGGTGGAGGCCATGAAGATGCAGAACGAGCTGCAGGCCCTCACCGACGGCGCGGTCAAGGAGATCCGGGCCAAGGAGGGCGACAGCGTGGAAGGCGGAGCCGAACTGGTCGTACTGGAACCCCCGGGCGACTGAACCCCGGGCCCCGGCGCCGGGAGCCCATAAAAAAAGGGGCCCGAAGGCCCCTTGCGAAACCGAGAAATGACGATGTTACTTGACCTTCTCGGCCAGGCCCTTTCCAGCCTTGAACTTCGCGACTTTCTTCGCCGCGATCTTGATCGGCTTGCCGGTCTTGGGGTTGCGGCCGGTGCGCGATTTGCGCTTGCCGATGCTGAAGGTGCCGAAGCCGACCAGGGTCACCTTGTCGCCCTTCTTGAGGGCCTTCGTGACCGTGGTGGTGAAGGCGTCGAGGGCCTTCTGGGCGTCAGCCTTGCTGATCCCGGCCCCGGTTGCGATCGAACTGATGACTTCCGCTTTGTTCATTTAGACCTCCTTTCCAAGGTTCTGCGCATAATATAGGACTGAAAGGACCGGCTGTCAAGGGTTTTTCGGCTTTCGGGCCGGTGAAACCCCCGCCATAGGGTGATATTGGCTTGATAAATATAACAGATTTAAATTCAATGGTTTACGGCGACGGGCGCGCCCTAGCGGCCGCCATGAGGGGGTTCCTGGCCGATTTCAGCCCCGAAAGGTTCGCCGGACGACTCGTTGAGGCGGTGGCGCGGACCGGCGTCCAGCCCGCCCGCGTGTTCTGCCTCGGGAAAGCGGCACCCGCCCTGGCCCGTGCGGCGTCCCAGGCGTGGCGAGGGCTTCCGGGGCTGGTCTACGGCACTTGCGAAGAGCCCGTACCGGCGGGCTTTCGGGCCCTGTGGGGCGACCATCCCTCTCAGACCGCGGAGAACGCGGCGAACACCCGGCATGTAAGGGTCTGGCTAGAAGACGGTTCTGGCCCCCTGCTGGCGTGCATTTGGGGCGGCGGATCGGCCCTGCTGGCCGATCCCGCGCCGCCCTGGACCGTGGCGGAAGCCGGGGCTGTGGTGACCGCCCTGCTGGACTCCGGGGCGGCCATCAGCGAGGTGAACGCCGTGAGGGCCAGGTTGTCGCGGGTCAAGGCGGGCGGCCTGCTCGCCTCGTTGGGATCGTGGCCGGTCGTGACCGCCGTCTGGTCCGACGTGGGCCCGAGGCACGGGAAGCTCGTATCATCGGGTCCCACGCTGCCCTGGGGGCGCGCCGAGGGCGCGGAGGCGGTGCTGACCCGCTACGGCGTGGCCCTTCCCATGCGCCTGCCGGACCCCGTCGCCTCGCCTCCGCGCAGGGGCGACGCGTGGTTCGTCCTGTGCGACGCGCTGTGCCTGCGAAGGGGCATCGTGGAGCGCCTGCACACCGCAGGCTATGACGCGAGGGAAATTTCCGTTCGCGAGGGCGAGAGCGCCGAGGCCCTTGCACAAAGGATCGCAAGGGCGTTCGTGAGGGGCCGATCGCGACGGCCGCTGGCGCTGGTCGGGACGGGCGAGGCCACGGTGCGTGCGTCGGGTTCCGGCCGGGGCGGCCGCTGCAGCCACCTGGCCGCGGCCCTGGCGGTTGCCATGACGGCCGAGGAGGGACGGGCACGGCGCTGGATGTTCGCGGCGCTGGCCACGGACGGCGTGGACGGGTCGGGCGGCGGCGGCGCATTCGCGGATTCGCGGGTTCTTCCGTCAAAGGACCACCTGGAGCGGGCCCTGAGTTCCTGCGACACGGCGACCCTG
>JBJKRE010000380.1:0-5093 GCA_046704825.1 Acidobacteriota bacterium
GGGCAACGGCTCGGAAGGCTTGGGCAGGGGCTGGTCCCAGACGAAATCGGCCATGGCCGGTGCGCCCGCCCCGGTCCCGTCCCCCCCGCCTGCGTCCGTTCCCACCTCCTTGGACAGGTCCGAGAAGGTGAATTCGTCGACCGCCCCCGTTTCCAGCTCGAAGGCCGGTTTGGAAGGCTCGCCCTCCTCGCCGGATTTTTCAGCCCCGGCGGAGTCCGGCGTCGACACACGACCGGTTTCCAATTCGAAGCCGCCGGTGCCGCCCTCCGGTTCGAAGCTGAACTCGGAGGGTGAGGCCGCCTTTGCATCATGGGCGGGCTCGCCCGACCTCATTTCGGGACCGGTCGGCACGGTAAGGCTGTCTTCGAGTTCAAAGTCTCCGAAGGAGGATGCTTCCGCCTCTCCTTCATCGTGGGTCTCCGCAGTAGCCGGGCCGGCGGCTTCACCGGGTGTTTGGGGATTGCCGGAGGCCTCCTCTTTGATCCGGCCCATGTAGTAGAGCGCCTCTCGGTGGCTGGGAAACACGGCAAGGATACGCTCGAGGAGCTTGCGCGACCGGTCCATGTCGCCGGCGTTGAAGTAGGCCACGGCCTCCGTGAGCTGGTGCTCCACTTCCTGTTGCCCGCCGGACATGGCCTCCTTGGCCCGGTCTATCAGATTCTGAGCCTCGTTGTTTTCTTCGTCGATGATGAAAACGCGCGTCCATGCGTCGATGGCGTCCTGGTACCTGCCGGCATCGAAGTGGGCCTGGCCCTCCTTGAGGTACTGACTGACCCTGCTGGCTTCCGCAGGGGACAGATTGGACGATGCCCCCGAAAGCACGGTCTGTTCGACCTCACCGCCGGGAGCGGCAGTTTCCAGGGCATCGAACGAGAAGTCCTCTTCCTGTCCCTGAAATGAACCCTCGACTCCCGGTTGCCCTGGTTCGAACACGAAGTCGGCCGTCTCTGCAGACTCTTGCTCCTGGACCGGTTCCTGCGGCTTCGGGACACCCGCCTCCACCTTGGCTGGCGGAACCGGCTGCGCCGTGTCTTCCAGCCTGGCGACCAGCGCTTCCGCACCGGGGTGCCCCGGAGAGATCTTGAGAATCTCCGCCGCTATCTTTTTCGCTGCCGCCTCGTTCCCCTTGTCGGCCTGTGCGGACGCCCGCTTCAGCATCTCGGAGATCTGGAGTTCGAGCATCATGCGGTCCTGCAGATCGACGAGCAGGCCTCGAACCTCCGTATTGTCAGGATCCGACTGAAGAATACCCTTGAGAATATCGGCCGCTTCCTTCAGCTTCCCGGAAGCTGCCAGGCTCTTAGCGTCTTCCAGTCTGGCAAGGGACATGGTGTACCTCCCGCATGATGCGTATTTTACACGCCGTTCGCGCCGAGGACAAGGCAAAAACGGGGAAGAATGATTGGGAAATTGGGATTTGTGATTTGGGTTTCAAAAGTCGGCAGCGGAGGGGCATTCGAAGACGTGCGCAAGCCGGATCGCTGATCAATCGATCACTTTTCAGTCCGGTTCGAAGCGGTGGAGGACGGGAGGCGGCAGCTCACGGCGTTCCAGAAGCCCGAAAGCGGCCAGAATGACGGCTTTCTGTGCAGCCGGGTCATGCGGCCTGTCCAGGGGGTATCCGTGACGAAACGGCACGAAGAGCGCCCTCGGCGGCCGCACCTTCCTGGCCACGTTCAACAGGAGTTGTATCGCGACGGTTGCGATGCCGGACCTTTCCAGTTCGGCGGCGATCAGACCCACGGTCTGGTTGCAGAAGGGTCAGACGGGCACGAGCAAGGCGGCGTCCACTCCGTCCTCCTTGAGGATCCGTGCCGCCCGCGGAGCGCTCTTTCGCACCAGCCTTCCCGGCGCGGTGATCGACCCCATGAAGGAAAGGTGCCGGGGCGCCACAGAGCCCACCGCCCCTTCGTCCGCCAGTTCCCGGATTCTGGTCAGCGGAAAGGCAAGATCCGGGTCCGCGCTCATGCCCCCGTGGTCGAAGGCGCCGCTCCGGTGCGTGTCGATCAGGACGTGGGGGGCCGTGTTCCAGGGAATCTCTCTGAACGAATAATCCCCGCCCTTTACGCCGCCGTCGAAGGGGTCCTGACCAGGCAGAACGAACCCCGCCGTCGAGACTAGGGCAACCCTGCTCTCGGACAGCTCTTTCTCTAAGCGGACCCAGGGAACGGGATCGACGCGCCGCCAGGGGTAGACGGAAAGAGACAGCCTAACGGTTTTCGAGAACTCCTTCAGATCGCCCATCGCACCTCAGGAACGGTCCCAGACCTGGACCTTTTTTCAAAACGCTCCAATTCTTCCCTGATTCCATGGCCCTGAATCACGCCTTCGAAGGCCCGTCCCAAGCCGTCTTTTAAAATCCCAAAGCCCAATTCCCAAATCCAAAATCCCAAATGTCCAGCTATCCCGCCGCACCCCAGCCCATTCCGCGGCGCGCGGAGGATCCCCGCCTCGCCTTCTCGAAGGCCGACTCTTCCTGGCCGGGCGCCCTGCGGCCCACGGCCAGCGCCACTTTGCGCACGGCATCCATAAGCTGGCGGAACTCGGCTGGCGTGAGAGACTGATCGCCGTCCGAGAGGGCCCGCCCTGGATCCGGGTGGACCTCCACCATGAGGCCGTCGGCCCCGGCCGCCACGGCCGCCTTGGCCATGGCCGCCACGGCGTCCCTCCGGCCCGTGCCGTGGGAAGGATCAACGATCACCGGGAGGTGGGTCCTGGCCTTCAGCACGGGTACGGCGTTGAGGTCCAGCGTATTTCGCGTGGCCGTTTCGAAGGTGCGTATGCCCCGCTCGCACAGGATGACGTTCGGGTTACCTTCCAGGAGGATATACTCGGCCGCTAAAAGAAACTCCTCGATGGGAGCGGAGTTTCCGCGCTTGAGGAGGACGGGTTTTCCGGAGCGCCCCGCCGCCCTCAGAAGCGGGAAATTCTGCATCGAACGCGCCCCGACCTGAAGACAGTCGACGTACCCGGCAGAAGTCTCCACCTCGCCGGGGTCCATGACCTCGGACACCACCGGCAATCTCACGGATCGCCCGGCAGACCGAAGCCACTCGAGGGCCTGCCGCCCCATCCCCTGGAAGCTGTAGGGCGAGGTCCTCGGCTTGAAGGCTCCGCCCCTGAGTACAGTGGCGCCGTACGCCGCGACGAAGCGCGCGCAGGTCAGCACCTGGTCCGGATCCTCGACTGAGCACGGACCTGCCATGACAGAAAGCGTCTCCCCGCCCACCGGGCACTCTCCCAGTTCGACGACAGTCCCCTGGGGATTCGTGGCGCGGTCGGCGAGCGCCGCCCCTCCGCCGGGCCGGACCCACTCCACGCCGCTCAAACCTTTCAGTTCTTCCTCGGTCGGACGCCCTCCCCCCTCCGCCGCAACGAAGGTGCCGTAAGGGAGTTCGAGCTTTCTAGCGGCGCGCCCGGCTGCTTCCAGCCGTGCGATCACCTCCTCGCTCTGTCCTTCGCCGGCAAATTCTCCAAGCTTGATCAGCATGCGCTCTCCTGCCGGCGGGCGGGGCCTTGCCCGCTGCCGGTTAGTTCTCCCACGCAGGCGGCGGCCGCCGCCCGTCTCGCCGGAATTCCGACCTTCTCCAGGCGGTGGATCAGTGCCGATCCCACCACCGCGCCTTCGCACAGATTCCACAGTCTCTTCACGTCCTCCGGTTCTTTCACCCCGAAGCCCACGGCCACCGGCAGACTTGTGTGACGCCTGACCAGGGCGACCCTCTCCTCGAGGCGCGCCTCCCGTCCCCGGCCCGAACCGGTTACGCCCTCCCGGGAGACCACGTAGACGAATCCGCCGCCCCGCTCGAGGATTGCGGGCGCCCTCCCGGCGCTCGAGTTGGGCCCCACCAGCACCACGGGGTCCAGCCCTGAAGCGGTCACTGCCTCGAACCACCCCGGCTCCTCTTCGGGGGGACAGTCCAGGCAGAGGACGCCGTCGGCCCCCGCCGTTCCGGCGTCGCCGAGAAAGGCCCTCGGTCCGTATGCGAGGACGGGGTTGAAGTACGTGAACAGGACGACCGGCACGGACGTCCGATCCCTGAGCTTGGCCACGAGGCCGAGCGTCCCGGCCGCCGTCCCACCCGCCGTCAGGGCGCGGCCGTGCGCCTTCTGGATGACGGGCCCGTCGGCCACCGGGTCGGAGTACGGGACGCCTATTTCCAGGGCTGCAGCGCCGCCGTCCACGGCCCCCAGGGCGCCGTCAAGGAACGCGTCGGCCGAAGGGTCGAAAGCCGTCAGGTAGGGTATCAGGGCGCGGCCCGCCGCCAGCGCTTCACTCAGCCTGCTCATGGCGTCCTCCCCCGTCGTCGATGGAACCCATGTCCTTGTCTCCCCTGCCGGACAGGTTGAGCAGGACCCGCACCCCCGATCCGAACTCCCTGGCTGCGTCCTCCAGGATATAGGCGACCGCGTGCGCGCTCTCCAGGGCGGGAATGATCCCCTCGAGACGGGCGAGGGCGCGGAACGCCGCGAGCGCCGAATCGTCCTCTTTGCGGGTGTAGAGGGCCCTGTTCGAATCCTTGAGGTAACTGTGTTCGGGCCCTACCGCTGGGTAGTCGAGGCCCGCGGCCACCGAACGGGTGCCGAGCACCTGTCCGTCCGCATTTTGAAGGAGGTAGGTAAAGCATCCGTGCAGCACGCCCGGCGAGCCCCCGGAAAACCGGGCAGCGTGCTCGCCTTCTCCCGGCCCCCTTCCCCCCGCCTCGACGCCCACCAGCGCAACCCCTGCGTCGTCCAGGAAGGAGGAGAACAGGCCGATGGCGTTGGACCCGCCGCCCACGCAGGCCACGGCGACGTCCGGCAGGCGTCCTTCCGACTCCAGGTACTGCGCTCTGGCCTCCCGGCCTATGACCGACTGAAAGGTACGGACGATCCTGGGAAAGGGCCGAGGGCCCAGCGCCGAACCCAGAAGGTAATGGGTGTCGGACGGGTTGGCGGCCCAGTCGCGGAGAGCCTCGTTGATGGCCTCCTTGAGGGTGGCCGCGCCGGCGTCCACCGGATGTATCTCCGCGCCTAGAACGCGCATCCTCGAAACGTTCGGCGACTGCCTCTCCATGTCCCTCCGTCCCATGTAGACGCGGCAGGGAAGGCCG